>NZ_VCKX01000288.1 GCF_005889725.1 Nonomuraea zeae
GCGGCGGGGCGGCGGGCGGGCGCCATCGGGGGTCGGCGCCGACGACGGCCGCCGCCTGCCGCAGCTCCTCCGGGTTGGACGCCGGGTGCTCCAGCAGCCGGAGGATCACCTGCTCGGCCGTCGGCCGGCGGGACGGGTCCTTCGACAGGCAAGCCGCCACGAGCTCGCGCAGCGGCCCGGTCAGCCGGGCCAGGTCCGGCTCGGCGTGCAGCACCCGGTTGATGATCGCCGGCACGGTCTCGGCCTCGAACGGGCCCGCGCCGCTGGCCGCGAACACCATCGTGCTCGCCCAGGCGAACATGTCGGCCGCCGGTCCCACCGGGTGCGCGAGGATCTGCTCGGGCGCCATGAACGCCGGGGTGCCCACGGGCATGGAGGTGATCGTCGAGGTGGCGTCGAGCGCCCTGGCGATGCCGAAGTCGATCACGCGCGGGCCCTCGCCGCCCAGGATCACGTTGTTCGGGCTGAAGTCGCGGTGCACGATGCCGGCCTGGTGGATCGCGGCGAGGGCGGTGGCGGTGCCGATGGCCAGCCGGTGCAGGGCGGACTCCGAGCGCGGGCCCTCCTGGGCCACGACGCGCTGCAGGGGCGGGCCGTCCACGTACTCGCTGACGATGAACGGCTGCTGCTCGTGCACGCCGGTGGCCAGCACCTTCGCGGTGCAGAACGGGGCGACCCGCCGGGCCGCCGCCGCCTCCCGGGCGAACCGCTCGGCCGCCACCTCGTCGCCGGCCAGGTGCGGGCGCAGCCACTTGACGGCCGCCTGGGCCCCCTGCTCGTCGACGCCCAGATAGACGACGCCCTGCCCGCCCTCGCCCAGCCGTCCCCGGATCTCATAGCCTCCGAGACTGGCGGGATCTCCTGCTCTCAGCTCAGATATCGACGGCATAGCCGGATTATGCGCGCTGAATCTTGCGAACGGCTTTCATCAGCCCTGTCTCTCCTCCTGGTGCTCCTCCTGATGCCGCTGCATCGCGGAGGTGATCGCGGCCCCGGCCGCGCCGATGAACTCGCCCCGGTTGGCCGCCGCCCAGTCCCTGCTGGCCTCCGTCGTGACGGCCGACCCCTGGAACACCGGGGCGACATAGCGGGCGAACAGCTCGTACGACCTGTGGGTGGCGGCCGTGTCGGCCCACTCGTGCCCCATCAGCAGGTACGCGCCGAAGCCGCCGGACCTCTCCTGCAGCCGCCGGATCTGGGCGACGGCGTCGTCCGGGGTGCCGATCACCGCGAGCCCGGTGCCGTTCATGGCCTCGACCAGGCCATCGGGGTCGTCCACGCCGTCGGGCGCGAGGGGCAGGGCGGCCACCCGGCGGAAGTAGTCCACCCACTGCGGCAGCCCGAACGCCACCTCCGCCGCCGCCCGCTCCCGCGTCTCGGCCAGGTGCATCGGCCCGACCAGCCGCCAGTCGTCCCTGCGCACGGTGGTGCCGTACTCGGCCGAGCGTTCCCGCATGATCCCCCAGTGATAGCCGAGCGCGTCGAACCCGCCCAGGCTCGTCGCACCGAGCGACAGCAGCGAGCAGCCGAACCGCCCGGCCGCCCGCGGCCCGGCGGGCGAGACCTGCGCCGCGACCGCCACCTCGAAGTGCGGGCGCTGGTAGGGGCGCAGCTGCAGCCGGGCGTTCACCAGCCGGAACCAGTCGCTCTCGTAGGTGACCGGCTCCTCGCCGCGCAGCAACAGGAGAATGGCCTCCAGGGCCTCCTCCATCATGTCGCGCTGGCGGGCCACCTCGATGCCCATCATGTACGCGTCGCTCGGCAGCGCCCCCGGCCCCACCCCGAACATCACCCGTCCCCTGGTCAGGTGGTCGAGCAGCACCATGCGGTCGGCCAGGATCAGCGGGTGGTGGTAGGGCAGGCTCGACACGCCGGTGCCCAGCCGCAGCCGCCGCGTCCGCTCGGCCGCCGTCGCGATGAACACCTCGGGCGAGGCGATGAGCTCGTAGCCGGCGGAGTGGTGCTCGCCGATCCACGCCTCGTCGAAGCCGAGCCGGTCGAGGTGGACGATGAGGTCGAGGTCGCGCTGGAGTGCGAGCGTGGGATTCTGGCCGACCGGGTGGAACGGGGCCAGGAAGACGCCGAAGCGCATGAGCTCATCTCCTAGGGCTTGACCATGATCTTCACGTGCTCCCCCGGCGCGCGCAGCGCCTCGAACGCGCCGGCCACCCCGTCGAGACCGACCGCCGAGGTCACGAGGCCGGCCGGGACGTCGCGCTGGAGCACGGCGGCGAACTCCGCCTGGGTGTAGCCGAACACGAAGCGCACCTCCAGCTCCTTGACGATCGCGGGGAAGGCCTCGATGCCGTCCGGCTCCATGCACACGCCCACCACGACCACCCGCGACTTGGCCGCGGCGCCGTCGATGACCTGCTGCAGCACGCCGGGCACGCCGACGCACTCGAAGATCACGCCATCGTTGCCGGGGAAGCCGAACAGCTCGTTCGCGCCGCGTTCGAGCGCGGTGGCCGGCACGCCGAACTCCTGCCACCGGGCGTACGGCGACTCGGCGGCCGGGTCCACGACCACGTCGGCGCCGAGCCGGGCGGCCAGGCTCCGGCGGGCCGGCGAGAAGTCGGCCGCCACCACGGGCGCGTGACCGCGCGCCTTGAGCGCCGCGATGACGGCCAGGCCGACGGGCCCGCAGCCCACCACCACGCAGACGTCGGAGGGCGCCAGGCGGGCCGCCGCGACGGCGTGCTCGCCCACGGACAGCGGCTCGGTCAGCGCCGCCTCCTCCGCCGTCCGCCCCTCGGGCACGGGCAGGAGCCCATCCTCCTGGAGCACCATGAGCTCGCCGAACCCGCCGGGGTAGCGCTGCGAGTAGCCGATGCTCTCCGGGCCCTGCGGCCCGAGCACCATGGGCACCGCGCACACCATGGTCCCGATCGGCAGCCTCCCGGCGGTGTCCGGACCGTAGCCGACCAGCTCGGCGCTGAACTCGTGCCCGAACACCAGCTCCCCCGCCGGGTCGAAGACCACCGGCGCGCCGACCCTGCTCAGATTGCCGGCGAACGCCTCCAGGTCGCGGGCGGCGTGCAGATCGGACCCGCAGATGCCGCAGGCCAGCGTTCTGACCAGCACCTGGCCGGGGCCGGGGACGGGGTCGGGAAGCTCGGTGACGCCGATCCCGGCGACGCTGGCGACGGCTGCACGCATGCGGCCCTCCCTCGGACCGAACGACATTCTAGGTCCGGGGTATCACGGCCCGCGTCCCCGATCAATCCTCACGTGATCCGCTGCGCCTTGCTCAGGAGCCGCTGCGCCACCACCACCAGCGCCAGGAACACGCCGCTGACCACCTGCTGGAAGGCCGACGTCAGGCTCCCCACCTGGTTGATCAGGCTCTGGATGACCCCGAGCAGGAGCACTCCGGCCACGGTCCCGGTGATCCCGCCGGCCCCGCCGGTCAGCAGGGTCCCGCCGATCACCACGGCGGCGATGGCGTCCAGTTCCAGCCCGATGCCGAGGATCGTCACCCCGGAGGACAGCCGGGCGGCGTTCAGCGCGCCGGCCAGCCCCGCCAGCAGGCCGGACATGACGTACACGTACACCTTGGTCCGCCGGACCGGGACGCCCATCAGCGCCGCCGCCTGCTCGTTGCCGCCGATGGCGTAGACGTTCTGGCCGAAGCCGGTGCGCTGGAGCAGCACCATGGCCGCCAGCGCCAGCGCGATCGTGACGTAGACGGGATAGGACAGCCCCAGCACCTCGCCCTGGCCGAGGGTGGCGAAGGCCCGGTCCTTGACCAGGTACGTGGTGGCGCCCTCGTCGGAGATCGCCAGCATCAGGCCGCGGACGCCGAGCAGCCCGGCCAGCGTCACGATGAACGGCGCCATCCCCGTCCTGGCGATGACCAGGCCCTGCAGCAGACCGACGACGCCGCACACCGCGAGCGGCAGCAGCAGGGCCACCAGTGCCCCGTACTGCGAGCTGTAGGCCGCGAGCACCCCGCCGAGCACGAACAGCGACCCCACCGACAGGTCGATCCCGCCGCTGATGATGACGAACGTCATCCCGATCGCGATGATCGCCAGGAATGACGACGACACGACCACGCTGGCCGCGTTCTCGGGTTCGGCGAAGGAGTCGAAGCCCAGGCTGCCCACGATCACCAGCAGGCCGAGCACCATGAGGGCGCCGTGCTGCTGGAGCACCCGGCTCACCTGTTCGCGGTTCATCGGGTCCCACGCTCCCTGGTGGCATAGACGGCGGCCAGGATGATGACCGCCTGGACCATCTGGGTCCACGACTGCGGCAGGTTGTGCTTGATCAGCGTGGCCGCGAGCAGCTGCATGAGCAGCGCGCCCATGACCGTGCTGAGCACCCTGATCCGGCCGCCGGTCAGCGGCGTGCCGCCGACGACGACGGCGGTGATGGCCGACAGCTCGATGAACATCCCGAGCGAGGTCGGGTCGCTGGCCTGCAGCCGGGCCGTGGCCAGCACGCCGGCCAGGGCGGCCAGCAGCCCGGAGATCACGTAGACGGTCAGCAGGACGCGCTTGACCGGCAGCCCGGACAGCTCGCTGGCCTGGCGGTTGCCGCCGATCGCCACCACCTGGCGGCCGAACGTGGTGCGCCGCACCACGAACAGCACGATCAGCGTCAGGGCCGCCGCGATGAGCACGATGACCGGGATCCCGGCCACCGAGCTGCTGCCCAGCGCGATCAGGCCGGGGCTGCGGAACTCGACGAGCTGGGGCACCAGGACGTTGGCCAGCCCGCGCACGCCGACGAGCAGCGCCAGCGTGGCCACGATCGGCTGCACCCCGACATAGGCCACCAGCGCCCCGCCCGCCGCCCCGACGACGGCGCCGCCGATGACGGCGACCACCAGCGCGGGCAGCCAGCCGTAGCCGAGGTAGAGCACGACGAGCGCGGCGGCCAGCGCCATCACCGAGCCGACCGACAGGTCGATGCCCTGCGTGCCGATCACCAGGGCCATCCCGAGCGAGACGATCACGATCGGGGTGACCTGGACGAGCTGGGTGCGGAAGTTCGACGCGTCCAGGAAGTGGGGCGTGAACAGCACGTTGAACAGCAGCAGCGCCAGCACCGCGGCGTACACGCCGTAGTCCTGCACCCAGGCGAAGACCCGCGGCTTGAGCACGGCGACCCGGCCGGCCCGCTGCTGGGTGAGCTCAGCCATCGGCCTGCTCCGCGATCGTGGCCATGATCCTCTCCTCGGTCACCTCGTCGCCGGACAGCTCCCCGACGACCGCGCCCTCGCGCAGCACGAGGATCCGGTCGGCGCCCTCGACCAGCTCCTCCAGGTCGGAGGAGATCAGCAGCACGCCCAGCCCTTCCCCGGCCAGCTCGTCGATCAGCGCCTGCACCTCGGCCTTGGCGCCGACGTCGATGCCGCGGGTGGGCTCGTCGAGCAGCAGCACCTTGGGCCGCACGGCCAGCCAGCGGGCGAGCAGCACCTTCTGCTGGTTGCCGCCGGACAGCTCGGAGACGAGCTGGTGCGGTGATGCGGCCTTGATCCTCAGCCTCCGCATGAAGATCTCGACCACCCGGTCGATCTTCGCGTCGGACACCACGCCCGCCCGGCCGAGCGAGGGCAGCGCGGCCAGCGCGATGTTCTCGCGTACCGACAGCGTGGGGATGATGCCCTCGGCCTTGCGGTCCTCGGGCAGCAGGCTGACACCCGCCCTGATCGCCGCCGTGGTGGAGCCGCCGCGCAGCGGCAGCCCGGCCACGAGCACCTGCCCGCCGTCCAGCGGGAGCGCGCCGACGATGGCCTTGGCGGTCTCGGTACGCCCCGCGCCGAGCAGTCCCCCGAGACCGACGATCTCGCCGGGCCGGACGGAGACGTCCACCCCTTCGAGCACGTGCCGCCTGGTCAGCCCGCGGGCCTCGACGACCGGCTCGCCGTTCAGCCGCCCGTCCCGGCGGGCGAAGCGGGTCACCCCCTCGGCGCGGACCTCGGTCAGGTCGCGGCCGAGCATGAGCGAGATGAGCTTGAGCCGCTCCAGCCCGGCCAGCGGCCCGGTGTGGGCCAGGCGGCCGTCGCGCAGCACGGTCACCTGGTCGCACACCTGGTAGAGCTCGTCGAGCCGGTGGCTGACGTACATGACCGCGATCCCGGTGTCGCGCAGCCGCCTGATCACGCCGAACAGCGTCTCGACCTCGCGCGGCTCCAGCGACGAGGTGGGCTCGTCCATGATGACGACCCTGGCGTCCACGGAGACGGCCCTGGCCAGCGCCACCATCTGCTGGGCGCCGACGCCGAGCGTGCGCAGGGGCCGCCGGACGTCGGTCTCGACGCCGTAGCCCGCCAGCACCCGCTCGGCCTCGCCGTACATGGCGGCGGCGTCGATCACCCCGAACCTGCCGCGCGGCTCGCGCCCGAGCAGCAGGTTGCGCGCCACGCTCATCATCGGGACGAGGTTGACCTCCTGGTAGATGGTGGAGATGCCGGCGCGCTGCGCGTCCAGGGGCGCGCCGAAGGCGGCGGGGGCGCCCCGGTAGCGCAGCTCGCCGCCGTCCGGCCGGTACACGCCGGTGAAGACCTTGATCAGGGTGGACTTGCCGGCGCCGTTCTCGCCGACGAGAGCGTGCACCTCGCCCGGGTGCAGGGCGAGGGACACGTCGTCGAGGGCGAGCACGCCGGGGAAGCCCTTGGTGATGCCCCTGGCCTCGAGAACCGCTTCCAAGTCAGTACGCCTCACCGAGGGAGTCCTTGGCGTTGCCCGTGTCGTAGCCCCGGTCGGAGATGATGACCTTGTCGGGGATGGGCTGGCCGTCCAGGAACTTCTGGGCGGTCTCGAAGGCGAGCGGGCCGAAGCGCGGGTTCGACTCGATGACCGCGTGCAGCCAGCCGTCGGCGATGCCCTGCACGGCGCTGCGGGTGCCGTCCACCGACACGATCTTGATGTCGCCGGCCTCCTTGCCCGCGCCCTTCAGCGCGGTCACCGCGCCCAGCGCCATCTCGTCGTTCTCGGCGTAGATCCCGTTGATGTCGGGGTTGGACTGGATGAGCTGCTCGGTGACCTGCTGGCCCTTCTCGCGGGCGAACTCGCCGGTCTGCTCGAACGAGATCGTGATCCCGGGGGCCTTCTCCTTGACCCGGTCCTTGAAGCCGTTCGTGCGCTCGGTGGTGACGTTGTTGCCGGGCGCGCCGAGCAGGATGGCGACCTTGCCCTTGCCGGAAAGCGCCTCGATCATCCGGTCGGCGGCCCGCTTGCCCTGCTCGTAGAAGTCCGAGCCGATGAAGGTCAGGTAGTCGCTGCACGCCTTGGCGTTGATCTTCCGGTCCACGGTGATGATCGGGATCTTCTTGGCCGCGGCCTGCTGGAGCACCGGCTCCCAGCCGTCGGAGTTCAGCGGGGCGATGACCAGGAGCCGCACGCCCTGGGCGATGAGCTGCTGCACGTCGGTGATCTGCTTGGAGAACTGCGACTGGGCGTTGGTGACCTTCAGGTCGGAGATGCCGAGCTTGGCAGCCTCGTCCTTGATCGACTTGGTCTCCGCGATGCGGAACGGGTTGGCCTCCTTCTCCGACTGGGAGAAGCCGACGGTGGCCGTCTTGAGGTCGAACTTCGTGCCGCCGAACTGGGCGAGCGTGCACGTCGGCCCGCTCGCCGCGCCCGAGGGGCTCTGCACGACCTGCTGGCCGGCCGTGCTCGCGGTGGCGGGCGCGCTCTGCGGGTCCTCGGCCTTGGCGCAGGCGGCGGCGGTGAGGAGAACGGCCAGTGCTAATGCGGCTGTCCGGATATGGGGGGTCATTGCGCTTCCTTTCCTATCAGGCGCGGCGCCCGGGCCGCAGGACCCGGGCGCCGCCGAACTCACGCCGTGCGGGAACGTCGAGGGAACGTCAGGGCGGTGTCAGGTGCAGGGCGGGCTGATCGCGCCCGTCAGCGCCTTCTGCGCGTCGTGGACGCGCCGCACGTCGGGCTTGGTGATCGACCTGTCGTACGTCATCAGGCCGTTGATCTCGGTCTCGACGTCCGTGGTCTGGGTGTAGATGGCGGCGCTGAGCTGCTCGCAGGCGTGCAGCTTCGCCAGCTCGCCGATCATGGCGACGTAGCGGGTGGTCAGGGACTCCGGGTCCGGCTCGACCGCGTAGCCCCAGCCGCCGCCCGACCAGGTGTGGCCGACCATCGGCAGGGCCAGGCCGCCGTACTCGCCGATCACGTTCGCCCTGGTGCCGGCCGGCTTGCCGGGGTTGCCGGGGCCGGGGTAGATGTGGAAGTCCTTGACGTCGCCGTTGCCGCCGTCCACGGCGCCGCAGCAGTTGATCCCGCTCATGTTGTTCACCAGCCGAGAGGGATCCCAGCTCTTGACCAGGTCGGCGATGCGCGCCTGGTCGTACTGGCCCCAGCCCTCGTTGAACGGCACCCACATCACGATCGACGGGCTGCTGCGGTGCTGGTCGACCAGCTCGCGCAGCTCGGACTCGAACTGCGGCCGGTCGTCGGTGCGGAATGCCGACGGCATGTCCTGCCAGACCAGCAGGCCGAGCCGGTCGGCGTGGTGGTACCAGCGGTCGGGCTCGACCTTGACGTGCTTGCGCACGGCGTTGAAGCCGAGGGCCTTGGTCTGCTCCAGGTCGTGGCGCAGGGCCTCGTCGGTGGGGGCGGTGTAGATGCCGTCGGGCCAGAAGCCCTGGTCGAGCGGGCCGATCTGGAAGACGGGCTTGCCGTTCAGCAGGATCCGGTTGCCGGAGACGGCGATGGAGCGCATCCCGAAGTACGACTCGACCTTGTCGTGCTTGAGCCTGACCTCCAGGTCGTACAGGTGCGGGTCGTCGGGCGACCACAGCCTGGGGTTCGGGACCGGCAGCCTGAGCTCCTTGCCGACCTGGCCGGTGACCCGGCCGACCACGCGCCGGCCGTCCCTGGCCACGACGGTCGCGAGGCCGGGCGAGCCCTGGACGGTCACGTAGAGTGCCTGGCCGCGCAGGTCCGGCACGGTGTCGACGCGGTCGACGCGGTCCTCGGGGACCGGCTCGATCCAGACGCTCTGCCAGATGCCGGAGTTCGCGGTGTACCAGATGCCGCTCGGGTTGAGCCGCTGCTTGCCGATGGCCTGGGTGCCGGTGTCGGTCGGGTCGTACACGCCGACGACCAGTTCCTGGGACCCGCCGCGCTTGAGCGCGGCGGTCACGTCCGCGGTGATGCGGCCGTAGCCGCCCTTGTGGGTGGCGACCTGCTTGCCGTTCACGTAGACGGCGGACTGCCAGTCCACGGCGTCGAGGTGCAGCAGCAGCCGCTCGCCGCGCCAGGTGCGCGGCACCTCGAACGTCCGGCGGTACCACATGCGCTCCTCGTGCCGGCCGATGCCGGACAGCTGCGACTCCACCGGGTACGGCACGACGATCCGCTCGGCCAGGTCGCGGCCGAACGGCGCGGCCTCGCCCTCCCTGGCGGCGGCGAACTGCCAGGTGCCGTTGAGGCTGCGCCAGCGGTGCCTGACGAGCTGCGGCCTGGGGTACTCGGGCAGCGGGTTCGCCGGGTTCACGTCGTCGGCCCACCTGGTGCGCAGGATGTAGGCGGAGGCGTTGACCACGTGCGCGAAGGGGTAGGCGGCCAGGGGCGTGCCGTCGGTGTAGGTGATGGCGGCGCTGCCGTCGTAGGAGGTGCGGACGGTGCTGCCCGCCTTGGACGGGACCGGATATTTCAGCTTGAGCTCGACTGTTTCCGGATTTTTCAGGATTGCGGAGGTCGCCGGCCAGGCGGCGCCCCCGACGGTGAGGACCAGCTTCTCGGCGGCGTTCGCCGGCAGGGCGCTCAGCGGCTTGGCGAACGTCAGCGTCGCGACGTCACCGGCCTTGGAGAGCCTGGCGTCGTAGGGGCCGTCCGGCCGGAAGTCCTCGGGCACGGTGAGCGCCTCCACGGGCACGATGGCCTTCTGCTGGCTCGGGCTCTGCCAGCGCAGGCGCAGGTTCGCCCCGCCGAAGTGCTCGAAGTACTCGACCTTGATGTCGTACTTCCGGCCCGCTTCGAGCACGATCGGGGTGCCCGTCTGCTCCCGGTCCCAGTCGTCCACCCAGTGGTCGATGATCGGCTTGCCGTCCACCCAGAGGCGGTAGCCGTTGTCGCCGATCATGGTGAAGGTGTAGGTCTCGGAGTACGCGGCCTGGATCTGTCCCGTCCACCGGACGCTGACGTCGTCCTCCCTGCCGGTCAGCAGCTTGAACGCCGGGTTGAGATCGGTGAGCTCCAGATTGGGGTCGATGATGCTCGCCTTGAGCTCGGCGAAGTCGAACGCCCCCGCGCTGGAGGCGAGGTAGTAGTCGCCGCGCAGCCCGTTCCGCTCCGGGACGGCGGCAGCGTCGGCAGCGGGGGCGGGCAGGGCTGAGGCGGGTGCGGCGGGCATCTGCCATAACGCGGACACGAGTACGGCCAGCAACGCGAGGCGCTTACGCACGGGGGGTCCTTTCGAAACGCGCCGATCAGGTTCGGACAGCTTTTGACCCTGACACGCTCCAAAGTAAGCACCGGCGGACCGAGCCGGTCAAGATTTCCGATCAAATTCGTTCCCATTCGGTCAGAGGTGAACTCATGTTGGCCCGTCCACTATGATCGGGACGTGAGCGACACGCAGAGCGACGGCCGCAGGCCGGTGTTCGCCGCTGAACGCCGGCAGCGCATCCTCGATCTGGTGCGTGCCAACGGCGCGGTGTCGCTGCGCGAGCTGGCCCAGGCCGTCCACTCCTCCGAGGTCACCGTCCGCCGCGACCTGCGCGCGCTGGAGTCGGAGGGCCTGCTCAACCGGCATCACGGCGGCGCCACCCTGCCCGGGGAGCTGTCGCGCGAGGCCGGCTACGCGCACAAGGTGTCGCTGGAGTCCGCCGAGAAGGCGGCCATCGCCGACCTGGCCGGCGCCCTCGTCGAGGACGGCGACGCGATCGTGATCGGTCCCGGCACCACGACGCAGGAGTTCGCCCGCCGCCTGACCAGGCACTCCGAGCTGGCCGTGGTGACCAACTCGCTGCTGGTGGCCCAGGTGCTGGCCGGTTCGCCGCGCATCGAGGTGATGCTGACCGGCGGCACGCTGCGCGGCTCGATCCTCGCCCTGGTCGGCAGCGCGGCCGAGCATTCGCTGGCGGGGCTGCGGGTGCGCAGGGCGTTCATCTCGGGCAACGGCCTGACCGCCGAGCGCGGCCTGTCCACGCCCAACATGCAGGTGGCGGGCGTCGACCGCGCGCTGGCCGCGGCCGCCGAGGAGGTCGTGGTGCTGGCCGACCACACCAAGATCGGCGTGGACACGATGGTCCAGACCGTCGCCGCCGACCGCATCGACCACCTCGTCACCGACGACTCCGCACCCCGCGACGTGCTCGACGAGCTGGGCGCCCGCGGCGTGCGCCTGCACGTCGCCCAGTTCTGATCGAATGTGACAATCCCGTTACTATAATGTTTCCTTCCTCGACCACCATCGAGGCGGAGGCAACCGTGCTACAGGTGGCGGGCGTCGACCGCGCGCTGGCCGCGGCCGCCGAGGAGGTCGTGGTGCTGGCCGACCACACCAAGATCGGCGTGGACACGATGGTCCAGACCGTCGCCGCCGACCGCATCGACCACCTCGTCACCGACGACTCCGCACCCCGCGACGTGCTCGACGAGCTGGGCGCCCGCGGCGTGCGCCTGCACGTCGCCCAGTTCTGATCGAATGTGACAATCCCGTTACTATAATGTTTCCTTCCTCGACCACCATCGAGGCGGAGGCAACCGTGCTACAGGTGGCAGGCGTTCTCAAGACCTTCCAGGGTGTCACCGCCCTCGACCACGTCACCCTGTCCGTGCGTCCCGGCGAGGTGCACGCGCTGGTCGGCGGCAACGGCGCCGGCAAGTCGACCCTCGTGAAAGCGCTCTCCGGCGTCCACCAGCCGGACGCGGGCGAGCTGCGCCTCCTCGGGGAGCCGGTCAGCTTCGCCGGTCCCGCCGACGCCCGGCGGGCGGGGATCGCCACGATCCACCAGGAGACGAACCTCGTACCGACCATGAGCGTGGCCCGCAACCTCCTGCTGGGCCGCGAGCCCCGGGGCCGGCTCGGGCTGATCGACGCCGCGGCCGTGCACGCCCGCGCCGAGGAGGTGCTGGCCGCGTACGGGCTGCGGGTGGACGTGCGCCGGCCGCTCGGGTCGCTGGGCGAGGGCGCCCGCCAGCTCGTCGCGCTGGCCAGGGCCGCCTCCGCGGACGCCCGCCTGGTGATCATGGACGAGCCCACCTCGGCGCTGGAGCACGCCGAGCTGGAGACCCTGTTCGGCGCCGTGACCAGGCTGCGTGAGCAGGGCCGCTCGGTCGTCTACGTGACGCACCGGCTGGAGGAGCTCTACGGGATCTGCGACCGGGTCACGGTGCTGCGCGAGGGCCGGGTCGTCCACACCGGCCCGCTGGCCGGGCTCGACCGGCTGCGGCTGGTCTCCCTCATGCTGGGCCGGCCGTTCCATCCGGTGGAGCCCGCGCCCGATCCCGGCCCGGCCTGCGACGGCGCGGCTTCCGCCGACCTGCCCGTGCTGGAGGCCAAGGGCCTGACCCGCCACCACATGCTCGACGGCGTCTCCCTCGCCATGCGGGCGGGCGAGGTGGTCGGGCTCGGCGGGCTGCTCGGGGCCGGGCGCAGCGAGACGGCCAGGGCGATCGCGGGCGCGCTGCCGGTGGACGCGGGCCAGGTGACGGTGGCGGGCGCGCGATCGTCCTGGCCGGCCCGCAAGTGGTCGATCAGGAGCGCCGTACGCGCCGGGGTGGGGCTCGTACCCGAGAACAGGAAGACCGAGGGGATCGTGCCGACGCTGTCGGTGCGCGACAACATCGCGCTGGCCGCCCTGCCCCGCCTGTCGCGGGCGGGGATCGTGTCGGACGCGCAGATCGACGGGGTCGTGGCGACGTTCATGAAGCGGCTCGGCATCAAGGCGGTCTCGCCGCGCCAGCCGGCCGGGGAGCTGTCGGGCGGCAACCAGCAGAAGGTGCTGCTCGCGCGGTGGCTGGCCATGCAGCCCAAGGTGCTGCTGCTGGACGAGCCGACCAGGGGCGTCGACATGGCGACCAAGGTGGAGATGCAGGCGCTGCTGGACGAGCTGGCCGTGGACGGGCTGGCGATCCTGCTGATCTCCTCGGACGTGGGCGAGCTGGTGGAGAACTGCGACAGCGTGGTGGTGCTGCGGGACGGGGCGATCACCGAGCAGCTCAACGGTCCGGAGGTCACGGAGGACCGCCTGCTGGCGGCCCTGGCGAAGGACTGACGCCGAGTGTCCGGCAGAGCTGGCAGCTTTGATCAAATGCGCTTACCGTGACGTCAGACATGGACATGGCCCCGGCCTGCTCTGGTTGGGGCGCCCGATCGGTTCGGAGGAGCCTCCATGACTTTCAAGCGACGGGTCTTAGCGGCGGTGCTGGCCGCCGGCGTACTCGCTGTCGGCGCGACGCCGGCCCACGCCATCCCCCCGCCCCCGCCAGGGGGCGACCTCCTCATCGTCTTCAGTTACTACAGTGGCGAACAGGTCATCGGACAGCGCTGGTTCGGGTGCGGTCAGCCTCCGGGCGAGTGGGGAGTCCTGGAGGGTCCGTCGAAGGTCTTCTTCACGCCCTGCTGAGCCGAAGAGAGCGTCGGCGGCCCGCGACCCGGCTACGGCAGGCCCTCCGGGTGGGATTCCCGGAGGGATGATCGCGCCACCTCGTCAGTAGACCGAGATGTGGGGATGGTCGTAGTGGTTGGCCGTGGTGCCGCCGCGGTCGGACATGGTCCGCCAGGCGCCCGTCCCGGCGTGCCAGATGCGCTGGCGGTAGATGATGTACATGATCCCCAGCCGCTTGGCGTTCTTGATCGCCCAGTTGGCGATCTCCTCGCCGCGCTTGAGCTCCGCCCCTGACGGCAGCGCGCCGCCCCGGCTGAGCATGAAGTCGCAGGCCCGCCCGAGCGGGTGCTCGCCGCCGTCCTGGATCGCCCGGTAGCACCCGATCCCGAACGGGACCTCGAAGCGGTCCTTGATGAGCTGCTTGACCAGCCGCATCCTGGGCGTGATGTTGTCGGACCCCTCGGGCAGCTGCGGCACCCACGTGCCGTCGGAGCGCCGCACGCCCGGCGCCTGGTAGAGCTGGTCGATCTTGTCCTTGATCCGCTCGATCTGCCGCTCGGCCTTCTTCTTGCCCTTCTCCAGGTCCCCGACGGTCTCGGCGAGCTCCTTCGCACGGGCCGCGGCCTCGTCCTTCGCCTGCTGGTGGGCGTCCCTGACCTGGGCGTAGCCGCGCAGCCTGGCGTCCTGGAGGTCCACGAGATGCTGGACCAGCGCCAGCCTGGACAGCAGGGCCGTGGGGTCCTCGTTGCCGGTCACCAGGGCGATGCGGTTGGGCTCGCCGCCGGTGTACTCGGCGATGGCCATGGCCCGGAGCTCGCCGGAGTTGCGGTCGTAGACCTCCTGGGCAGCGGCCAGCTTCTCCCGTGCCGCTTTCTCGGCCTTCTCCGCCTTCTGCTGGGCGATGCGGCTGTTGTAGTAGTCGGTGATGAGCTTGTCCGACTCCTTCTGGAGCTCGGCCAGCTCTTTCTTGAGCTGCTTGACCGTGGGTTTCGGCGCGGCCGGTGCCGCCGTCGCGGACAGCGGCACCAGGAGGACCGCGGTCAGGGCGGCGGCGCCGCGCCGCACGATGGACGTACGGACTGGGCCACGCAACCGGTCGGCGGGAGACGCAGCCGCCACTCTTCTCCTTACCCAGAGCCGCAGGGCAGGTTCCGGTCAGGAGTTAATCAGGCCGGGGGGATGCCCTCTATCCGACGCTGATAGTAAGGGATCCCGCCTCCCGGCACGCAACTTATGACTTTTCCTGATCTCGCGACCTGCGTACCCTTCGCGCGACAATCTGCCGTCCGAGCAGGGCGGAACCGGGCACCACGATCAGCCCCAGGAGGCTGGTGCCCAGCCCCAGATCGATGTCGGCGTCCAGCAGCCCGTCGCCGTCGCCGCCGAGCAGCGGCACGTCGACCGACACCTTGACCGACAGGGAGATCAGCGGCTCGTGGCTCTGGGCGGGCGCGCGCGTGGTGGTGTCTCCAATACTCCACTACCACGCCCTGC
>NZ_VCKX01000289.1 GCF_005889725.1 Nonomuraea zeae
GCCCAGGAGCCCCGGCTCCTGGGCGGCACACCGCCGTCCCGCCTCCTCCCGGGCTGACACGAGAGCACGCGTCCACCGGGCACGAGACGCAAGCCACCCTCCCGACACGGCACAGGCCATCCCCACCCGGCACGAACCGGGATTAGCCTTCCCCGCACGAGCCGAATGCCGCCCACCCGGCACTGGACCGCATTCGGCCTCCCCGCACGAGAGCTGCGTCGTCTACCTGGCATAGACCGCAAGACACCCGGCATTAGCCACAGATCACCCCTCCCGACACAGGATGCAGGTCACTCACCAGCACAGGACCGCCGCCGTCTCCCCCGCACGGCATCGGGTCATCCCGCCGACACAAGCCACAGCTGACCCTCCTGGCACGAGACGGCAATCCCCTCGCTCTCACGGGAGCGCGGGTCATCTCCCTGGGCCATGGGTCACAGGCCGCCTCCCGACACGGATTGCAAGTCCCTCTCCCGGCGCGGGACCGAAGCCAACTCCCCCGCACGGCCCCAGGTCGCCCCCTCCACAACCCCGGTCCTCAGTCACCCTCCCGGATATGAAAAGGCCCCCGGCTCACGCCAGGGGCCCGAATGTCGCCTAACTCTCAGCTGACGGTCTCGCGGTCGTGCTGGCAGACCGAGCAGCTCGTCAGCCCGGCCGCTTCCGCCGCCGCGAGTGTCATCGTCTCTACGCCCGTCTCACCTGCGCCCCTGATCAACGGGCACGCCGTGCTGTGGTAGCGGCGGGTGCCGACGATGACCTTCACAGTGCCGGGACGCGCGCTCTTGGCACCCTCGCCCCCGCCCTTGGGCCCGCTGGACTCCGCACCGCTCTTGGAGGACGAGGACGAGGCATCGGCGTCCTTGCTGCCCGTGCCCTGGGACCCCGTGCTCTGCGATCCCGTGCCCTGGGACTTCGCGGGCGTACCGGATGCCTGTGGCCTGGGCGCGACCGGAGCAGACCCGGGCTTGGCTCCGGCACCCGGCCCGCCGGGCTTGGTGCCCGGCCCGGCCGCGCCCGTCGCGCTGGACGGCGTTCTCGTCTTCTCCGGGTCTCCGCTGCTCGTGGACGGGCGTGCCGGCCCTGTCTGCCCCGAGGTCCCCGGCCTCGCGCCGGTCCCCGTGCCAGCAGGCCGCTCCCCCGAGCCAGTGCCCGTGCCCGTACCGGTGCCGGGCTTCGATCCCGCACCGGTGCCAGGACCCGTACCGGTGCCGGGCTTGGATCCGGCGCCGGTCCCAGGGCCCGAACCCGGACGGGAGGCGGAGCCCGCGGTGGGTCTGGCAGGGGAACTTGAGCCGGCACCGGTGGGCAGGGGCCCCTTGGGCTTGGCCTCCGACTCGGCCGAGGACGCGGGCCGCTCCGGCAGCACCGCGTTCTCTCCGGACCCAGCCCCCTTGGCACCCCCACCAGGACGCCCGGAAGAGGTCGCAGAAGGCCCAGCAGGACGCCCGGACGGCCCGGAGGCCGGAGGCCGGGCCTGTGGGGCGGACGAGGGCACACGCAGCTGCGGCGCCGTGTCAGACCCGGAGGTGTCGCCGGTGTCTTTGCTGGACGGCGAAGGCTTGGCCACGTCCTGGCCCGGCTTACCCGGCGACTGCGGCGGCTTGTCGCCGGCCTGCTCGGGGAAGACGGCGGTGGACGACGCGGGCGAACCGGTGGAGGCTCCGGTCGAACCACCCGAACCACCCGAACCCGCGGAGCCCGAAGGCCGCCCAGCCGACGGCCTGCCGGCCGTCTCCTCGCCCCGGCCCGGCGTCGCCTCGGACGCCTTGCCCGGCGACGGCTGCGCGCCCGGGGACGACTTGCCCGGCGATGACTGCGTGGCCGGTGGCTCGGACCTGGGCCCGGAGGAAGCCGGCCGGAAGATGGAAGTCTGTGTGCTCTCCGCCTGCTCGTCGGCATCCGACTCGGAGGAGGAGGAAGAAGAGGAAGAGGTCTTGGCCGGACCCGCGGCCGTGGCGGGCGAGCGGCCGAACCACCCGGTGGCGCCTTCCTCGTGGGAGGCAGCGGACTCCGGGCTGGGGGTGGAAGCCTTGGTGTCGGGCTTCGGCGGCGTGACCGGCGGCCGTAGGTCGCGAGTCTCCGCGGAGTTTTCCCGGCTCTCCGCCGCGAGGGCGGCGCCGGGTGCGACGACGGGCTCGGGGCCGGCGGCAGGCGGCAGCTGCCGTCCGCCGAGCGCTGCGTCTGGCAGGCACGTCGTGCAGGGCGTGAAGCCCTCCTCGCGTGCCTCCTCGTAAGTGAGCTCCTCATGATCCCGGCCGGTCAGCTGCCTGCAGCCGGGCGCGTGGTAACGCTTGCGTCCCGGGATCACCAGCACGATCGCATCCGGCGAGATGCCACTCGCCGCGGGGCGGCGCGGGGCGGCGGCGGGAACTGTCGCCGTCCGCTGCGGCGTCTGCGGATGCATCGGGGGCTGGGGATGTGGCTGCGGAGCCGTGGGGCCGGCATGGGGACCGGTCTGGGTGTACGGCAGTCCGGGCGGCATGAGCCCCTTCGGCGGGGTGGCCGGCGCAGCGGCCTGCCCACCACCTGGAAACAGCTCGTTTCGCCGCAGGAACGCCCCGATCACCAGGAACAGCGCGGACAGCACGCTGACCACGATGGACCACATGATCAGGAACGGCTTCGCCAGTACGAAGCCCGCGATCAGCAGAACCACTGCCGCGAGCACCAAACCAGCACTGATAAGGATCACAGAGGGCTCTTTCGAGTGACAGGTCCTAGTGACCCGCTACTTTACCGGCGGTCGTTGTGCGGACCGTCACCGCCGGGGAAGACACCCTGCGGAGCCTCGCCGCCGAACGGGTTGGGGCCACCGGGAAGAGGCGGCTGGCCACCCTGAGGCACGGCGTGCGACATGGCAGGAGCCTGACCCTGGGGATTGCCGGTCATGACCGGGAACCCACCGCTGCCCTCCGCGGAGACGTTGAGCTCGGCGAGCTGGTTCTCCAGGTAGAGCTTGAGCCGGCTGCGGTATTCGCGCTCGAAGCTGCGCAGCTCCTCGACCTTGCGCTCGAGCTCGTCACGGGTCTGCACCAGCGAGCCCATGGCCTGGCGGTGACGCTCCTGCGCGTCGCGCTCGAGCGTCTCGGCGCGGGCACGGGCGTCGCCGATGACCTGCTCGGCCTGGCGGCGGGCCTTGGTGAGGATCTCGTCGGCCTCGCGGCGGGCGCGGGTGACCGTCTCGTCCGCCTCGCGGCGGGCGTCGGAGATCGCCTGGTCGGCGGTCTGCTGGGCGAGGGCGAGCACGCGGGCCGCGGTGTCCATGTTGTCCTCGGCGGGAGGCATGCTCATGGCCACGGGAACCGGCTGCTGCTGCACAGGGGGCGGCTCGGGGGCCCGCATGGGCTCCGGCTGCGGGGGCGGCGGCGCCATCATCTCGGGCTTGGGCTGCTCCTGCACCGGCGCGGAGGCCATGGGCATGCTCATGCCGCCCGGCACCTTCCCGCGCAGGCACTCGGCCAGCTTGGCGCGAAGCTCCTCGTTCTCTTGGATCAGGCGGTCAAGCTCAGCCTCCACCTCGTCGAGGAAGGCGTCGACCTCTTCCTCGTCGTAGCCCGGCCGCAGCCGGGTGGTACTGAATTGCTTGTTCCGCACATCAGCGGGCGTCAGCGGCATTTTTTGGTCTCCTTGGCGCGCTTGGAGTCTGTCCGGAGGGACGGTAACCCGAAGTCACTTCAGCGCGGACACGAGTTGGATCACGACCGGCGCGACACCGGCCCGGCTCATCGCAGCGATCCCGCGATCTGAATCAAGATCAGAACCACGATGAACAGGACAGTGAAGCTTAGGTCAAAGGCCACCGTACCCAACCGGAGCGGAGGAATGAAACGGCGGAGGAACTTGAGTGGTGGGTCGGTTGCGGTGTATGTGGCTTCCGCCAGCACCAGGACGACACCGGACGGCCGCCACTGCCGGGCGAACGCCTGCACCGTCTCAAAGATCATCCTGCCGATGAGCAGCACCAAATAGAGAGACAGGACTATGACCAAGATCCTACCGACGATCCCCACGGCCCGGCCGCGCCTCCACTTCTGATGCGCCCTCCCGGTCTCGGCGAGACCTGTCGGGTGCGATAGACATACAGAGACTCTAACTCTGGTTGAAGAACCCGCGTTCCGCGATTCGGGCCTTGTCCTCGGCGGTCACCTCGACATTGGCAGGGGACAACAGGAACACCTTGTTGGTAACACGTTCGATGCTGCCGTGTAGGCCAAAGACCAGACCTGCCGCGAAATCGACCAGCCGCTTCGCGTCGCTGTCAACCATCTCGGTCAGGTTCATGATGACCGGGGTGCCGTCCCGGAAGTGCTCGCCGATGGTGCGCGCCTCGTTGTACGTGCGGGGGTGGAGGGTGGTGATGCGGGCCAGATCGGTCGTGCGGCGCTCCAGGATCGTCGTGGCGGGCCTGGGCGCGGGCACTCCTGGGTCAGCCTCGTCCTCACGCTCCTGGACGGCTACGGCGCGTTCCTCGCCGGTCCGCGGCACCTCGTCGTCGTAGGCGTACTCGTCCGTGTAGGTCTCGTACCTCTCGTAGCGGTCGTCCTCCACGAGACCGAGGTAGACCGCCATCTTGCGCATCGCGCCGGCCATCGCTACGTCGTCCTCCTGCTCATGGTCGCACTCGCTCGAGTCCGTCGCCGGGTCCGAGGCGGCAGGCGTACCCCCCTGGAGCTCACCGCTGATCGACCTCTACTTGGTCATGGGCCTGAAGACCCACTTGAGGGGACATTACCTGACGAAGGGCTTGCGACGACCGAGCAACGCCGTACCGATCCGCACGTGTGTCGCGCCGTAGGCGACGGCCTCCACGAGGTCGTCGCTCATGCCCGCCGAGATCATCGTGGCCCGCGGATGCTGCTCCTGCAGGCGCAGCGCCAGATCCCGCAGCCGGGCGAAGGCCTTGGCCGGATCCTCGCCCAGCGGCGCCACCGCCATGACGCCGCCCAGCCACAGCCCGTCGGCCAGCGCCACCTCGTCAGCGAGCTCCAGCACCTCGCCGGGACGCGCGCCGCCCCTGGCCGGATCGTCGTCGAGCGCGACCTGCAGCAGGCAGCCGACCCGGCGGCCCTGCCGCACCGCCTCCTTGCTGATGGCCTCCACCAGCCTGAGGCGGTCGACGGAGTGGATCACGTCGGCGTAGGCGACGACGGAACGCACCTTGTTCGTCTGGAGCTGCCCCACGAAATGCCAGGTCAGCGGCAGCCCGGCCAGCTCCAGAGCCTTGGGGGCGGCCTCCTGGTCGCGGTTCTCGCCGACGTCGCGCACACCCAGGTCGGACAGGATTCGCACGTCGCTCGCCGGCCGCGTCTTGGTGACGGCGATCAGGGTGACCTCGCCCCGGTCGCGCCCCACCGCGTGGCAGGCCGCCGCGATGCGCGCGTCGACCTCGGCGAGCCCGGCCGCGATCTCGTCCGTTCTCACGTCACTCTCCCTCTCACCGCCGGCGCTCTCACTACCGGCATCCTCGCGCCCGTCCGTCCGGCTCGCGCACGTCCTCTGCACAGCAGGCCACCCTTTCCTGTCCAGTGGGCCAGGTCATCGACGGAAGATCCGGTACGGCCGCACAGCCTCGCACATGACGGCGCCGCTCCCGAATCCCTGCGGGGAGCGGCGTCAGGCGGGCGGCTACTTGAGGAAGTCGGGGACGTCGAGTTCTTCTTCTTGCTCCTCGAAGATCACCCGAGGACGTTTGACGGGCTCCGACATGCGGGAGGTGATGGGCGTGGGCGGGTTGGCGGGCTCAGGCGTGGGCCGGGGGATCGAGACGGGGCCGGACGGCTCGTCGGCGACGGCTTCGTCGTCGAGCTCGATCGGCTGCACCGACTCCACCGGGCGCACCGGCTCGGGCCGCGGCTCCGGCCTGAAGTCCGCACGGGGCTCGGAACGCGGCTCGGGACGGAAGTCCGCGCGCGGCTCAGGACGAGGCTCAGGACGGGGCTCAGGACGGAATTCCGTACGCGGCTCGGGCCTGAAGTCCCCCCGGGGCTCCGAACGCAGCTCAGCGCGCGGCTCAGGGCGCACGACGGGCGGCTCGGACTTGACGCTGGGCGAGGAGACGCTCGGCCGCACGGGCGAGGAGACGGGCGGCGCGGGCGGCGGCGCCGCGGCGGGGCGGCTGGCCGGGCGCGGCAGCGGTTTCTCCACGGGCGGCGGCACGTCGTCGAAGCCCGCCGCGATCACCGTCACGCGCACCTCGTCGCCGAGCGCGTCGTCGATGACCGTGCCGAAGATGATGTTGGCGTCGGGCGCGGCCGCCATGGACACGAGCTGCGCCGCCTCGTTGATCTCGAACAGGCCGAGGTCGGAGCCGCCCGCGATCGACAGCAGCACGCCGTGCGCGCCGTCGATGCTGGCCTCGAGCAGCGGGCTGGAGACCGCCATCTCGGCCGCGGCCACCGAGCGGTCGTCGCCGCGGGCGTGGCCGATGCCCATGAGGGCGGACCCGGCGCCCGACATGACCGACTTGACGTCGGCGAAGTCGAGGTTGATCAGACCAGGGGTGGTGATCAGGTCGGTGATGCCCTGGACACCGGACAGCAGCACCTGGTCGGCCGCCTTGAACGCGTCGAGCACGCTCACCTGCCGGTCGGAGATCGACAGCAGCCGGTCGTTGGGGATCACGATCAGGGTGTCGACCTCGTCGCGCAGCGTCTCGATGCCGGCTTCGGCCTGCGAGGCCCTGCGCCGTCCCTCAAAGCTGAACGGCCTGGTCACGACACCGATCGTGAGCGCGCCGAGCGATCGCGCGATGTTGGCCACGACAGGTGCGCCGCCTGTGCCCGTGCCGCCGCCCTCGCCCGCCGTGACGAAGACCATGTCGGCCCCCTTGAGGACCTCCTCGATCTCCTCGCGGTGGTCCTCGGCCGCCTTGCGGCCCACATCCGGGTTGGCGCCCGCGCCCAGTCCACGCGTGAGCTCGCGGCCCACGTCGAGTTTCACATCGGCGTCACTCATCAGCAGCGCCTGGGCGTCGGTGTTTATCGCGATGAACTCGACGCCCTTGAGTCCCTCCTCGATCATCCGGTTGACGGCGTTCACTCCGCCGCCGCCGATGCCGACGACCTTGATGACCGCGAGGTAGTTCTGCGGTGCTGCCACGACGAGGGGCCTTTCCGCTCGTTGACTTGCAATTCGGTGCGGATTGTCTCCGCTTTTTCTCAGTTCGGGTAACTCTCAACCTCAGGTTGAGATTTAGATTTATGTCAACCTGAGGATTGATACGGACAGTAGGAGTTACGCTCCAGGCGGGTCAACTAACCGCGCCGCAAGCGCGTCCGGCGTGTCGCGGGCTGTCCGTTTCGCTCCGCAGTCACGCCTGGTCGGGGCCCTCCTCCGCCGAACATCAGGCTTACAGGCTCTCACGCCGCGCCCCCCGCCTCGCACAGGCTCGGCGGTGCTCTTGCCCCCGAGTTGCCGGACCCTGACGCGACTATCGGTATAGATCGCGATCATTTCAGGGTCACCACGTCCGGGGAGCTCACGTCGTACAGGGTGGCCCCTCTTTCGCGCTGGAGCAGCGAGGCGAGGATGCGCGCCTTCTCCTCCGGGCGGTCGGGGCCGCCCCACAGGACGGTACGGCCGTCGGACAGCTCCAGGGTCACGCCCTCGGCCGTGCCGGCCCGCACCTGTCTGACCTTGCCCGCCACGGAGGGCGGCACCGCCTGGATGACCTTGAGCGCGGCCATCATGGCGGGATCGCCCTCGGCGGGCTTGTCCACCTTCAGCAGCGGCAGCATGGGCGGCGCCACGGACTTGAGCTCGATCACCACGCCCTGCCCGTCGACGATCGCCACCTTGTCGCCCGCGGGGATCGCGGCGACCGGCTCGCGCTCGACCACTTCGATCTTGAGCGTGCCCGGCCAGACCCGGTCGACCTTGGCGGTGGCGAGCTGCCTGATGCCCAGGACGCGGGTCTCGACGTCGGTGAGGTTCACGGTGGCGAGAGGGTGGAGATCGGCCACTCCTGCCTGCTGTTTGATCCGCTCGCTCGGCACTGTGAGATTTCCCACGATCTCGATCGAGCGCACGCCGAGCACGGGCGAGAAGAACACCAGCCACGCCGCCGTGCCCACGACTCCCGCCGTGAGAAGCACCAGGAACGCCGTCCGCGCCTTCATCGCCCTCCCCTGCATGTCGGCACCGAACCTACGCCGCCGCACCGCGTAACACCGCTCGCCACGCCCAAGCGATCATCCGGATCGGGCCCGGATCGAGCAAGGAAGCGGGAGGGGGAACCGGGCCGCACGCTCAGGACAGGCGCGCCACGATCTGCGGGCCGAGCTCCGTGATGTCGCCCGCGCCCATCGTGAGCACGATGTCGCCGGGCCGCGCCCGCTCCGCCACCAGGTCGGGCACCGCCGACCGGTCGGGCGCGTACGCCACCCGCCCGGCCTCCAGCGGCACCCGCCCGGCCACCATCGCGCCGGACACGCCGGGCTCCGGGTCCTCGCGGGCGCCGTAGACGTCGAGCACGATGACCTCGTCGGCCAGCCCCAGCGCCGCGCCGAACTCGTCGGCGAAGAAGCGCGTGCGGGAGTAGAGGTGCGGCTGGAAGACCGCGATGACCCGCCCCGTGCCGGAGTAGGAGGCGACCACGTCGCGTGCGGCCCGCAGGTCGGCGGCCAGCTCGGTCGGGTGGTGGGCGTAGCTGTCGAACACCGCGATGCCGCCGGCCTCGCCCTTGGCCTCGAAGCGCCGCTTGGCCCCCGTGAAGGCCCCCAGCCCCTGCCTGATCTCCTCGAACGGCAGGCCCAGCTCGTCGGCCACGGCGATCGCCGAGGCGGCGTTGAGCGCGTTGTGCGCCCCGGGGACGGCCAGCCGCACCTCGCCCTTGCCCTCGATGCTGAACACCGTGCCGAACCCGTCGGGCCTGACCCCGCTCACGCGGTAGTCCTCGCCCTGCAGGCCGTAGGTCTTGACCCGCAGCCCGCGCTCGCGCGCCGTGCGCGCCAGCGCGGCCGCGCCGGGGTCGTCGGCGCAGGCGATGAGCAGCGAGCCGATCCTGTCGGCGAACCTCGCGAAGCTGTCGTGCACCGCCCGCGGGTCGCCGTAGTTGTCGAGGTGGTCGGCCTCCACGTTGGTCACCACGGCGATGTCGGGCGCGAGCATGAGGAAGGAGCCGTCGCTCTCGTCGGCCTCGGCCACGAACACCCGGCCCTGGCCGTCGTCGGCCCCGAGGCCGGTGGTGACGAGCTGGCCGCCCACGCAGTAGGACGGGTCGGCGCCGCTCTTCTGCAGCGCCACCGTCAGCATCGAGGTGGTGGTGGTCTTGCCGTGGGTGCCCGCGATGGCGACCGCCGTGCGCCCGGCCATGACGGAGGCCAGCGCGGCGGCCCGCGGGATGATCCGCAGCCCCTGCTTGAGCGCCTCCCCCAGCTCGGGGTTGGAGTCGCGGATGGCGGTGGAGACGACGACGGTGTCGACGTCTCTGATGTGCGAGGCGGCGTGGCCGATGTGCACGGTCGCGCCGAGCTCGCGCAGCTCGGTGACCAGCTCGGAGCTGCGCGCGTCGCTGCCGGACACCCGCACGCCGCGCTTGAGCAGGATGCGCGCGATGCCGGACATGCCCGCGCCACCGATGCCGATGAAGTGCACCCGCCCCAGATCTTCTACGGCGACGGGATCGACCAGCTTGACGAGACTCATCGGGCTATCTCCAACACTTTCCTGGCAAGCATGATATCGGCGTCCTTCCGCCCCAGTCTGGCGGCGGCCTCCGACATGACGGCGACCCGCTCTGGGTCGCGGAGGATGGGCAGCACGTTCTGAATGATCCAATCAGGTGACAGGTCGGCGTCGTCCACCAGGAGGCCGCCGCCGCCGCGCGCGATGCGCTCGGCGTTGATGCGCTGCTCGCCGTTGCCGTACGGCAGCGGCACGTAGGCGCCGGGCAGGCCGACCGCGGTCAGCTCGGCGCAGGTCAGCGCGCCGCTGCGGCACAACGCCAGGTCGGCCGCCGCGTAGGCGAGGTCCATGCGGTCGACGTAGGGCAGCAGGACGTATTGCGGGTCGCCGGGCGGCGGCTCGTGCTCGATGGTGTTCTTCGGGCCGAACACGTGCAGCACCTGCACGCCGGCCCGGCGCAGGACCGGCGCGGCGGCGAGCGCCGCCTGGTTGAGCGACCTTGCCCCCTGCGAGCCGCCGAACACCAGCAGCGTCGGCCGGTCGTTCTCCAGCCCGAACCAGGAGCGCGCCTTGTCGCCCGTGGACAGCCGGTCGAGCGTGACGATCTCGCGGCGCAGCGGGGTGCCGATGTATTCGGCCTTGGGCAGCGCGGACTCGGGGAAGCCGGAGAAGACGTGCTCGGTCAGCCGGGCGCCCAGCCGGTTGGCCAGCCCGGGACGGGGGTTGGCCTCGTGCACGACGATGGGCACCCCGCGTCTCTTGGCCGCCAGGTAGGCCGGCGTCGCGACATAGCCGCCGAAGCCGACGAGGATGTCGGCCCCGACCCGGTCGAGGATGGCGGCCGTGGCGTTGATGGCTCCCGCCAGCCTGCCGGGCACGGTGAGCAGGCTCGGAGTGATCGCCCTTGGCAGCGGCACGGCCGGCACCAGCTCCAGCTCGTAGCCCCTGGCGGGCACGAGCCGCGACTCCAGGCCGCGCTCCGTGCCGACGCAGGTGATGCCGACGCTCCGGTCAAGATGACGCAGCGCGTCCGCAAGGGCGAGCGCGGGCTCGATGTGCCCGGCCGTCCCCCCACCGGCGAGGACCACCCTCATCTCGGTCACTCCCTAACGTTTGGCTCGGCCTCTGGTCGTTCCCCCAAGGCCAAGCCAGCTTAGGGCCCGGGCGGCGGGTCCGGGGCCACGAGCGGCCAAGGCCTCCCGCGCGCCCGGTTCGCGCTTCGCGAACGACAGCAGCATGCCGAGCGCGGCCAGCGTGGGCAGCAGCGAGGATCCGCCGTACGAGACCAGCGGCAGCGGGATGCCGGTGATCGGCAGCACGCCCAGCACGGCGCCCATGTTGACGGTCGCCTGCCCGACGATCCAGGCCACCATCGCGGCGGCGGCGAGCCTGATGAAGGCGTCGTTGACCCGCACCGCGACCCGCAGCCCCGCGTACCCCAGCAGCCCGAACAGCGCCACCACCATCAGCGTCCCCATCAGCCCGAGCTCCTCACCGAGGATGGCGAAGATGAAGTCGCTCTCGCCGTGCGGCAGCCAGCTCCACTTCTGGCGGCTGCTGCCCAGGCCGAGCCCGAACCAGCCGCCGGAGCCCATCGCGATCTGCCCCTGCACGGCCTGGTAGCCGGCGCCCTGCGCGTCGGCCCACGGATCCAGGAAGGCCCCGATGCGGGCCATCCGGTACGGCTCCACCTTGATCATGATGACCGCGGCCAGCACCGCCAGCGACAGGATGCCGCCGAACAGCTTGACCGGGGCCCCCACCACCCACAGCAGCGCCAGGAAGATCATGAACAGCACCAGCGTGGTGCCCAGGTCGCTGCCGAGCATGACCATGACGGCCAGGATCGCGGTGCCGGGCATGAGCGGGATCAGCATCTGCCGCCACTCGATCTTGCCCTGGCGGGCCCGCCTGGCCAGCAGGTCGGCGCCCCACAGCGCGAGCCCCAGCTTGGCCGGCTCGGACGGCTGGATGGTGAACGGGCCGATGTAGATCCACCGCTGCGCGCCCAGCTCGGACGAGCCGATGAACAACACCATGACCAGCGCCAGGATCGACAGCGCCATCAGCGGGTAGCCGGCCCAGCGGAACACCTTGACCGGCAGCCGCGAGCAGGCGTACATGACCGGCACGCCCACCGCGGCCGACAGCGACTGCTTGATGAACCACGAGAACGGGCTGCCGGTCTTCTGCAGCGCCTCGATGCTGGAGGCCGACAGCACCATCATCAGCCCGAGCGCCAGCAGCAGCGCGCTGCACATGATGATCAGGTAGTAGGTGGTCAACGGCTTCTCGAGCAGCTCCTTCAACGCGCCGAGCTGCTCGCGCATCCAGCTGCCAGGCCCCTCCTGAGCCGCCGCGCCCGCCGGGGCGCCGCCGCGTACCCGCTCCTCAGCGCTCGCGCTCACGTCGCTGCCTCAGCTCGTGGACGGCGCGCGCGAAGGCCTCCCCCCGCGCCGGATAGTTGGCGAACATGTCAAGGGAGGCCCCCGACGGGGAAAGCAGCACGGTGTCCCCTGGCGAGGCCAGCCGGGCGGCTTCGGTGACGACTCTTTCCATCACACCAGTCTCCCGATCGGCGATGTCCACGACGGGGACATTCGGCGCGTGTCGCGCGATGGCTTCGGCGATCCTGGCGCGGTCCACGCCGAGCAGCACCGCGCCGCGCAGCCTGGGCGCCGCCTGGCGCACCAGGTCGTCGACGTCCGCGCCCTTGAGCTGACCGCCCGCCACCCACACGATCGACGGGTACGAGGCCAGCGCCGCGGCCGCGGCGTGCGGGTTGGTCGCCTTGGAGTCGTCGATGTAGTCGACCTCGCCGATCCTGTCCACGTGGGCCAGCCGGTGCGGGTCGGGCACGAAGTCGCGCAGGCCCTGGCGGACCGCCTCGGACGGCACGCCGACCGAGCGGGCCAGAGCGGCGGCCGCCAGCGCGTTGGCCACGTTGTGCGGCGCGAACGGGCGGACGTCCTCCAGCGTGGCCAGCTCCTCCGCCGCCTCGACCGGATCGGCCACGAACGCCCGGTCGACCAGCAGGTCCTCCACCACGCCGATCTCCCCGGCCCTGGGCACCCGCAGGGTGAACCCGACCGCCCCCGGATAGGGCGCGGCCAGCCTGGTCGCCTCGGGATCGTCGGCGTTGAAGATCACGGTCCCCGCGCGCTCGTAGATGCGGCCCTTCGCGGCGGCGTACTCCTCCATGGAGCCGTGCCAGTCGAGGTGGTCGGGGGCCACGTTCAGGATGGCCGCCGCGTGCGGGGCCAGCGTGCTGGACCAGTGGAGCTGGAAGCTGGACAGCTCGACGGCCAGCGTGTCGTACGGCTCCGCGACGGCGCGTACGACGGGCACGCCCACGTTCCCCACCGCCACGGCCTTGTGCCCGGCGGCCAGCAGGATCGAGGTGAGCATGCGCACGGCGGTGGTCTTGCCGTTGGTCCCGGTCAGCGCCAGCCACGGGGCGGCCTGCGCGGGCCGCAGCCGCCAGGCCAGCTCCACCTCGCCCACGACCTCGACCCCCGCCGCCGACGCCGCGGCGATCAGCGGGTGGTGCGGCGCCCAGCCGGTGGTGACGAGCCGCGTGGCGCCCTCCGGCAGGACCGGCTCGCCGAAGCGGGTCTCGACGCCGATCGCGGCCAGCTCGGTGGCGGCGGCGAGCTGCCGCTCGCCCTCGACGGACTCTAGGACCACGACGCGCTCGCCGCGCTCGGCCAGCGCCCTGGCCACGGCGACGCCGGAGACGCCGAGCCCGGCGACACAGGTCAGGCTCATCACTTGGGCATCCACTCCACGTAGAACAGGCCGAGCCCGAGCGCCGCGCACAGCATGGCGATCAGCCAGAAGCGGACCACGATGGTGGTCTCCGCCCAGCCTTTCAGCTCGAAGTGGTGCTGCAGCGGGGCCATCCTGAACACCCGTTTCCCGGTCATCTTGAAGAACCCGACCTGGATGATCACCGACATCGTGATGATCACGCACAGCCCGGCCAGGATGACCAGCAGCAGCTGGGTACGCGTGGCGATGGCCAGCCCGGCCAGCACGCCGCCCAGGGCCAGCGAGCCGGTGTCGCCCATGAAGATCCGGGCGGGCGGGGCGTTCCACCACAGGAACCCGATGAGCGCCCCGAGCACGGCGGCGGCCACCACGGCCAGGTCCAGCGGATCTCGCACCCAGTAGCAGTTGGGGCCGAGCTGGTCGATGCAGTTGTTGCGGAGCTGCCAGTTGCCGATCAGCACGTACGCGGCCAGCACCACCCCGGTGGCGCCGCTGGCCAGCCCGTCGAGGCCGTCGGTGAGGTTCACCGCGTTGGAGAACCCGACGATCATGATGAGCACCCAGATGGTGAACCCGACCAGGCCGATCGAGGGGCCGATGTCACGCAGGAACGACACGCGGGTCTCGGCGGGGGTGATGCCGTAGACGTTCGGCTGGCGGGTCACCAGGACGGCGAACACCGCGCCCACGATGAGCTGGCCGAGCGCCTTGGCGCCGCTGCGCAGGCCGAGGCTGCGCTGCTTGTAGATCTTGATGAAGTCGTCGAGGAAGCCGACCGCGCCCAGACCGGTCATCAGGAACAGGACCAGCATGCCCGACACGGTGGGGGGAGCGAGCGTCGCCAGGTGAGAGGCGCCGTACGCGAGCAGGGAGGCCAGCACGATCACCGTGCCGCCCATGGTGGGGGTACCACGCTTGCCGTGGTGGCCTGACGGGCCCTCCTCGCGGATCTCCTGGCCGTAGCCGCGCCGCGAGAACAGCCTGATCGCCAGCGGGGTGCCCAGCATCGAGAGGATGAGGCCAACCGCGCCGGCGATGATGATGTCGGTCACTGGGGGGAACCTCCGAGCACGAGCTCCGCCGTGCGCTCCAGCCCCATCGCCCGCGGTCCCTTGATCAGCACGGCGTCACCGGGCCGCAGCCAGCCGGCCAGCTCGGCGGCGGCCGCCTCGGCGTCGGGGACGTGCACGATCCGCGTCGCCTGCACCGGATACCCGCCCGCCGGCGGGCCGCCGGCCGGCGGACCGGCCATCGGCGGACCGGCCATCGGCGGCGGTCCCGGGGGCTGGTGGGGACCGGCGGCCTGGGGCGCGCCGGCATCGGGCGCCTGCCACCCGTGCGGCCCGGCCCCGTAGGACGCGGCCTCCTGCGGCGCCTGCCACCCCTGCGGCGGGGGGCCCTGCGGCGGGCCCTGAGGGAGACCCTGGGGCGGACCCGCCGGAAGACCCTGGGCCGGGCCCTGAGGCCCGCCCTGCGGGCCCGGAGCCTGCACACCAGGGGCCGGCGCGCCACCCGGAACGGGTGCCTGGCCGATGGTGGGTGGGGCGATGGCCGGGGCGCCGGACTGGAG
>NZ_VCKX01000028.1 GCF_005889725.1 Nonomuraea zeae
GGCCCGGTTCGACCTGGTGGCCGACGACCTCCGCGCGGCCCTGGCGTGGGCGGCCGACCAGCCGGAGCAGCGCGCGGGCGCGTACGATCTCGCCCGGCGCCTGGCGGAGCTGACCTTCACCCGCAACCTGACCGGCGAGTCCCAGCGGCGCTACGAGCAGGCGGCCGCGCTCGCGATGGAGCCCGCGGGCACCGCGTCGATGCTCCGGCAGGCCGCGGCCGTGGCCTGCTGCCGGACGGTCGGTGATGACATGCACCGCCTGCGCCGCGCGGCCGCGGACGCCGCCCGCGCCGCCGGCGACACCGCAGGCGCCGCCGCCGACCTGGCGACCGCCGCCACCAACGCCTACCGGTTCTCGGCCACGTTCCTGCGGGTGCCGCCCGCGGATGAGGCGCTCGCGCTGATCACCGAGGCGCGGGAGCTGGCCGGCGACGACCAGGCCGCGCAGGCGGCGGTGGCGCTGGCCGAGGCCGCGGTGCTAGCCGACGCGTTCGGCGCCGCCCAGGGCCCGCCAGACAACGCCGTGCCGGACACCGTCGAGCGCGCCGAGCGGGCGGTCGAGCTCGCCGGCCGCGCCGGCGACCCGCTCGCCGAGTCGGCCGCTCTCGACGCGCTGACCTGCGCGCAGAGCTGGGCCGGCGACACGTTCGCCACCGCGGACCTGTCCCGGCGCCGGATCGCCCTCCTGTCGTCCGCGCCCGTCTCGCCGGCCGTCACCCAGGAGCTGATCGACGCGCTCGGCATGGTCACCGAGGCCGGTCTCGGCGCGGGGGACGTGCCGGGCGCCCGCCGATGGGCCCGGCAACTGGCCGCCCATCCGTCGCTGGCGGAGGTCGGCCACCAGGCCACGTGCCGGCTGCTGGTGGTCGGAGCGCTGGCGGTCGACGTGGAGGAGGTGCTCACCGGCAGCGTCCGGTTCCTCGACGCGTGGCGGCGGGCGGGCAGCCCGGCCCGGTCGTTCCTCTGCCCGGCGGTGGCCGGTGTGGCGATGATCCACGGCCTGCGCGCCGACCATGACGCCCGGGGCGAATGGCAGGAGGTCCTCGACCAGCTCGGCAACCCGCCGGAACGTACGTACGGCTACGGAGCGATCTTCGACGCGATGCTCTTCCTGCACCAGGGGCGGGCACCGGAGGCGCTGGAGCGGATGGCCCCCGCGCCCGGGCAGGTGTGGAAGTGGGTCACCTGGATCTGGCTCCACTGGTACGTCGCGTTGCGGGCCGAGGCCGCCGTGCTCGCCGGGAGCCCCGACGCCCGCGACCACCTGGCCGAGGCCCGGACCATCGTGGCCGGCAACCCGGTCGCCACCGCCATGGTGGACCGGGCCGGAGCCCTGCTCGACGGGGACCAGGAGGCGCTGCTCGCCACGGCGGACGCCTTCGACGCCGCCGGCTGCCGCTACCAGGCCGCACGGACCATGGTGCTCGCCGGCGGCGACCACGCCGAGCGCGGCGCGACCGCGCTGGCCGGCCTCGGCCTCGCCCCGATGGTGACCGCGACGATGCCGGGATGATGACCGCGACGATGCCGGGATGATGACCGCGACGATGCCGGGATGATGACCGCGACGATGCCGGGATCTCTCCGGCGACGATGCCGGGATGATGACGGGATGATGCCATGATGACGACCTCGGAGCAGGCGCGGCGCCGGCCGGGCCGCGCCGGGGCTCAGGACGTCGCGGCGGTCCTGATCTGATCGGCCAGCGGCGACAGCGACGCCAGCGGCAGCTCCCGATGCGTCCACGCCTGCTTGAGATCCTCGGGGGTGTAGCGGGGCAGCAGGTGCAGGTGGAAGTGGAACACGGTCTGCCAGGCCGTGGGTCCGGTGGCGTGCCAGATGTTCATCCCGCCCGGTTCCAGCGCGCGCCGCAGCAGGGCGGCCGCGTGCACGGCGCTCCGCATCAGCAGGCCGGCGCGGTCCGGGCCGATGTCGGTCAGGTCGCGGCAGTGCTCGCGGGGGACGACCAGGGTGTGGCCGCGGGTCGCCTGCGAGATGTCGAGGAAGGCGACCGCGTGCTCGTCGGAGTAGACGATCTCCGCCGGGATCTCTCCGGCGACGATGCCGCAAAACGTACAGGTACCGGTCATGGCCGCCTTTCCTCCAGTTGATCAAGCAGCAGCCTAGCGGCGCCGGATCGGGCGAGCGGGAGCGGGTTCCACGCGTCCAGGGAGCCCCCGCTGGATCCGGCGGGGGCCTGCGGCGCGGGCGAGGGCTCAGGCGTCGCCGGCGTTGTAGACCTCCTTGCCGTTCACCCAGGTCGCGGTGGGCTCGATGCCGCCGATGGCGGTGACGGCGACGGCCGTCGGGTCGGCCGAGAGCAGGACGAAGTCGGCGGCCTTGCCCGGCTCGATCGAGCCGATGGCGTCCTCCAGGCCGATCGAGTGGGCGGCCCACGTCGTGTACATGCGCAGGGCCTCTTCGGCGGTGACCGCCTCCTGCTCGTCGAGCAGTTCCCCGCCGGAGGCCCGGCGCTCCACCGCCGCCTGCATGGCGGGGAACGGGTTGTGCTGCTGGGCGGTGATCCCGATCGCGTCGGAGTTGCCCGGCACCGGCAGCCCGGAGTCGATCAGCGTGCGGAACGGCATGACCGTGCCGATGCGCTCGGAGCCGAGGTGATCGACGTACCCGACGGCGGTGGTGAGCAGGAACGCCGGCTGCGGGACGGGGACGATCCGCGCCTCCGACATCCGCCTGATCCGCTTGTCGGTCATGAACATGTTGCCCGCGTGCTCGATGCGGTGCCTGATCACGCCTCGCCGGTGCGCGGGCAGCGCCTCGACGGCGGCGATGGCCTGGTCGAGCGCGCGGTCACCGATGGCGTGCATGGCGATCTGGATGCCGTTGTCGTCGGCGAGCGCGACCAGGCGGCAGACCTCCTCGTCGGTGTAGGCCAGCTCGCCCCGGTACCCCGGCCGCTGGGGGTAGTCCTCGTGCAGCGCCGCCGCGCCCGCGGTGAGGCCGCCGTCCAGGAAGATCTTGACGCCGCCCAGCGCCAGGCGTTCGCGGTCGATGCCGGCGAACCGCTCCTTGAGCGCGCCGGAGCGTACGTCATCCCTGCTCAGCACGGTGGGGAGCTTGGGGTAGGCGACGGCGCGCAGGCGCAGGTCCCCGCTGCCGGCGTTCTGGATGAGCGCGGCCAGGGCGTGGGTGTGCAACTGGATGTCGCCCACGGCGGTGACGCCGACGGCCGAGTACCGCCGTTCGGCCTTCCGCATGGCGGCGGCCAGCACGTCGACCGGCGCCTGCGGGCCGTTGAGCGGCGCGAACATGTCGTAGGTCCGGCCCGTGGCCACACCGGCCTCGTCGCGCTCGATGCGCCCGCCGGGCGCGTCCGGGGTGTCGTCGTCCACGCCCAGCAGTTCCAGCGCCAGGGAGTTGAAGACGTTGATGTGGTAGCTGGCCCGGTAGATGACCGGGTGCCTGGTGCTCACCCGGTCCAGGTCGTGGCGGTCGGGATAGATGCCCTCGGCCAGCTTCAGGTGCTGGTAGTGCTCGCCCTGGCCGAGGATCCACTCGTTCTCCGGGACCTCGCGCGCGGCCTCCTCCAGCACCGCGACGATGTCGCGCACCGACCCGACCCTGGTCGAGCGCACGTCCACGGCGACCTCCCAGGCATAGGCGAGCATCTCCAGGTGGGAGTGCGCGTCGATGAGGCCGGGCACCACGGCCGCTCCGCCGGCGTCCAGGACGCGGGTACGCTCGCCGGCCGCGGCGAGGATCTCCTGGTCCGCGCCCACCGCGATGAAGCGCCCGTCGCGGATGGCGAACGCGCCGGCGATCGTGCCGTCGCGGTCCATCGTGATCACGCGGGCGTTCACCACGCAGGTGTCGGCTTCTGCGGTCATGCTGACTTCTCCTCTGGGGTCCGGTGAAATGTCGGGCTTCATAGGGCTACCTGGATCGTCTTCAGCTCCAGGAACTCCTCCACGCCCGCGCGTCCGCGCTCGCGGCCGAGGCCGCTGGCCTTCATGCCGCCGAAGGGGAGCTGCGGCTCGCTGGTCAGCGCGCAGTTCACGCCGACCGATCCGGCCTTCAGCCGCCGCGCGACGCGCAACCCGCGGTCGCGGTCGCCGGTGAAGACGTAGGCGGCCAGGCCGTACTCGGTGCTGTTGGCCAGCTCGACGGCCTCGGCCTCGTCCCGGCAGGTCACCACGGCCAGCACCGGGCCGAACAGCTCCTCGCCGAGCACGGCGGGCTCCCGCGCGGCGGGCGCGGCGATGACGGCGGGCTCCACGAAGGCGCTGACGGCGTTCTCCTCCAGGCGCCGGCCTCCGGTGACCAGCTCGGCGCCCTGGGACACGGCCGTGTCGATCTGCCGCTCGATGCGCTCGACGGCGTCCAGGTCGATGAGCGGGCCGAGGTCGGTGCCCTCCTGCCGCGGGTGGCCGGTGGTGAGCGCCCGTACGGCCGTACGCAGCTCGGCCAGCAGGGCACCGGCGACGCCGTCCACCACGTAGACGCGGTTGGCGGCCACGCACGCCTGCCCGGCGTTGAGATAGCGGGCCTGGACGAGCTGGCGCGCGGTGTCCGCGACGTCGGCGTCCTCCAGGACCACGACGGGAGAGTTGCCGCCCAGTTCGAGCAGCACGCGCTTGATCGAGGCGGCGGCCCCGCGCATAAGGAGCTCGCCGATCGCCCGCGACCCGGTGAAGCTGACGCAGTCCACCCGCTCATCGCGCAGGAAGACCTCGCCGGCGGTGGCCGGGTCACTGGTGGGGACCACGTTGAGCACGCCGGGCGGCAGCCCCGCGTCGTGCAGGACCCGTGCGATGAACAGGGCGGTCAGCGGGGTCTGCTCGGCCGGCTTGAGCACGACCGCGCAGCCGGCGGCCAGGGCCGCACCCGCCTTGCAGGCCACCATGAACGCCGGGAAGTTCCACGGGGTGATCGCCGCCACGACACCCACCGGCTCGGCCACGACGACCGCGTCGCGGGTGGGGGTGATCTCCGGCCAGGCCTGGCCGGGCAGGCGCAGCGTCTCGTGGCTGAACCACTCGAAGAAGCGGACCGTGTTGGCCGCCTCGCCGAGCGCCTCTCTGGTGGGCTTGCCGGTCTCGGCCGAGATCAGCTCGGCCAGCTCGGGCACCTGGCGGCGCAGCGCGTCGGCGCCGTCCCTGAGCACCTCGTACCGCCGCCACGCGGGCGTGCCCGACCAGCCCTTCAGCGCCGTGTGCGCGGACTCCACCGCGGCCAGGACGTCCCGGCGGGTGGCGTCGGCGACCTCGGCCAGCACCTGGCCGGTGGCCGGATCGTGCACGGGGAAGTGCCGCTCGCCCTCGGCCGGACGCGCCTGGCCGCCGATGAGCAGCTCGTGCTCCTTGGTCATGTCTCAGTTCTCCAGTGTCGGGTCGAAGGCGTGCAGGAAGAGGGCGAAGGCGATCGCGCGCTCGTGTACGTAGCGCCCGCTGGGCTTGTCGACGCCGTGGCCTCCGTGCCGGTCGACGCTCAGCAGGATCGGGCGGTCCGGATCAGCGCGGGCCTCGCGCAGGGCCTGGACGAACGCCAGCGCGTGCATCGGGTGCACGCGGGTGTCGTGCAGCCCGGTCGTGACCAGGACGGCGGGGAAGCGGGCCCGCTCGGGCACGTTGTGCAGCGGCGAGTAGGCCGTGATCCACTCGCGGTCGGCCGGGTCGTCGGGGTCGCCGAAGTCCGACATCCACAGCCGGGCGATGGAGAAGCGGTGGTAGGCGAGCATGTCGGTCATCGGCACGGCGGCGTGCACCGCCGCGAACAGCTCGGGGCGCTGCACGACGGCCGCGCAGGCCAGCAGCCCGCCGTTGGAGCTGCCCCACAGCGCCAGCCTGGCCGGATCGCAGGCGCCGCGGGAGATCAGCGATTCGGCGACGTCGTACAGGTCGTCGAAGACGCGCTGCCGCCCGGACCGGGTGCCCTCCTGGTGCCAGGCGTCGCCGCGCTCCCTGCCGCCGCGTATCCCGGCGATGACGTAGCGATGCCCCAGGTCCACCCAGGCGCGGCCGACCTCGGAGTAGGCCGCGGTGCTCGACAGGCCGAAGCCTCCGTAGGCGTGCAGCAGGGTCGGCAGCGGGGTGCCGGGCGGCAGGTCAGGGGGCTCCAGGACGATCATCGGGATCTCCCGGCCGTCGCCGGCGGTCGCGTGGGCCCGGCGTACGGTGATCGGCGGCTCGTCCTGCTCCCAGGCGGCCAGCTCGTACACCTGATCCCCCGTGACGTCCCAACCGGCCAGGTACGGGCTGCGCGCCGGGGTGGACCAGGAGAAGACGGCCGTGGCGGGGGCGAGATGCCGCACCACCCGGTTGCGCATGACGGACTGCCCCGGCGTCGGGAACAGCCCGGCGACGTGGCCGGCGCCGGGCAGCGGCGCCAGGCGCAGGGGCCGGTCCGCGCGCAGGTCCAGGTAGCCGACCTGCGAGCTCATGTCGCGTTCGCCGACCACGAACAGCGAGTCGTCGCTGACCGAGACGTCGTCGATGACCAGGTCGCTCTCCGGGACGAGCACCTGCCACCCGCGCGCGGGATCGACCCGCACCACCTGCCCGTACGGCGCGCCGACGCTGGTGGCGCCGATGATGGCGCCCGACTCGGTGAAGTGCAGGCGGCTCTTGCCCTCGCCGTCGGAGACCAGGCAGGTCCGCTCGCCCGTACGCAGGTCGGCCAGGTGCACCTCGGTGCCCGACCAGCCGAGCGAGACGTGCACCAGGAGCCGGTCGCCGCCGGGTGAGAGCTCCACGTCGGGCCAGTCCAGGCTGTCCTCGGAGGCGGCCGCCCAGGTCAGCGGATCCTGATCCTGCGGGGTCCCGAGCAGGTGCAGCCGGATCTGCCGGCCGTAGTGCCGGTTGCCCGGATAGTGGCTGTAGAAGAAGCCGCCCCCGTCGGGGAGCCAGGCCAGGCCGGCGTGCCGGACGCCGTGCAGGCGGTCCGGGAGCACCTGGCCGGTGCGCAGGTCGAGGACGGAGGCCACCGACTGCTCCGAGCCGCCGTGCGACAGGCCGAAGGCCAGCAGCGCGCCGTCCGCGCTGGGGTAGAACCAGTCGACGGCGGCCGGGCCCGCGCCCGTGGCGTGCTGCGCCGGGTCGAGGACCACCCGGGTCCGGTCCGCCAGGACGCGGCCGGCACGTGTCTCCCGGCGTACGACGACGCGGAGGCCGGCGCCGGGCAGGCGGTCGAGGGTGAAGATCCACCGCCCGCGCACCTGCGGCGCGCCCAGCGCGCCGCGCCCCACGGCCGCGCTCAGCGCCTGCTCGGCCCGCGCGCGCAGGGGCCGTAGGTCCGGGCGGTCGAGATAGGACTCCAGCTCCGTCTCCCGCGCGGCCAGCCACCGCCGGGTCCCCGAGGACTCCAGATCCGCCGCGTCGAAGGTCATGGCTGCCCCAGCCAGCACCAGTCCTCGCTCCACGGCAGCCGCGAGAGCTGGCGGGCGGGGCCGTCGGGCTGCACGACGAAGGTGTCGGAGAAGTTGACGCCGAAACCGCCCGCCGGGTCGTACAGGCCGGGCTCGACCGAGAAGCACATGCCCGGCTCCAGCACGGTCGTCTCGCCCAGGGAGATGTAGGGCGGCTGGTGGCCCTCCATGCCCTGCCCGTGCGAGGGGCGGGTGGCGACGTACTCCTGGACGCCCGCGGCGATCTGGAAACGGTGGACGTCCTGCGCGACCTCCCCTCCGGTCCGGCCGGCCCGCAGCGCGTCCTTCAGCAGGAGGCAGGTGTCACGTGTCACCGTCCACAGCTCGGCCTCGAACGGGGTCGGAGGGCGCAGCAGGTAGGGGCGGTAGAGCTCGCCGCCGCAGCCGCCGATCTGGATGATCCCGGAGATCTGGATGGTGCGGCTGTCCTGGATGACGGCGTAGCGGGCCTGGTTCGGGTGGGGGTAGCCCGTCACGGCGCCCGCGCGGACCCAGCCGAGGTCGACGTTGATGCCGACGGTGGTGTGCGGGGCACGGCCGGGGCCGTGGTCGGCCATGATGCGGTCGGTGATCCAGCCGGTCATCTCGAGCCGGAGCCTGGAGTCGGTCAGGCCGGGCTCCCGCTGGAGCAGGCGGTCGCGCGCCCAGGCGTGGACCTCGTCGAAGTAGCGGTAGGCGCGGGTGGCCAGCGCCAGCTCCTCGGGCGTCTTGGACATCCGCTGACGCAGGCACACCGTCCCCACGTGCGCGGGCTGGGCCACGCCGTGGACGCGCAGCGCGGACTCGGGCAGGGCGGTGTCGGTGGCCAGGCGTCCCAGGTGGCCGCGCCGGGCCAGGTGGTCCACCAGCCACTGCCACGGCGGCACGCCCGGCGCCGCGACGGCCACGCCGGCCCGCGGTGAGCCGTGCGGGGAGTCGGGCACGTCGAAGTAGCTCTCGCCGTCCCCGTACCACCACGTCGTGACCAGCTCGTGGTCCAGGTACGGGTAGAACCAGACGGGCGGGCCGCCGTCGGCCGGGAGCACGACGGCCAGGAGGCGCTCGGTGGTCAGCGCCCACAGGCCGGTGTAGTAGACGATGTTCCACGGGTCCACCAGGAGCACGTCGGTCCGCCGGTCGGGGTCCACGGCCGACAGCAGTGCGGCGGCCCTGCCCTTGCTCCACTCCAGCGGGAGCCGGAACCCGTCGGCGGGTGCGTACCCCTCGGGTTCGAGCAGCAGCTCGCCGGATGCGGGGGAGCGCGGGGCGTCTCCCGCCGTCTCACGCATCGGCGGTGGCCATCGTCGCCTCGTCCGCCGCTGACGGGCCGCCCGGCGCGCCGGGCTCGCGGGGGAAGACGTGCACGTCGTCCAGCTCCCAGCGGACCCCGACCCGGTCGCCGGGGACGCCGGAGAAGGCGTGCGCGCTGTTCTGGACGCTGGCCCAGAGCGCGCCCACCCCGTCGATCCGCACGTTGTACTGGGTCATCGCCCCCAGCGCCACCACGTCGGCGATGACGCCGTCGAACCCGGGACCGTCGGGCTGCCCGGCCCCCTCCGCCTCGGCGACCAGCCGCAGCCGCTCGGGCCTGATCGTCAGGTCGGCCGGGGTGCCGGCGGGCGCGCCGGTCCGCTTGATCGGCATGGTCGCGCCGCCGTCCAGGGAAGCGCGTCCGGGTCCCGCGATGCGGGCCGGGAGCGTGTTGTTGTCGCCGAGGAAGTTCGACACGAACAGGCTGGCCGGCGAGTCGTACAGCTCCTTGGGCGCCCCCAGCTGCACGATGTGCCCGCCGTTCATGATCGCCACGCGGTCGGACAGGGCCATGGCCTCGTCCTGGTCGTGGGTGACGTACACGATGGGGATGCCCAGCCGGTGGTGCAGCCCGCGCAGCTCGCCCTGCAGCCGCGCGCGCAGGCGCCGGTCCAGCGCGCCCAGCGGCTCGTCCATGAGCAGGAGGTCCGGCTCGTAGACGATCGCCCTGGCGATGGCGACCCGCTGCTGCTGCCCGCCGGACAGGGTGGCGGCGTTGCGGTCGCGGAAGGGCGCGAGATCGACCTGCTCCAGCACCTCGGCGACCCTTCGCTCGATGTCCCGGGCGGACAGGGAGCGCATGTGCAGCGGGAACGCGACGTTCTCCGCGACCGTCATGTGCGGGAAGAGCGCGTAGTTCTGGAAGACCAGCCCGATGTTGCGCTTCTCGGCGCGCACCCGTGCCACGTCCTGGCCGTTGATGATGATCCGGCCCGCGGTGGGCGCCTCGAAGCCGGCCACCAGCCTCAGGCCGGTGGTCTTCCCCGAGCCGGACGGCCCCAGCAGCGAGAAGAACTCACCCTGCCTGACGTCCAGCTCGGGCACGTCGAGCACGCGCACGCCGTCGTAGTCCTTGGTCACCTCGCGCATCGACAGGCTGAACTCGCTCACGCCGCATTCCTTTCCGTCGCGGTTCCCGGGGACGTACGGCGTCTGAGCCGTTTGGTTACCTGCCAGGCGACGGCCCCGACGCTCACGACCGCCATGAACAGCACGGCGGTGACGCCGACGGTGGGGTCGGTCTGCAGCGCCAGCGCCTCGAAGATCCGGCTGGGCAGCGTCTGCACGTCGATGCCGGACAGGAAGATCGCGATGGTCGACTCGTCGAAGGACGTCACGAAGGTCAGGAACAGCGCGGCCAGCACCTGCCCGGCCAGCAACGGCAGCAGGATCCGCCGCAGCGTCCGCAGCCGCGAGGCGCCCAGGCTCGCCGCCGCGTTCTCGTAGTCGGGGTTGATCGCCTGCACGCCGGCGAACCCGATGATGAACGCCTGCGGCAACGTGATCGCGATGTGGGACAGGACGAAGCCGGCCTCGGTGTCGATGAGCCCGACGCGCAGGAAGGAGATGAAGAACGCGGCGGCCGCCACCACCGCGGGAAAGAGCACCGGCAGCAGCAGGTAGGGCAGCGACAGGGCGCGCACCACCTTGGACCTGGCCCGCCCGATGCCGATGGCGGCCAGGATGCCCAGCCCGGTCGCGCAGACGGCGCTGAGCACGCCGACCAGGACGCTCACCCCCAGCGGACGCAGCCAGCCGGCGGTGAACATGTTGGCCCACCACTGGGTGGAGTAGGAGTTCGGCGGGAAGACCAGCGCCCTGGTGCCCGCGAAGGAGATCGGGATCGCCAGGAGCTGCGGCAGCAGGACCAGGATCGCCAGCACGGTCGCGACGGCGGGGACGATGCCGGGCACGTAGCTGATCCGCGAGCGGTCCAGCAGCCGCGCGGCCAGGCCGGTCACGCTGCGGCGGGCGTAGCGGCCCGAGCCGCCGCGCCGGGGCCGGCCCGGCTCGGCGGGCCCGGCTGGCGCCGCGCTCATGAGCTGCGGGGCGACCACGTTCTGGATCTTCTGCCGGGTCAGCAGCGTGAACAGGACGAGCACGGCCATGATCGCGACGCTCAGCATCACCGACGCGGCGGCGCCGGAGGCGGTGTCGCCCTCCTGGCTCACCGCGCCGTAGACGAAGGAGCCCGCCATGCCGGCCGCGTTCCCGCCGAGGAGCTGCGGCACCGCGAAGCTGCCCGCGCTGTAGACCAGGGCCAGCACGAACGCCACCTGCAGCCCCGGCCGGGTCGCCGGCAAGAAGATCCGCGCGAAGGCCTCGGCCGGTCCCGCGCCCAGGCTGCGCGCGGCCAGGAGCCTGTTGACGTCCACCTTCTCGATGACCGGCACCAGGACCAGCACCACGATCGGGATCTCCGAGTGCACCAGCCCGACGATGACGGCGAAGGAGTTGAACAGCAGATCGGCGCGGTCCAGCCCGATGGCCACCAGCACGTTGTTGACGATGCCCTCGGTGCCCAGCAGCACCTGGATCGCGAACACCCGGATCAGCACCGAGGTCAGGTACGGCGCCACGACGCAGATGAACAGGAACGCGCGGAACAGTCCTCTGGAGCGGGCGATCGTGAGCGCGATGGGGAACCCGATGAGCACGCACAGGACCGCCGACACCAGCGACAGCACCGCGGTGTTCCTGAGCACCGCGAGGAAGCCGGGATCCCCCAGCAGCCCGGTGTAGGCGCCCAGGCCGGATTCCTCGTTCACGACGCTCCTGACCAGGAGCATCGCCATCGGGACGACATAGACGATGGTGATGAACAGCACCGCGGGCAGGGCGAGTGCTCCCCATCCCCTCGGCTGCGCGGAGTCCGTGCGTCGCATCGTTACGAGTTGATCCAGGTCTGCCACCGCTTGACGACCTCGTCGTAGTGCTGGGCCCACCAGGTGCCGTCGACGTAGAAGGAGTCCTTGTTGGTCTCCTCGGTGCCGGGCAGGTCGGCGCGCTGCTCGGGGGTGAGCTTGTCCAGCACGGACTTGACCGTCGGCGTGTAGCGCAGGGAGTCCAGGATCGCCTGCTGCGACTCGGCCGAGAGCGAGCGCTGGATCACCTCCAGGGCCTTGCCGGGGTTGGCCGCGTTCTTGGAGATCGTCAGCGACTGGACGCTGACGGGCGCGCCGGTCCAGTTGTACTTGACGCTCGCGCCGCCCTTCTGCAGGTCCAGCAGCCGGCCGAGGGTGTACAGGCCGGCGACGACGTTGCCCTGGGCGATGGCCGTGTCGGCCTGGTTGATGAAGATCGAGTTGGACTTGATCTTGTCAAGCCACTGGAAGGCGCGGTCGACGTCGAGCGGGTACAGCTTGTCCTTCGGCACGCCCGAGGCCAGCAGCGCCACCTCCAGGGTGCCGATGGGACGGTCGGGGAAGGACCGCTTGCCCGGGTACTTGGCGAGGTCCCAGACGTCGGCCCAGGTGCTGGGGCCGCCGTCGGGGAAGGTCTTGGTGTTCCAGTAGAGGTTGCGGGAGAACTGGTACCACGGGACGCTGTACTCGTTGATCAGCGACTGGTCGGCCACGTCGGTGACGTCCAGCTTGCTCTTGTCCAGCGGCTTGAGCATCCCCTTGGACATGAACTGCGCCAGGGTCGCGGTCTCGGTGTCGACGACGTCGGGGCTCTGGCGTCCCGACTTGATGATCTCGTTGAGCTGGGTGACGTTGGAGCCGTTCTTGTCGATCTTGACCTCGACGCCGGCCTTGGCGGCGTACGGGTCGAACAGCGCCTTCTTCACCGACAGTTCGTAGGTGCCGCCGAAGCCGGAGTACCACAGGGCGTCACCGCCGCCGTCCGAGCCGCAGCCGGCGAGGGTGAGGCCGCAGGCCAGCGCGGTGGCGACGGCGACCGTGGAGGTGCGGGAACGGCGGAGAGCGGTTCTCATTGACATGGGAAGATCCATTCGTGCTGGCCGCCGTCATCCGGCGAAGTAGTCCTCATCGCTGACCTCGCCCCGCCAGTCGACGGCGCCGAAGTGAACGATGAACTGGGTGAGCATCCCCTTGTCCGTGGCGCCGTGCCAGTGCTCGGCGCCCGGCTCGGTCCACACCACGTCACCGGGGCCGACGGTGACGCGTTCCTGGCCGCGTTCGCGGATCCAGCCCTCGCCCGCCACCGTGTACAGCAGCTGGCCGCCCTCGTGGGTGTGCCAGTGCGTACGCGAGCAGGGCGAGAAGAAGATGTTGATGGCGCGCGTCTGGCCTTCGGCCAGCACGATGTCGGACCACACCGTTCCCGTGGTGGTCTCCGAGCGCAAACCCGAGGACCGGTCTCCCGGGATGCCACGTCCGATGAGCACTGCTGACTCCTAGTTAGTTGATCGTGCCGGCGCCGGCCTGTTCCGCCCAGGACCGGGGCCGGGCGGCGTCGGCCAGCATCCGCTGGGAGGCGTTGTAGCCGGTGACGCCGCTCATGAAATTGCCCGGCCAGGTCCCCACGCCGCACAGGTAGAGCCCCTGCACGGGAGTGCGGTGGTCGGCGCATCCCGGCATGGGCCGGGAGTCGAAGATCTGCCCGGGCACGATGTCGCCGTGCGCGCCGTTGCCCTCGGCCAGCGCGAACTCCCGCTCCAGGTCGAGCGGGGTGTAGACGTGGAAGTCGTGCAGGATGTCCGACAGGTTCGGCACGTGCTCCTCCAGCGTGGAGATGACGGCCTTGCCCAGGTCCGCCCGCTGCTCGTCCCAGGTGCCGGCGGCCAGGTGGTACGGGATGCCGCGGACGCTGAGGCTCACGAAGTGGCACCCGGGCGGGGTCAGTGACGGGTCCAGGGCGGAGGAGATGATCCCCGAGATGGTGGGGCGTTCGGTCCACCGGCCCATCACGGCCTCGTTGTAGGCGTGCTGCAGCACGTCGATGCTGGGGGCGACGCGGAAGTTGGTGGCCAGGAACAGCCGGTTGTCCTCCTCCGAGGCCGCGGCGGCGAAGCGCGGCGTGCCCTTCAGCGCCAGGTGCACCTTGGCCGAGGAGCCCTTCATGTTGATGCGCTCGGCCTGGGCGTAGACGTCCTCGCCGAGCTCGGCCGGGGTGAGCATGCGGGTGAGCGTCAGCTTGGGGTTGGCGTTGGACAGCACCCGGCCGGCGCGGAACTCGCGCCCGTCGGCCAGCGCGACCCCCGTCGCCCGGCCGTCCTTCACCAGGATCCTGGCCACCTCGACCCCGGTCAGGATCCGCACGCCGCGCGCCCTGTCGGACTCCGCCATGGCCTGGGTGATGGCGCCGATGCCGCCCAGCGGGGCGGCGTTCTTCATCATCAGCTCGTTCTCGTCGTGGGTGCCCACGCGCTTCATGGACTGCTCCCACAGGGGGCGCTGCAGCAGCAGGTAGCCCGAGCCCGGGGTGCGGGGCCCGACGAAGTTCGTGGCGACGGCCGTACCGGCGAAGAAGGCCTGCAGCTCGGGTGAGCGGAGGTATCGCTCGATGATGTCGGCGACGCTGCCGAACATGACCGACTCGAAGGCCTCCTGCTCGTACGGCGTGCGGAAGCGCGCGGCGACGGCGGCCAGGCTGGGCGGCGGCTCGTAGAAGGAGACGTCCATCGTGCGCGCCAGGGAGGAGAAGAACTCCAGCAGCCCGTAGTAGCCCTCGCTGTCGGCGGGGCCGCGGGCGAACCTGGCGATCTCGGCGCGGCGGCGCTCCCTGTCCGGCCAGGGGGCCAGCGCCCGGCCGTCGTCGAACATGGTCAGCGAGCCCAGCTCGGGCCGGGTGAACCGCAGCCCGAACCGTTCCAGCTCCATGTCGGCGATGATCCTGGGGTCCAGGCTGTGGCTGGAGTTGGCGACGCTGCTTCCCCGATAGCCGGGGAAGATCTCCTCGGTCACACACGTGCCGCCGACCATGTCGCGGCGCTCCAGCATGAGCACCGACCAGCCCGCCCGCGCCAGGTAGTGGGCGGCGACCAGCCCGCTGTGCCCTGTGCCGATGACGATGGCGTCGAAGACCTGGGGGTCGTTCATCGTGGGTACGCGCTCAGCCGAGCGGGCGGATGGATCGGGAGGTGATGCGCCAGCCGCCGGCCTCCAGGCGAACGGTGTCGCGGTACTCCGCGGCCGCCAGCACCCCGTTCTTGCGCAGGGTCAGGGCCTTGCAGACACACTCGGCGGTGCGTTCGTCGACCGGCGTCACCAGCACGTTGGTCACGTGGTGGCTGACGGCCGGGTCGGCGATCTTCTTGAAGGACGCGATGAGCTCGTCGAGGCCGTGCGCGACCAGACGCCCCGGGTTCTCGAAGTGGACGTCCTGCGCGAAGACCGCCCCCATGGTGTCGTAGTCGTGGGAGTCGAGGATGTAGGCGACCTGCGACAGCAGATCCCGGATCCGGTCGATCTCGGCGGCCGGCATCGGTGACGGGTTGCTCACGGCTTCCTCTCGTGGGTCGCGCGGCATCAGGAGACCCCCCGTGCCGCCGCGATCGTCCGCTGGGTGATGAATGCGATGTAGTCGGGCTCGTTGCGGGTGGCGGGGACGACCGTCGCCAGCACGCCGGCCACCCGGCCGGCGATCCGCACCGGAACCGCCACCGACCAGGACTCATGCGTCGACTCGTAGGCGCTGAACGCCGAGCCCCTGGCCGCGATCTCGGCCAGCTCCGCGCGCAGGTCCTCGCGGGTGCGCGTGGTGCCGGTCGCGGTCGTGAACGTCCCGCCGGGCACGCCCAGGTCGTCGGGGCGGTCCTCGCAGAAGGCCAGCAGCGCCTTGCCCGCGGCTCCGAGGCAGGCGGGACCGCGCTCACCGGGCGCGACCACGCGCCGCACGGGCCGCCCGCACTCGGCGGACTCGATGCACAGCCGCTCGGAGCCGGCCAGGACGAAGAAGGCGACCGTCTCGTCGAGCTCGTCGCGGAGCGCCCGTACGGCCTGGCCCGCCAGGGGCCGGACGCCGGCCCAGCGGTCGGTGCGGTAGAGCAGCGCGGTCAGCGCCACCCCGGGCCCCCACAGCCCTTCGGGGCTCTGCTCGACGTAGCCCGCCATCTTCAGCGTGGCGAGCAGCCGGGACGCCGTGCTGAGGCTCACCTCGATGGCGGCGGCCATCTCGGTGAGCGTGCGGCCCTCGCCGCCCAGTGCGGACAGCAGCCCCAGGGCACGCGTGACCGCCCGGACGCCGGAGGCGCTCCCCTGGGCTGCTTCTGTCTGGCGGAAGTCGGCTTCCATGGTGAGGAATCATGAAGTAGTACGCATATGGGTGTCAAGTGGCACCTTATGCGTCTTCACCAGGCAATTTGCTCAGATCATGATCATTTACGTGTGCGGCTGGATCTCCCTCGGGAGCCGAAATACCCGATAATTCCGGCATTTACGGCACGGAGACCATAGAATGCCACGTGATGAGAATGAGGTCGTGATCGCCGAGATGGCTGGGATCAAAGTGAGGTCGCCGGGCCGACGGGTCGGTCGCCGCGCAGGGTGATGCGGTGCATGACCCGGTGGGCGGTGCCGTAGTCGCGGTTGGCGTAGTGGGCCGTCGCGCGGTTGTCCCACATGGCGACGTCGCCGGGGCTCCAGCGATGACGGATGATGTGCTCGGGCTTGGTGAGGTGCGCGTAGAGCAGGTCCAGGATGGCGCGGCTCTCGGCCTCCGAGACGCCGGCGATGTGCGAGGTGAAGCCGGGATTGACGAAGATGCCCTTGCGGCCTGTCTCGGGGTGGACGCGGACGACGGGGTGCTCCACCGGCTCCAGCCGGGTCACGACCTCGCCGTCCCAGACACTGCCCTGGCCGCCGCGGCGCTGGGCCAGGTAGTAGCCGAACTCGCGGGTGCCGTCGTGCACGGCGGTGAGCCGGTCGGCCAGCTCGCGCACCGGCGCGGACAGGGAGTCGTAGGCGAGCTGGCTGTCGGCCCAGCTCGTGTCGCCGCCGGTGGGAGGCAGGACCACGGCGCGCAGGATCGAGCCGAGCGGGGGGCGGGGCATGAAGGTGACGTCGGTGTGCCACACGTCGGCGAAGCCGTTGTCGGCGCTGTCGAGCGCGTAGATCTCCGGGTGCGCCTCGTCCACGCCGCCGACGACGGGATGGGAGGCGGTCAGCTCGCCGAGCCGCCGCCCCAGGGCGACCTGGCCGTCGTCGTCGAGGCTCTGCCCGGAGAAGAACAGCACCTTGCGGTCGACGAGCGCTGCTCGTACGGCGGCCAGGTCGTCGTCGCGGGCGGTGGCCAGGTCCAGCCCCTCGACCCGGGCGCCGAAGTGCGGTCCGAGCGGGTTGAGGGTGAGCGTGGTGGCGGTCGGCGTGGACACGTGCTCTCTCCTTCGGGGCGGTCTGAAGCGGGGCCGGGCGTCAGGCGGCGGCGGCGCGTACGGCCTGGCTGACCGTGGCGCGCAGGGCGGCGTATTCGGGCAGGGCGCGGAGCTCGTCGGGCTCCAGGCCGGTGCGTGGCAGGTGGATGTCGAGGTCGAGCGCGACCCGGCCGGGCCGCCGGGAGAGCACCACGACCCGGCTGCCGAGGAACACGGCCTCCTCGACGCTGTGGGTGACGAACACCGAAGTGCGGCCGGTCTGGGCGCTCACCAGCCGCAGGTCCTCCTGCAGCCGCTCCCGGGTGAGCGCGTCAAGGGCGGCGAACGGCTCGTCGAGCAGGAGCAGCGGGTTGTCGGCGGCCAGCGCTCTGGCGATGGCGACCCGCTGCTGCTGGCCGCCGGAGATCTGCCAGATCCGGCGGTGGGCGACGTTGCGCAGGCCGACCCGCTCCAGGAGCTCCCGGACCCGGCGGGGGCGCTCGCCGCGGGGCACGCCCGCGTAGCGCAGGGCCAGCTCCACATTGCCGCCCACGCTCTTCCACGGGAACAGCCTGGGCTGCTGGAAGACGATTCCGGCGCCCTTGCCCGGCGCGGGCCGGCCGCCGTGGGTGAGCACGGTGCCGGAGGTGGGCCGCTCGAAGCCCGCGATCAGGCGCAGCAGCGTGCTCTTGCCGCAGCCGGACGCGCCGACGATCACGAGGAACGATCCCGGCGGCACGTCGAGCGAGAGCGGCCCCAGCGCCGTCACGGCGCCGGCGCCCGTGCCGTACACGTGCTCGACCTCGTACGCGTGGACCGCGGCGGCGTCAGGGGCTGAGGACATCGGGAAGACCCTTGTTGTAGATGGCCTGCCGCACGGTCGCCAGGTCGGGCACGGCGTCGATCTTCTGCTGTTCCTTGAGGAACTGCGCGGCGCTGACCAGGTTCTGCGCCAGCGCGCCGGGATCGCTCGGGGTGCCCAGCCATTCGGGAGAGGCCAGGTCGGCGGGCTTGAGGAAGACGCCCTGGCTGAGCTGGTCCCTGGCGTCGTCCTTGGCGAGGTTCAGCTCCGCGGCCACGGCGGTGGCCGCCTCGTCGGGATTGTCGGCGATCAGCTGGAGGGCCCTGGCCTCGACCTTGCGCCAGGCGTCCACCGCCTCCGGGTGCGCCTGGATGAACGCGGTGGACACCACGCCGAGGTCCAGCGTGGGCTTGCCGGCCGTCGCCAGCTGGCGGCTGCTGATCAGCGTCTTGCCGCCCTTCTTCAGCTCCTTCAGCGTCGGCAGCCAGGTGTAGGCGGCGTCGATGTCGCCGCGGGTCCAGGACGCGAGGATGTCCTGCGGTTCGAGGTCGACGAGGGTCACCGCCGACTCCGGCAGCTTGGCCCGGCTCAGCGCGGCCAGCAGGCTGTAGTGGGCGGTGGAGGCGAAGGGCGTGGCGACCTTCTTGCCGCGCAGGTCCTCGACCTTCTCGATGCCGGCGCCGTTCCTGGCGACCAGGGCCTCGTTGTCGCCGGCCACGTCCAGCACGAACGCGACCTGGTACGGGATGTTCAGCGGCGCGGAGAGCCCGCGCGCCACCGGGCTCGACCCGATGGCGGCGATGTCGACGCTCTTGGCCACGAAGGCGGTGTTGATGCTGGCGCCGGAGTCGAACTTCGTCCATTGGACGGTGTAGCCGGGGAGCGCCTGCTCCAGCCATTTCTTGTTCTTCACGACGAGATCACCGCTGGGGAACGCCTGGTAGGCGATGCGGATGCTCTTGGCCGCCGCTCCGCCCGCGCCGGACGCGGTGCCGTTGCCGCACCCGGCCAGCAGCAGGGCGAGTACGAGGGGCAGCAGGAGTTTCACGCGCATGACGGCCTTCCTTGTCGGGGACGTGCGGTGATGGAGGGTCATGAACGGCCCCTCCAGGGAATGAGCCGTCGTTCGGCGACCCGCAGGAGGCCGTCGATGAGCAGGCCGGAGACGCCGATGGCGAACAGTCCCAGCACCACGACGTCGGTCTGCAGGTAACGCTGGGCGTCCCGGACCATGCCGCCGATGCCCGGCACGCCGTTCACGGTCTCCGCGGCGACCACGGAGGAGTAGGCGATGCCGACGGCCAGGCGTACCCCGGTGAAGATCTCCGGCAGCGCGTTGGGCAGCACCACGTCCCGGATGACGTCCCACCGCGATGCGCCCAGTGCTCTGGCCGCCTCCACCAGGTCGGCGGGCGCGCCGTGCACGGCGGTCGCGGTGGCCACGGCGACCGGCGGCAGCGCGGCGATGGCGAGCAGCCACAGCTTGGGCGTCTCATCGATCCCGAACCAGATGATGAGCAGGCTGAAGTACGCCAGGGGCGGTAGCGCCCGTACGAACGTGACCACCGGCTCGGCCACGACGCGGATCCACGGCACGGTGCCGAGGACGACGCCCAGCACCAGCCCGCCCGCCACCCCGATCGCGGACCCGATGAGGATGCGCCGCAGGCTCATCCCCAGGTGCTCGACGAGCAGGCTGCCGCTGTAGCCGCGGATGCCCTCATGTGTCGTGGACAGCCGCACGAGCTGGTCCCACACGGCGCGGGGCGCGGGCACGAACGACGGGTTGCCCGCCGCGGTGGCGGCCAGCTGCCACAGGCCGAGCAGCGCCACGACGGCGAGCACGCGCACGCCCAGCCGCCGGGCCGCCCGCCGGCGCGGCCTCGTCCCGGATCCCTCCCCGGGCGGGACGCGGGGATCGAGGTGCTCCTGAACGGGGACGGCGGCGGTGGGCGCCGGGGACGGCGAGGTCACCGCGGTCGCTCCTGGAGGGGACAGGCCGAGGTGGGTGCGTCGCGTGGGCTTGTGCGCATATGTCTCCTACCAACTTCCAGAAGCGATCAGGGACGGCGTCAGCCGGTGGCGAACCCCGAGAACAGCAGGCCGGCCAGGGCGAGGGCGACGAGCACGTTGACCACCGTGGCGGCCGCGAACACGGCGACCGGCCGCCAGCCGGCCTCGCGCAACGCCGACACCCGGAACTCCAGGCCGATGCTGACGAAGGCCAGGATGAGGAACCAGGTGCGCAGGTCGTTCGCGACGCCGATGACCGCCTTGCCTCGCCCGCGGTGACCGTGGTCAGGTACCAGGTCGCGATCACCGACGCGGCCAGGAAGCCGAGCACGAACTTCGGGAAGCGCCGCCACAACTCGGCCAGGCCGGGGCGGGGCGCGTCGGGGCGCCGCTCGATCCGGAAGGCGAACCAGGCGGTCAGCGCCAGCACCACGACGCCGATGAGCGCGTTCTGGGTGACCTTGACGATGGTGGCGATGGCCAGGGCGTCCTCGCCGACGATGGTGCCCGCGGCGGTCACCGCGGCGGTCGTGTCGATGTTGCCGCCGATCCAGGCGCCGGCCACCGCGGGGCTCAGCCCGAGGAGGGAGGCGAGCGCGGGCAGGACGAAGATGGACGGCAGCGCGAAGGCGATGACCAGGCTGGCGCTGTAGGCGAGTTGCTCGCGCTTGGCCTGCACGGCTCCGGCCGCGGCGATGGCGGCGCTGACCCCGCAGATCGACACGGCGGCCGACAGCAGGGCGCGGAGCTTGTCGTCCAGCCCGAGCTTGCCGCCGAGCCACCAGGTGAACAGGAACACCGTGCTGATCAGCACGATGCCCTGGACGATGGCGGGCCCCGCGGCCGTCACGATCAGCTTGAGGTTGATCGACGCGCCCAGCAGGACCAGCCCCGTCTTGATGAAGAACTCGGTACGGAAGCCGCCCGCCAGCCGTTCCCGTAACCCGGAGGCGGTGAGCACGGCGTTGCCGAGCAGGCCGAGGGCGATGGCGTAGACCGGGAATTCGATCGCCTTGGCCAGGGCCGAGCCCTCGAACCAGGAGGGGACCCCCTTTTCCAGGAATCTCGTGGCGGCGCCCAGGAGGAGTACGGTCAGGACGCCCAGTGCGCTCCACTGCCAGGTACGGGGACCGGCGGCGACCGGGGTGGCCATCACGGCACCAGCCCTGGCGGGATGACGCCGACGAGGACCAGGACGAGCAAGGCCAGGCCGAGGATGGTGGCGGCCCAGTCCTCGTTGAACGCGGTGCGGCTCTCGGGGGGTTCTTGCGCGCTCATGAGATGCCCCTCTGTGACGTAGGTCTCAGTTGGGAATCTTCCGCAAAAATACCCCTGAAATCAATAGGAAAAGTATGGAATTCGCGGTCGCCTGATCGCGGCCGCCGTCCCGGGAGTCATCGGGGGAGTCCGGCGAGAAGCTCTTGGGTGATGCGGTGCAGGCGGTCCGCCTCGGCGGGGTCGAAGGAGCCGGTGTCGGTGGGGACGCGCCTTCCCTCCAGGACCGCGGTGAGCCGGGCGGGCGGATCGTCGAGGTAGGGCAGGATCTGCGCCACGGCCTGTTCGGCGGTCTTGCCGGTGGCCTTCAGCAGCTCGACCTGCGCCGCCGCCACGCGGTCGTATTCGCCGGCGAAGCTCGTGGCGACGACGCCGGGGTGGTTGAGCACGTACCGGATGGGGGTGTCGCGGTGGATCCGGGTGAAGCTCACGCCGAGCAGGTCGCAGAGCTTCGCGCCGTGACCCAGCGCGCCGGTCCCCGGATAGTTCCGCCGCAGTTGCAGGTCGTCCCAGCGGACCGGGCCGGTCTGCCCGGCTCCGCCGAAGTTGAGTACGACCGGGTGCGGCGCCCGGCTCAGCGGCCCGACCAGGCCGTGGCTGAACAGGAACCTGCTGAGGTAGTAGAGCGCGAAGTTGCTCTCCAGTCCTTCGGCCGTCTCCGCGCGGGTCGATCGGTGAAAGCGCGCGCCGAGCACGAGGACGTCGATGCGGGGGTAGGTCTCGGCGATCCAGGCGAGGGCGCGCCGGCTCTCGCCGACGAGGGCGAGGTCGGCGGGCAGGAACCGGGCGCGGCCGCCGGCGGCGTCCACGAACGCCTGCCCTTTCTCGCGGTCGCGCCCGATGACGAGGACCTGGTGCCCGCGGCCGAGATAGGTGTCGGCCAGTGCCCGGCCGATGCCGTCGGTGCCGCCGGTGATGACTGCTGTGGCCATGGGTTCCGCCTCCAAGTGTTTACTTTGAGAAATCAAAGCATCTTAGCCGGCGGTGCCGCAAGCCGGTGCCCGGCCGTGCTCGGAGTCAGGGGGTGCCGGGCCGGGCCGGCATGCCGGCGAGCATGTGGGCCTGCACCCGCAGCAGGATGTCGGCGGCCCGGTCGAGCTCGGCCGGGCCGGCGCCGGAGAGGATCTCCTGGAGGAGGGCGCGCCGCGCGGAGCGCACGCGGGCGACGGTGGCGCGGCCCGCGTCGGTGATGGCGACCATGGTGACTCTGCGGTCGTCCGGGTCCGGGATCCGCTCGACGAGGTGATCGGCGCGGAGCCGGCGCAACTGCAGCGAAACGGTGGACATGTCGATGTGCAGGCACTCGGCGATGTCGGAGACGCGCATCGGCTCGGCGACGTCGAAGTGCTCCAGCAGGCGCAGCTCGCTGCCGGGCAGATCGCAGCCCGAGCGGCGCGCGACCTCGGCCTTGACGTGCCTGCTCTCGCTCCACCGGACGGCGGCGGACACTCCGACCTCCAGCCGGGCCAGTGCCGCTTGATCGGAATGACTCACCCCGCCATCGTAGGGCTCCGTCAAATACCTATTCATCGAGTAGGTTTTATGGGTAAGGTGGCGGAGAGCCGCACTCGCCCCGCGTCAGCCGTAGGAGACGCAGAAGACCAGCGCGTCCGTGTCGCCGATGTTCCTGATGCTGAGCACGCTGCCCTCCGTCACGCGCAGCGCGTCGCCCTGGCGCAGCACGAACCTGGAGGAGGAATGGACCACCCGGACATAACCGGCGGCCACGAGCAGCAGGCACGACCCGTGCCCGGCCTGCGGCGGGGTCGCGGACCCGCGCGGCGGGACGGTGACGCTCGCCATCCTGACGCCGTGCCGCGGGTCGTCGACCAGCACGCCCGGCGAGTCCGCCGGCCACGGCCGGTGGACGAACACCTCGCTCGCCGGGGTGTCGCGCAGGAGCCGGTCGAGCGGGATCCCGGTCTTCTCCGACAGCTCCAGCACGCTCTCCAGCGACAGCGCGTGCTGACCCCGCTCGGCCTGCGAGATCGCGCTGCCCGACACCCCGATGAGCGCGCCCACCTGGCTCTGGCTCCAGTGGCGGTCCTTGCGCAGGGCCCGGATGCCGCGGCCGAGCAGGGCCGCGGCCGACGTGGGACCCACCTCCAGGCGCCCGCCGGCGTCGATCTCGAAGGGCAGCAGCACGCCCCGGATCGTGCTGGGCCTGGCGTCGGCGCGATCGATGCGCAGATGGTCCTTCTCCACGGTGATGACGCACTGGGCGAGCCCGTCGGTGGGGTCCTCCTGCCCGCGCGCCAGCCAGTGGGCCACGGCCTGACCGCGGAACACCTGCCCGGCGACGTCTCTGACGAGGGCCGCCAGGTCGTCCTCGCCCGCGCCGGTGAGGTCGATCACGTAGACCGCCCGCCGGCCGGGGTCGAGGCCGAGGTCGCGGTCTTCGGCGGTGAGGCGGCCGTCGCCGGCGCGGAAGACCCGTACGTCGGGGTTCGCGGCGCGGGAGGCGTCGATCACCGCCGAGACGAAGGCGGGGTCGGGGCCGTCGGCCAGCGCCCACACGATGTTCTCGCCCCAGAGAAGCCCGTGGAACAGGTCGTCGAGGCGGCCGATGCCGAACTGGGCTGAACTCACCTGTCCAACCTTCGCCGTCGTGGATCGCCCGGACGGCGCCGCCCGGACTCGTGCTGCAGGTTATCAAGTCCGGGGCGTCGCGATCTCGCGCGATACGATCAGGCGGTGAACGGCATAGACTCCCGGCTCCACCTGGAGCTGGGCGCCAAGCTGGCCGACGCGTTGCGGGTCCAGCCCGTCAGCCGGCCCTGGACGACGACCACGACGTGGGACAACGGCTTCCACACCGTCACCACCGCCAGGGCGCACCGGATGGACGCCGACGAGACCGCGGAGTTCGGGGCGGGCGACACCGCGCCGACCGCGTACGAGCACGTGCTGGCCGCCCTGGGCTCCTGCATCGCCGCGGGGATGGTCCTGCAGGCGACGCTGCGGGGCATCGCGCTGCGCCACCTCAGCGTCGAGGTGACGGGCGGCTTCGACAACCTGCTGCAGCCCGGCGACCCGGCCGCGCCGGACACCGCCGGCTACATGGCGCTGCAGGTCGTCGGCTGGGTCAGCGCCGAGGCCGACGACGAGGCCGTCCGCGACCTGTGGGACCGCGTCGTCAGCGGCTCGCCGGTGGCCAACACGATCCGCCGCCCGACGCCGGTGGTCGCCAGCCTGCGCATCATCGGCCCCGAGGAGGCGCGAGGTCACTCGACGAGCTGACGCCGGCCGCGCCGCCTGATCCCCACGACGACGATCACGGCCAGCGTCGCCAGGTACGGCGCCGCGTCCGACAGCTGCACCGGGAACCCGTACGTCTGCAGCCGGATCCCGACCGCGTCGGCCAGCGCGAACACCGCCAGCACGCCGACGAGCGGCCCCACCCTGCCGTTGGTGAGCAGCAGCGCGAGCACGACCACCCAGCCGCGCCCGGCCGACATGTTCTCCGTGAACAGCGCCACGGAGCCGAGCGAGAGCTGCGCCCCCGCCCATCCGCCCAGCACGCCGGCGAACGTGATCACCACGAACCGGTAGCGCCGCGGATCGACGCCCAGCGATTCGGCGGCGCCCGGGTCGAGCCCCACGCCGCGCAGCCGCAGCCCCCACACCGTCCGGTCGAGGAAGACCCGCATGGCGGGCAGCCCCGCGAGCGCGAGCACGCCGAGCAGGCTCAGCGTCCCCAGCGCCGGCCCGACGACCGGCAGCTCCGAGGCGGCCGCGGCCACCTGCGGCAGGGGCCTGATCTGCGGTGTCTGAAAGGTCCCGCGCACCTCGAACACGGCCCACAGCAGGTACGTGGTCAGCCCCGACACCAGCAGGTTGACCGCGATGCCGAGCACCATGGGGTCACCGCGCCGCCAGATCACGCCGATCGCGAACGCCGCGGCGATCACGGCCCCGCTCAGCCCCGCCGCCACCACCCCCAGGTACGCCTGCCCGGTGAGCGCGCTCCCGGCCACGGCGGCGAAGGCGCCCGCCAGCATGAAGCCTTCGAGCGCGATGTTGAACACGCCGACCCGATGGCACAGCAGGCCGCTCAGGCCCAGCAGGAGCAGGGGAGTGAGCGCGCGGGTCAGCGACGCCAGGGTGCCTTCGGACAGCAGCGCGGCAAGGGCGTTCACCGGGTCCTCCAGGCGCGGGTGAGACGCAGGGTCACCAGGAAGATCACCAGGGCCTGAATGATGATCGACAGGTAGGACGACAGGCCGTACTCGCGTTCCATCGCCTGACCGCCCACGATCAGCGCGCTGAAGAAGAAGCCCGCGACCACGGCGCCCCACGGCCGGCTGCGGCCCAGCAGCACGACGAGCAGGGCCGTGACGGCGTACCCGGTCCCGTCGAGCCCGCCGTCGATGAAGCGGTAGTGGCTGCTGAGGACGACGAGCGCCCCCACGACGCCGGCGATGGCGCCGCCGATGAGCATGTGGACGCGGACGACCCTGGCCACGTTCACCCCGGTGTGCCGGGCGAGCCGGGGGTTGAGCCCGAGCACGTGAGCCTCGAGGCCGATGGGCAGCCGGGTGTTGACGAAGATGGTGAACGCCAGGATGGCCGCCACCACCGGCAGCGACCAGCTCAGCCCGGAGGTGACGAGGGTCAGGGTGCTGTCCGGGCCGAAGAGGTCCGCGATCGCCCGCCCCGGCCCCGAGCCGGGGGCGGCGAGCGGCCCGATCCGGCGGCTGCCGTCGATGCGCCGCGTGGCCATCAGCGAGCTGTCCGGGTCCTTCAGCCAGGCCTTGACCGCGTAGGAGGTCATGGCGATGGCGGGATAGTTCAGCAGGAGGCTGGTCACGAAGATCGGCGCGTCGAGGTGCTCCTGGAGCAGCGGGGGGATGGCCGCCCACAGCGCGGCGGCCAGGGCGGCCACCGCCAGGGAGGCGGCGATGACGACGAGCCCCGGACCCGGCAGGGTGAGCGCCGTGATCGCGCCGGCGCAGCCGCCGATCACGAACTGGCCCTCGCCGCCCAGGTTGAACACGCCCGCGCGGAAGGAGAAGCACAGCGCCAGGGTCAAGCCGACGACGGGGACCGTCTGCTGCAGCGTGGACACCAGACCCGCCCCGGTCAGGGAGCCGGCCGCCATGGTGGCGTACACGCTGACGGGGTCGTATCCGGTGGCCAGCAGCAGGACGGCGACGATCACCACGGTCAGCGTCACCGCCACGACCGTGCCCTCGCTCAGCACGGCGCGCGCCCAGCGCGTCACGACGGCGCCTCCTGGGGGTCGGCGGCCCGCCCGGCCATGAGCAGGCCGAGGTCGGCGTCGCTGACCGTGTCCGCCGCCACGTCGGCCATGACGCGCCCCTCGAACATGACGATGACCCGGTCGCACAGGTTGCGGATCTCGGACAGCTCGCTGGAGACGAGCAGGATGGCCCCGCCGCGCCGCCGGTAGGCGTCGAGCTCGCCGTGGATGGCCTCGATCGAGCCGATGTCGACGCCGCGGGTCGGCTGCTCGGCCAGCAGGAACGCGGTGTGGCGGCCCAGCTCGCGGGCCACCACGAGCTTCTGCGCGTTCCCGCCGGAGAGCGTGCCCACCCGCGTGCCGGGTGCGGCGATCTTCACGCCGAACCGGGCGATCAGCCGCTCCGCGTGCGCCCGCATCGCCCGGGGCCGCAGGATCCCCGAGCGCAGCAGCGGCGGCGCCCGGTGGTGGCCGAGGCCGAGGTTGACGACCGCGTCGCCCTGCGCGGCGGTCCCCGACCGGTCGCGGTCCTCGGGAATGTGGGCGAGCCCGGCGGCGCGACGCCGCGCGTTGGCCGCCCGGGTGACGTCGTGCCCGAGGAGCGTGACCGTGCCGCCCGCCACGGGGATGTGCCCGGCCAGCGCCCCGGCCAGCACGTCCTGCCCGTTGCCCGCCACGCCGGCGACGCCCACCATCTCCCCGGCGTGGACCTGGAGCGAGACGCCGCCGAGCAGCGTCCTGTCGCGCGCCCCCACCCGCAGGCGGTCCACGTCCAGCACGACGGGGCCGCGCTCCCCGGCCGCGCGGCGCTCTCCGAGCTCGATCTCCCGCCCGGTCATCTGCGCGGAGATCTCCCGGGGCGAGGTCCGCCCGACGTCGTGCGTGGCGACCACGCGCCCGTCCCGCAGCACGGTGACCCGGTCGGCGACCGCCAGCACCTCGTCCAGTTTGTGCGAGATGAAGATGACGGACCTGCCGGCCGCGGCCAGCGACCGCAGCACCGCGAACAGCGCCTCGGCCTCCTGCGGGGTGAGCACCGCGGTGGGCTCGTCCAGGATGAGCACCTCGGCCTTCCGGTAGAGGGCCTTGACGATCTCGACGCGCTGGAGCACGCCGACCGGCAGCTCGCCGACGCGGGTATGGAGCGGCAGATCGAAGCCGAACGCCCGGGAGATCTCCCCGACCTCCCGCGCGGCCCTCGCGCGGTCGAGGAACCAGCCGCGCCGGGGCTCGGCGCCGAAGACCACGTTCTCGACGACGGTGTGCTCCCCGAAGAGCTTGAACGACTGGAACACCATGCCGAGGCCGGCGCGGATGGCGTCCTGCGACGAGGCGAACGACCGCTCCCGGCCGTCGAGCAGGATGCGGCCGGAGTCCGGCCGGACGAGCCCGTACAGGATGGACATCAGCGTCGACTTGCCCGCGCCGTTCTCACCGATGAGCGCGTGCACCTCCCCGGCCGGCACGGTCAGCGAGATCCCGTCGTTGGCGAGCACGCCGGGGAAGCTCTTGGTGATGTCCCGCAGCTCGAGGTGGACCATCCCGGCTCAGCCGGCCTTCACCGGGTCGGGCACCACGATCTCACCGCTGACGATCTTGTCGCGGGCCTCGCGGACCCGCGCGAGGATCTCCGGGTGCTTCATGATCGCGCACTGGCTGCCGGCCGCGTCCTCGGTGAGGCTGGTCACGGTTGAGCCCTGCTCGGCCAGCCCGTACGCGGTGCTCGTCCCGCCCGGCCGGCCCTGGACGATGCTCGTGAGCAGATCCTTGACCACGACGTCGATGCGTTTGATCGCGTTGTCCACGATGCTGCCGGGAGCCTGCGGGCACTGGTTGACGTCCACTCCGTACGCGAGCGCGCCGGTCTCCTTCGCCGCCTCGAACACCCCGCCGTTGCCGCCGCCGGTCACGGCGAAGACCTGGTCGGCGCCCGCCTGGGCGACGGTGAGCGCAAGCTCCTTGGCGCGGGCCGGGTCGCCGACGGGGTTGTCGCCGCCGACGAAGAGCTGCCGGTCGGAGACCTTCGGGTTGACGCTCCTGGCGCCGAGCGCGAACGAGTTCGACCAGCGGTGGAAGAACGGGATGTCGATCGCCGCCACCGTCCCGACACGGTCGCTCCTGGTGAGCAGCCCGGCCTCCACGCCGAGCAGGTAGGAGGCCTCGTACTCCTTGAAGACCCCGCAGCGCAGGTTCGCCGGGACCGTCCCGTCGGGGCAGGAGTCGATCAGCACGAACTGCTGGTCCGGATGCGCCTCGGCGTACTCGACCGACAGGTCGTCGAACTCGAACGTGATCAGCACGATCGCCTTGGGCCGGGCCGCGACGGCGGCCTCGATGTTGGAGCGGCGGGACTGGTCGGTGTCGTTGCTCTCGAACGTCCTGGAGGTGCCGCCGAGGGCCGCGGCCGCGTCCCGGGTGCCGGTCCTGCCCAGCTCCAGGAACTGGTTCACGCCGATGGGCGCGTCGGTGATGTAGACGAACTCCGGGCCGCCCGCGCCCTTCGCCGGCGTGGAGGCCCCGCCGCAGCCGCTGAGCGCCAGCGCCAGGACGACGGCTGCCCCGAACCTGCCGTTCTTCATGGTGTTCCCTTGTCGCGTGAGTTCAGGAAGCCACCGGGGAGGGTTCCGTTGACGGCGTACTCGCCGATCAGGGTGGCCTTGTAGATCGCCGGATTGTGCGAGGAGACCGTGCGGGCGTTGCGCCAGTGCCGGTCCAGGTTGAGCGAGCTCTTGACGGCCGAGGCGCTGGCGGCGTCGAAGAAGATCCAGGAGGCCTCGCCCGCGAGCCTCGTGTTGAGCACCTGCGCCGAGGCGGAGCGGACGACGGCCTCCTCCAGCGCGGCGGGGTCGCGCCCGTCGGCGTCCGCCCAGCCGCCGAGGCTCTCGGCCACCGACAGCACGGCGGCCCGGGCGGCGAACGCGTGACTGTGCACCTGCCCGACCACTTCGAGCACCTGCGGGTCCGTCCGCGGTGACGGGACCGAGGCCAGGGGATAGCTGCGCGTACGCCCCCGCACCAGCGCGGACAGGTCGTCGGCCAGCCGCCGGATGATGCCCGCCTGGGTGGCCGAGTGCACGAACTGGTAGAAGGCGTCCATGTAGTCGTTCAGCCCGGCGTTCTCGTGCGGGAACAGCAGGTCCCGCTCCACGGGCACCCCCTTGAACCGCGCCGTCCCGCTGGCGGTCAGCCGCTGCCCGAAGCCGTCCCAGTCGTCGGCGATCTCGACGCCCGGCGCGCTCCTGGCGACGACCGCCGAGGCGAAGCCGCCCCGGTAGGGGACGAGCACGCTGAGCCGGTCGGCGAACAGGCTGCCGGTGGTGTAGTACTTCTCGCCGTGCAGGAGGAGGGAGTCCCCCTCCTCCTCCAGGTAGGTGGACATCGCCCGCAGGTCCGAGCCGGACCGCTCGGTCCCCGCCGGCCCGAAGAACTCACCCGCCGCGGCCGCCCGCAGCAGCCGGTCCCGCCCCGCGCCGGCGGGCCGCTGCCGGAGCTGCTCGACCAGCCCGAGGTGGCCGCGCAGGATCTGGCTCAGGTTGGAGTCGGCCGCGGCGAGGTCGATGAGGAGCCCGGCCAGCGCGCCGACGGAAAGCCCGCGCCCGCCGTGTTCCACCGGCACGCGCACCGCGCCGGCGCCCGCCGAGATCAGCTGCCGCAGCTCCTGCTCGGGCAGCTCGCGCTCATGGTCCCGCCGCGCCGCGCCGTCGTAGACGCCGCGGATCACCGCTCTGATCGGGTCGAGGTTCGAGGTCACAGCCACGGCGGCGATCCCTCAGTTGAGCGGGTTGCGCGGCGGGCGGACATCGTTGAGCAGGAAGTTCCCAAGGTGGTACTCCTTCCAGCGGACCGGGTCGTGCAGCGTGTGCGTCCTGGCGTTGCGCCAGTGCCGGTCGAGCCCGAACGCCGCGTCGGTGGCACGGGTGCCGGCGAGCTCGAAGACGTCGCTGGCGGTCTGCACGGCCACCTGGGCGGCCTGCGACTTCACGGCCGCCACGTGCGCGGACAGCAGCGCCGTGTTGTCGTCGTCCGGACCGACGGCGACCACCTCGTCGAGGAGCTGGGCCGCCCGGCCGAGCGCGAGTTCGGCGACGATCACGCGGCCGGCGATCTGGCCGAACCTGACGAGCACGCTCTGCTCGTCGGTGACGCGTTCGACGTCGGATTCGAACCACGGGCGGCTGTGCGTACGGACGAAGCCGGCCCCGGCCTCCAGCGCCGCGCGGGCGATGCCGACGTCGATCGCGATGTGGATGAGCTGGTCGAAGGCGCCCCCGACGGTCGGGCCCGTGAAGGCCAGGTAGAGCGGCACCACGTGGTCGGCGCCCACGCGCACGTCATTGAGCACGGCGCCGCCGCTGACCGTGGCGCGCTGGCCGAAGGACGTCCAGTCGGCGGAGAGCTCCAGGCCCTTGGCGTCGCGGGGGACGAAGACCGTGACGAGACGGCCCTGCTCGTCCTTGGCCAGCACGGACACCCACGCGGCGCTGAGCGCTCCGGTCGCGTAGTACTTGCGCCCGTTCACCACGACCTCGTCGCCGTCGGCGACCACGGTCGTCTGCGGATCCCAGGCATGCTTGGTGCCCCGCTCGGAGGTGGCGTTCCCGACCAGGCCGCCGGCCAGGACGTCGGGCAGCACGCGCTCACGCAGCCCGGGGGTGGCCAGCCCGGTGACCGCGCCGAGCAGGACGAAGTGGGGGAGCAGGGTCTGCGCCACGGAGGAGTCCGCGACCGCGAGGATCCTGACGATCTCGATGAGGTCGGCGGCCGGCAGCCCGGCCCCTCCGAGGTCGCGCGGGATCGAGACGCCCAGCAGGCCGGCTCCGGCGACGAGGGCCAGCGCCTCGGCCGGCGGCTCGGCCGCCGTGTCCCGGTCGGCGGCGCCGGCCGCCAGCTCGGGGGCGATCCGGCGGGCGGCCTCCAGGGCCTCCTCCGCCGTGGTGATCACCGGTGTCGGATGTGTGTTCGGATTCCCCACGCCGTCCTCCTGATCTAAAGTACAGCTTTAGAGAATCCGGTTATAAGGATTGATTTGCAAGCTATACTTTTGGAGAACGGATGAGAGAAGAGCGCAGAACGGTGCGCGACCTGCTCGAGCGACGCTTCGGCGTGGCGGGACACGACGGCGGCACTCCCGGCACCGAAGTGGTGGAGCTGCTGCTGCGCCACCGCACCGTCAGGACCTTCCTGCCGCAGCCCGTCGAGGAGGAGGTCCTGCGGCTCATCGTGGCCGCCGCGCAGTCGGCGTCCACCTCCGCGAACTTCCAGTTCACCAGCGTCGTCAGCGTCAGGGACCCGGCCAGGCGGGACCGGCTGGCCGTCTACGCGGGGGACCAGCAGCTCGTCCGCGACGCGGGCGCGTTCCTGGTGTGGGTCGCCGACTGGTCGCGGTCGGTGTCGATCGCGCGGGCGCACGGCCTCCCGACCGGGGGCGCCGACTACCTGGACAGCACGGTCTCGAGCATCGTGGACGTGGCCCTCGCGGCGCAGAACGCCGCCGTCGCCGCGGAGTCCCTCGGCTACGGGATCACCTTCGTCGGGGCGCTGCGCAACCGCGTGGACGAGGTGTGCGCCGAGCTCGAACTGCCCGAATGGACGTTCCCGCTCTTCGGCCTGGCCATCGGCGTGCCCGCGCCGGACGACCCGGCCGACGTCAAGCCGCGCCTCGGCCAGGACGTCGTCCTGCACCAGGAGACCTACACGCCGCCGGACCCCGGCGCGATCGCCGACTACCGCCGGCGGATCGGGCGCTACTACACCGAGCAGGAGAAGCCCGCCGACTGGGTACAGGACCGCCTCGCCTGGCGGATCGCCGACAAGGGCGGGCTGGACGGGCGGCACACCATCCGCGACTCGTTCCATCGGCAGGGCTTCCCTCTCAAGTGATCCGGCGCCCCGGCCAGGTCAGTGGGTGGCGAGGATCTTCTCCAGCAGGTGGGGGCCGCGTTCGGCGCCTTCGCGGTCGCGTTTGGCGACCTCCTCCCTGACGATGGGGATGACGTGGCGGCCGAAGTCGATGGCGTCGCCGGTCAGGTCGTAGCCGCGGGCGGAGAGGATGTCCACGCCCAGGTCGTAGTAGTCGAGGAGGGCTTGGGCGACGGTTTCCGGGGTGCCGACGAGGGCGTTGGAGTTGCCCTCGCCGCCGGTGGCCGCGGAGGTGGGGGTCCACAGTGCCCGGTCGTAGCGTTCGCCTTTGGCGGCGATGCTGATGAGGCGCTGGGCGCCGGTGTTCTCCGGGCCGTCGGGGTGGTGGCCGCGTGGCGCCTGCCGGCCCTGGGCGCGGCGCCGGCGGATGGCTTCGACCGTACGGTGGGCCTTCTCCCAGGCGAGGGTCTCGGTGGGGGCGATGATGGGGCGGAAGGCCGCCTGGATGCGGGGCCGGTCGGTGCGTCCGGCCGCGCGGGCGGCTGCCCAGACGGATTCGATCTGCTGGGCGGTGTCGGTCAGGGGTTCGCCCCACAGGCAGTAGACGTCGGCTTCGGCGCCTCCGGCGCCGTAGGCGGCCGGGGAGGAGCCGCCGAAGGAGATGCCGGGGTGCGGCTTCTGCACGGGGAAGACGTCGCTGATGTAGTCGTGGAACTGGTAGTGCTCGCCTTCGTGGTCGAAGGGCTCGGTGCGGGTCCAGACCTTCTTCACGATCTGGATGTACTCGCGGGTGCGGGCGTAGCGCTGGTCCTTGGTGAGGGTGTCGCCTTCGCGGCGTTGCTCGTGGTCGTTGCCGCCGGTGATGAAGTGGATGGTGAGCCTGCCGTCGCTGATGTGGTCGAGGGTGGCGAAGGATCGTGCGGCGTAGGTGGGGTAGGAGACATTGGGGCGGTGGGCGAGCAGGATGTGCAGCCGGTCGACCTTGGCGGCCAGCCAGCCTGCGGCCGGGTCCGGTACGGGAGTGTCGGAGCCGTAGGCGAACAGGACGCGGTCCCAGCCGTGGTCCTCGTGGGCTCGGGCGAGCTTGAGCGTGTAGTCCTTGTCGAAGGACAGGCCGGAGCGTGCGGTGGTCTCCGAGGCGTTGTTGGTGTAGGCGATGCCGAGAAACTCCACGGGCATGACGGATGCTCCCTTTCAGCGACGGGACTGGAGAAGGCGGGCGTGCGCGGCCGCGAGCACTCCGCCGGCCTCGGCCGTGCTGATGAGCACGGCCATGTTCGCCTGCGAGGTCCGCCCGCCGGTGACCTCGTCCACGGCCCGCATGAGATATTTGGTGATCGCGTTGCCCGTGACGCCGTCCCGCTCGGCGGCGGCCATGGCCTGCCGTACGGCGGACTCGGCGAGCCCGGAGTCCACGGCGTCCTCCGGGCGGGGCGGGGTGGTGATGACGACGGCGCTGTCGTTCCCCAGCCCCCAGTGGTTCTCGACGACGCGGGCGACGACCTCGGGATCGTCGATCCGGTGCGGGCTGCGCAGCCCGCTCGACGCGCAGTAGAAGGCCGGGAAGTCGTCCGACCGGTACGCCACCAGCGGCACGCCTTGGGTCTCCAGATACTCCAGGGTCAGGCCCAGGTCGAGGATGTTCTTCGCGCCCGCGCAGACGACCGCCACCCTGGAGCGGGTGAACTGGATGAGGTCGGCGGAGACGTCCATCGTCGTCGCCGCGCCCCGGTGCACGCCGCCGATGCCCGCGGAGGCGAAGAACGGGATGCCCGCCAGCCCGGCGGCGACGAGGGAGGAGGCGACGGTGGTGGCGCCCGGCCCGCCCCGCGCCAGCGCCACGGGCAGGTCCCTGTTGCCGACCTTGGGGATTCCGGGAGCCGAGGCGAAGCGCTCGATGTCGGTCTCGCCCATGCCGATGAGCAGCCGGCCGCCGTCCACCCCGATCGTCGCGGGCACCGCCCCGCCGGCCCGGACCGCCGACTCCACCTTGTACGCGGTGGCGGCGTTGTCCGGGTACGGCAGGCCGTGGGTGATGACGTTCGACTCCAGGGCCACCACCGCCCGCCCATCGGCCAGCGCCTCGGCGACCTCCTCGGCGACGACCAGGGGAACGCCGCTCAACTCTCGTACTCCGGAGCCTTGATGAGCCGGTCGGAGCGGCCGGCGATGTGCGGCCCGTACACCGACTCGGCCCAGTCGACCGGCTCCACCGGTTCGAGCGCGATCGACACGGCGCCCGCGTAGGTGCCGAACTGCTCCACGACGATGGCGGTGAGCGAGTCGGCCAGCCGCTGCTTCTGCCCGGGCGTGAGGTCGAGGGGGAAATGCTGGATGGTGACGTGCGGCATCAGGACTCCTTCATGGCCGTGTGGATGGCGCGGGCCAGCTCGGCGACGCCCTGCTCCTTGAGCGCGCCGTAGTGGTCCGCTTCGAGATGGGTCACGGTGGCGGGGACGGTCTCGGCGAACGAGTCGTCGTCGCCGGCGGCCTTGATGACGGTCACGGGCGCGCTCAGCTCCCCGGCCCGGTAGGCGAACCCGTAGGTCACCCCCACGAGGCGGGCGATCCGGCGCACCAGCGGCTCGTCCAGCTCGGGCAGCAGGCCGCGCACGTGAGCCACGAACGAGTCCTCGTCCCGCACCCGCTCCGGCTCCGGTCCCGCGGCCGTCCCGGTGAAGACGGACAGCAGGATCGTCAGGAACTCCGGGTTCGCGTACGACGCCTCGCGGGCGTGGCGGGCGACGTGGACCTCCGGGTTGCCGGGGCAGATCAGGATGAGCCGGTCCACCCGCTCCCCGGCCTCCTCGAGCTGCCTGGCCGCCTCGAAGGCGACCCGGGCGCCGAAGGAGTAGCCCCACAAGGTGTACGGCCCGGCCGGCTGGACGCGCCGGATCTCGGCCAGGTCCGCGGCGGCCATCTCCTGGATGCTCGGGTAGGGCACCTCGCCGGGGTTGAGCCCGTACGCCTGGACACCGTAGAACGGCCGGTCGTGACCGGCCTGGCGGGCGAGCCGGCGCAGGTTCATCGGATAGCCGCCCAGCCCCGGCCAGCAGAACACCGGCCGGCCCCGCGTGCCGCGCCCCAGGGACACCAGCCGCGTGGCCGGCTCGGCCCGCCCGCCGTCGATGAGCGCCGCCAGGTCCGTCAGCCGCGGCGAGTCGAACAGCGCCTGGAACGGCAGCCGGGTGCCGAACTCCCGGTTGATCCGGTTGACCAGTGCCACCGCGCTCAGCGAGTCGCCCCCGCAGGCGAAGAACTCGTCCGTCGCCGACACGTTCTCGTACTTCAGGGTCGCGCCCCACACCTCGGCGAGCCACCGCTCGGTACGGGTCGCGGGCGGCGCGTACGGGATCACCGGCCGCACCCCGGCCAGCGATCTCAGGGCGGCGGCGTCCACCTTGCCGTTGGCCGTGAGCGGCAGGGCGTCCACGACCAGGACCCGGTTGGGCAGCATGTAGGCGGGCAGCAGCCGGGCGAGCTCGTCCTTGATCAGCTCCGCCGGCCCCTTCATGTGGACGGCGTCCTCCCGCATGTCCTCGCCCCGGATCTGCTCGGCGCTGACGCCGCCGCCGAGGGCGAAGTACATCGCCTCGGGCGCGGGCTGCCCGGCGCCGGACAGGATGGCCTCCACCCGGCGCGCGGCGGGCGTCGGATGGCCGCTCTTCGAGCTGTAGCCCGACGACATGAGACCGATGCCCAGACCGTTGCGCTGCAGGTGGTGCAGCCTGGCGCCGAGCACCACGTACGCCAGCCAGGGCCGGACCTCCCGGCTTACCATGGTGAGGCCGAAGGCCGCCCGGTCGTAGACCTGCTGGTTGATGGCGACGACGTGCCGGCGCTGGACGAGGTCGTGCGAGATCCGCTCCAGGCCGCCGTCGCGGTAGCGGTACTGGCCCGCCCGCAGGTCCGTCACGCGGCCGGGATGCGCCTGCACGTACAGCTCGACGGGGTCCGGGGACGGCGCGGCGTCGTGCGGGCGGATCTCGAAGGTGCCCACATAGTGGTCGTCCGGGGCGAGGCCGAGCCGCTCGCGCACGGAGGAGATCCGGTCCACCGGGCGGATGCCGAGGCCGTGCCCGGGGAGCACGTCCTCGAAGACGCCGACCATGTGGCCGGCCTCGAACTCGAGCACCTCGTGGACGTTCTCCTGGTACACCGGCTGGATCGCCTCCCGCCGGCCGGCCAGGTGCACCAGCAGGCGCGGTCCTTTGGGCAGGCCGGCCGGGCCGAGGTGGATCAGGGCGTGGTCGGCCGGATGGTAGTAGTACACGCCGGGGGAGAGGCCGGCCACGCCGCTGGTCTCCAGGTAGAGCTGGGTGGCGTAGAGCGCGCCGGGGGAGGCGTAGGCGTACTTGGGCAGCAGCCGTTCGTCGCTGCGGAACTGGCCGAACCAGCGCAGGATCTCCCCGAGCCGGGCGGGGCCGAGGTCGTCGAGATGCCGGCTGAGCGCGGTGACGGGCCTGGGGGCGAGCAGCTCCAGCAGGTCCGCGCGAGTGACCGGCCCGCCCTCGTAGAACCGGTAGGTCTTGCGGGCGAAGGCCGCCCGCCGCTGCGCCGCGGACTCGTGCCGTCCTCGCAGGGGCACCACCCGCCGCCCGGCCAGGTCCTCCGCCGGGCGCAGCCCGGCGTCGGCGAGCTGCGCCCGCACCTGGAGCCGGTCGGCCTTGGAGCGGTGGTGGGCCGAGCGGCGGCCCTGGTCCATCAGCGCCGCTTCCCTGGGGTCCAGCTCGGCGCACACCACCAGGTGCGGGGATCGCGTCCGGTCGTCGGGGACGACGACGGCCGCCGCCCGCCGTACCCAGGCGTGCCGCTCGACGGCCAGCGCCACCTCGTTCAGCTCGATCCGGTGGCCGCGTAATTTGATCTGGTCGTCCGCGCGGCCGGCGAACTGGAGGGTGCCGTCCGGGTTCCAGTACGCCAGGTCGCCGGTGCGGTAGAGCCGCTGGGTCGGGACGAACGGCGAGGGGACGAACCGCTCGCGCGACTGCTCCGGCCGGTTCAGGTAGCCGCGGGCGAGCTGCACGCCTCCGATGTACAGCTCGCCGGTCTCCCCGATGTCCACCGGGGCCAGGCTCTCGTCGAGGACGAAGCAGTGGGTGTTGTCCACCGGCACGCCGATCGGGAGCGTTCCACCGCCGTCGCCGACGCTCCAGGGCTCGACCACGTGGGCGGTCGCGTTGATGGTGCACTCGGTGGGGCCGTACAGGTTGATCAGCGACGCGCCGGGCAGCGCGGCGAAGAAGGCCCGTGCCAGCCGCCGGCTGAGCGCCTCGCCGCCGGAGAAGACCCGGGTCAGCGCGGTGCATCGGGCCAGGCCGCCGGTCTCGACCAGCGCCTCCAGCAGCGTCGGTACGCACTGCAGCGTGGTGACCTCGTGCGCCGTCATGGTGTCGATGAGCGCCTGCGGGTCGCGGTGCGCGCCCGGCGGGGCCGTCACGATCCGGCCGCCGAACGCGGGGGCCAGGATCTCCCACTGGGCGGCGTCGAAGCTCGCGGGCGTCTTCTGGAGCACGGTGGTGTGCGGGCCGACGTGGCCGCACGTGTGCATCCAGCGCATCTGGGACGCGATGCTGTGATGTTCGATCAGCACGCCCTTGGGCCGGCCCGTGCTGCCGGAGGTGTAGATGACGTAGGCCAGCGAGCCGGGCCTCCAGGCGGGCCGGTCGGGTCGCCGGTCGGACCCGGCGGCGGCGACCTCGACGATCCGCGTCTCCGGCGGGGCGAGCAGGGCCAGATCCCCGGCGAGGTGGCCCTGTGTCACCACGACGGTGGCGCGGCTGTCCTCGATCATGAAACGCACCCGGTCCTCGGGGTACTCCGGTGACAGCGGCAGGTACGCGGCCCCCGCCATGAGGATTCCCCAGACGCCGGTCACCAGGTCGGCCGAGGACTCCGCGTACAGGCCGACGCAGTCGTCGGCGCCTACGGACAGGTCCTGGAGGCGGGCCGCCAGCCGGCCGGCGGCCGCCACCAGCTCGCGGTAGGTGAGGGTGCCTCCCGCGCCCGTGACGGCGACCGCGTCGGGCCTGCTCTCCGCCTGCTGGAGCAGGAGGTCGGGCAGGCTGGCCCCCACGCCGACGGGCACGCGGAGCCCGTCGGGCCGGGCGGGCCTGGCGGGTCTGGCGGGCCCGCCGGGTCTGGCGGATCTCGCGGGTCTGGCTGAAGGAATGGTGATCATCGTGCCCCCGAGTCGGTGGTGCCGAAATAGCGGTCGCCGAAGTCGCCGATGCCGGGGACCATGAAGGCGTCGTCGTTCAGCCGTTCCTCGATCGAGGAGACGACGATCTTGACGTGCGGGTGCGCGTCGCTGACGGCCCGGATGCCCTCCGGCGCGGCGATGAAGTCGATCAGGACGATGTGCTCCTCGCGGACACCGGCCTTGAGCAGCACGTCGATGGCGGCGTTCGCGGAGCCGCCGGTGGCCAGCATGGGCTCCAGGAGCAGCACGTGGCCGCCGGCGATGTCGTGGGGAAGGTGCGAGTAGTACAGATGCGGGAGCTTGGTCTGCTTGTCCCGCTGGATGAGGATCTTGCCGATCCGGATGCCGGGATGGATGTCGCGTAACTCGGCCTCCATGCTCTCCCCCGCTCTGACCACGGCGACCGCGCAGACGTCCACGGCGTGCCGCAGGCCCCGGTAGGTGGCGCCCACCGGCGTGGTCACGTCGGACTCCGTGAACGGGAGCTGGTCGAGGCCGGCCTCCAGCAGGAGGCGGATGATGCGGCGGGAGTGGTGGACGAAGGCGTCGATGCCGGCGTGCCGGTCCCGTACGACCGTGTGCAGCGCGCGGAGCTGGCGGGTCTGAGGAAGGAGATGGACGTTCGGCTGAGAAGACATGGCGGGTCCTGTCACGCGGCGGGCGGCTCTTCGAAGGTGGGCGGAAGGTCCGGGGTGGCGGTGAACTGGGCGGCGGCGACCCGGTAGACGGCGCGGCGGCCGCTGCGCTCCCAGATCCGGCGCAGGACGTAGACGAGCTTGGGGTTGTGCTCCTCCTCTTCGAGCACGGCCCGGCCGACGATGGTGCGCCACTCCTGCTCCACCCCGCCGCCGCCGCCGCCGCCGTCGTCGTCGGCGGTGTCGTCGGCGGCGTCGGCGAAGAGCCGGTGCAGCGCGGCGAGCTTCGCGCGGCGGGGGAAGTCGCCGCCGGAGAAGACGGTTCCGAGCAGCCCGATCCAGAAGCAGCGCAGCGCGAACCGGTGCTGCTCCGCGGGCAGGCGCCGGGCGATCCGCTCCACCGCGTACAGCGAGGTGATCAGGTGGAGCAGCACGAAGTCGCCGGGATGCGACAGGTAGAGCAGGGTGACCGCGTAGTACAGCGGCTCCCACGCGTCGCCGTCGATCCAGGCGGGCGTGTCGTAGATGAGGGGATGGCCCTCGCTCAGCGTGCGGGCGATCCTGAACTGCAGCCCCGAGCGCAGCAGTTCGGGATGGATACGGCCGTCGTCCACGGGTGAGGTGTCGGCGAGGAGCCCCGCCACCCAGTGCGAGAGCTCGTCGCGCCGCTCCTCCCACGCGCCGGCCAGGCGCAGCAGGGAGTCCACGGGGGACGGGTCGGGCGTTCCCGGGCCGACCGCCCGCTCGGGATGGCACGTGGAGTAGGAGAAGGCCATGTACGCCAGGCCCTCGACGGCCATCCAGCGGTGGCCGGCGTCGAGCGCCCAGCCGAGGTGGATGGTGGCGTGGGTGAAGGACCCCGTCCAGCCGGGCAGCAGCACGGGCATGTAGCGGCGCAGGACCTCGTCGAGCCCGAGCTCCCGCTCGCGCTGGTCGAAGAAGCCGCAGTAGGACCAGAAACTCGTGCGCCGGCCCAGGTGCTCCCGCCAGTTCTCCTCCGTGATGCGGTGCCGGTCGGGCTTCGGCGGCTCCAGGCCGAACCCGTACGAGGTGAGCTTCGCGTACGCGTCGTAGTACGCCTTGACGTCCGCGGCCGGCACGCCCAGCCCGGCCAGCGCGACGACCGCGTGCTTGGCGTGGTTGGTGAGGTGGCCGTTGAACTCGATGTGGTACGTACGGTCGTCGAGGAGATCGTCGATCACTTGTTCTCGGTCGGGCACTTCGGGCTCTCCTTCGGTCGGAGACGGGCCTTCAGAGGGCGGACTCGACCCCGGGAGCACGAACGGCAGGCCGGGCCGGCACCGGCCGCCGGCCGCCGCGGACGCCGGGCGGGCCGGCCCTCCCGGGCGTGGGGAGCAGGTCCGTGCCGAGCCGGGCGACGACCTCGCCGAAGGAACCGGCGATCCAGGTGGGCTCGGCGGCGGACAGCTCCGCCAGGCCGTGGATTCCGTACGTGACGGCGATCGAGCGCATTCCGGCGGCCCGCGCCATGTGGATGTCGTGCACGGTGTCACCCACCATCACCGCCTGCTCCGCCGGGATGCCGAGCGTGCGGAGGACCAGGTGCCCGGACTCGGGATGGGGTTTGGGGTGGGTGACCTGGTCGGCGCCCACGACCACGGCGAAGTGCTCGCGCAGCCCGGCCGCCGTGAGCAGCGCGTCGGCGCTGGCGTGGAACTTGCTGGTCGCGACCGCGAGCGTGACCCCGAGATCGCGCAGCTCCGCCAGCCCGTCGGCGACGCCGGGGAAGAGCAGCTCGGGGGCGCGCGGCAGGATGATCTCCTTGAACAGGCGCTGGTAGTGCCGCACCCCGCCGGCCACCAGCTCGTGGTCCGCCGGCAGGCCGAGCAGGCCGCCGAAGGCTCGTTCGAGCGGAAGGCCGATCGTGGCTCGGATCGCGCCGGCGTCCGGCACGGCGACGCTCATCGCGCCGAACGCCGCGGTGAAGGTCTCCACGATGGCGCGGGGGCTGTCGACGAGGGTTCCGTCGAGGTCGAAGACGGTCGAATAGCGCATGACATGGGCCTGCCAGGGGTCATGAGGTATTGGGATCTTCAACGTAAGCGGGTATTTGCTGTAAATCAAGTGGGTTTTAGGGGTATTTTCTGTTGCCCCTGGTCAGAGTCGCCGTGAAGAGCTGGCCCCCGACGACGGGGGTGGTCGCGGGGGGGCGGAGCCGACGGCAGGGAGCCTGTGGAGCCGGCCGGGTGCCTGGATAGCTCGGCCGGGCGCCCGGGCAGCTCGGCCGGGCGCCCGGGCAGCTAGGCCGGGGCCGCTCAGTGACCGCCGGCCGTGGCGCGCTCCCTGGCCAGGCGCTCCTCGCCCGACAGCGTGTTGAGCGGCTTCTCCTTGATGAACAGCACCGCCACCAGCGCGAGCGCCGTGAGCGGGACGCCGATCAGGAACAGGTCCGCGGTGGCGGTCGCGTACACGTCCTGGATGATCCGGACGACGGGAGCGGGCAGCTTGGTGATGTCGGGCACGGCGTTGCTGTCGCCGCCCCCGCCGCCGGCGGCCATCGGGCCGAGCTTCTCCGCCATGAGGGTGGTGATCCGGTTGGCCAGCACCGCGCCCAGCGCGCTGACGCCGACCGCGCCTCCCATGCTGCGGAAGAAGGTCAGCATCGAGGTGGTGGCGCCCAGGTCGGCGGCGGGCACGTCGTTCTGGGCGGCGAGCATCAGGTTCTGCATGAGCATGCCGACGCCGATGCCGAGCACGGCCATGTAGACGCCGAGCAGCACCGTGCCGGTCTGGCCGTCGATGGTGCTGAGCAGGCCCATCCCGGCGAGCATGACGACGCCGCCGGCCACCAGGAAGCCCTTCCAGCGGCCCCACTTGGTGATGAGCTGGCCCGCCACGGTGGAGGAGATCAGCAGGCCGAACACCATCGGCAGGCTCATCAGGCCGGCGACCGTCGGCGACTTGCCGAGTGCCACCTGGAAGTACTGCGACAGGAAGACCGTGCCGCCGAACATGGCCACACCGACCAGCACGCTGGCCACGGTGGCCAGGGCGACGGTGCGGTTCCTGAAGATGGACAGGGGGATGATCGGCTCGGCCGCCCGCGACTCCACCCAGACGGCCAGCACGAGGATGAGCAGGCCGCCGCCGACGAGCGCGGCGGTCTGCCACGAGCCCCACGCGAACTGGTTGCCGGCCAGCGACGACCAGATCAGCAGGGTGGACACGCCCACCGTGATGAGCAGCGCGCCGAGGTAGTCGACCTTGACGTCCTTGCGTACCACCGGCAGGTTGAGCGTGCGCTGCAGCAGGACGATGGCCAGGATCGTGAACGGCACGCCGAGCAGGAAGCACCAGCGCCAGCCGAGCCAGGAGGTGTCCACGAGCACGCCGCCGATGAGCGGGCCCGCGACGGTGCCGACGCCGAACACCGCGCCGAAGATGCCGGCGTACCGGCCGAGCTCGCGCGGCGGGATCATGGCGGCCATCACGACCATGGCCAGCGCGGTCATGCCGCCGGCGCCGACGCCCTGGACGACGCGGCTGACGATGAGGATCTCCACGTTCGGCGTGAGGCCCGCGATCAGCGAGCCCACCACGAACAGTCCCAGCGAGAGCTGGATCAGCAGCTTCTTGTTGTACAGGTCGGCCATCTTGCCCCAGAGCGGCACCGTGGCCGTCATGGCCAGCAGCTCCGCGGTGACGATCCAGGTGTAGACGGTCTGCGTGCCGTGCAGCTCGGTGATGATGCGCGGCAGGGCGTTGGCCACGACGGTCGAGGCGAGAATGGACACGAACATGCCCACCATCAGCCCCGACAGAGCCTGCAGGACCTTTCTCCTGGACGTGGGCGCCGCGGCCTCGGGCTGCGCGCTGGCGGTTGTCATCTTTCCTCAATCTCTCAGGTGGGGACCGGCGCTGCCGCAGGACTCCTGCGGCAGCGCCGGCTCGACGTTCAGGGGAGGTGGTCGAAAGGGGGAGAGGCGGCCGAGGTGGTCACGGATTGGGCAGGCCGGCGGCGAGCTGGGAGAACGCCTCGTCGACCAGGTCGGCCAGCGCCGGATGGCCGCCTGCGGCACTCCAGCGCATCATGGCCACCCGGAAGGCGGCCATGGCCGCCGCGGTGGCCAGCTCGGGATAGCCGGTCGTGCCCGGCTCGACGCCGGCCCGGCGGGCGACGGTCTCCGTGACGACGCGTTCGGTCTCGGTGCCGCCGGCGACGAGCCGCGGGAGCAGCGACGGGTTCTGCTCGAACACCTTCAGCCGCAGCAGCCACTGCTCGCGCTGCTCCTGGACGTGCTCGGCCTCGATCCGCGACATCAGCCGCAGCGCCTCCAGCACCGGTACGTCCGCGGGCAGGGCGTCCAGCTTCTCGCGCAGCTCGGCGGCGGACGCCGGGCCGGGGCCGAGGAGCGCGTCCTCCTTGGCCGGGAAGTAGTTGAAGAACGTGCGTGAGGAGACGTCCACCGCCTCGGCGATGTCCTCCACCGTGACCCCCGCCAGGCCACGCTCGGCCACCAGTGTCAGGGCGGCGTGCTCCAGCGCCGTACGGGTCTCGAGCTTCTTGCGGTCCCTCCGGCCGAGCTCGTCAGCGCTGTCCACGATGGTCACGATGTCCAGGGTAGGGAAAAACTTTCAGAATCTGCAATGTTTCAGTATCTGAAGTGCGGCAGATCACATATGGGGGCCGCGACCCCGAGATTTTCGGCTTGCCCGATATGGGCGAGTTATTGCGCCAAGTCCGATTTGAGATTGCTGGCTTCGCTAAATGATCTATCTGTAGGGGGGCGCTCGTGGACGAACTCCGGGCGGCGAATATGAAGAGGTCCACACATGGGGTGAGAGGCTCCTGGGCGCTCTCGGCGCTTCGCGGCTGTCAGACGCCTCGGAACCCCGTTCGATCAAGCGGGATTCTCGGAAGGCCGGTGGCCGGGATCGGCCAGTGACATGATCGCCACCGGTCTTGCGGCTGGGGCTGGAGTTGCGCAACTCTTGGACGGTGCCCGAGAGCGTAGAGGCGGCGTGCGATCACTCGTACGGGACCTCCTGGATCCATCGCACGGTCGAGCAGAGCCCAGTGGTTTCGGTGTCCACCGACATGGTGCCGAAGAAGGACCGCCTGGATTGGTGGACGCACCTGTGCGCACACGAGTTCGGCCCCGTGGCGCTGTCCACCGAGCACATCGACGACTTCTGCGGCATGGCGAGCTCCGTCGACCTGGGGGGCCTGCGGGTGGCGGAGTTCGCGGTGTCGCCGATGACGGGGCGGCGCACCCCGGCCCACATTCGTCAGCACGACCCCGACGGCTACCGGCTCTTCCTGGTACACGGCAACCCGGTACGCCTGGAACAACGCCGCAACGACTCCTACCTGGAGACCGGCGACATCGCGTTGTTCGACACCTCCTACCCTTTCGCCACCGACTTCCTCAACGTCGGCCGGTCCACCCGGTTCACGTTCCTGTTCCTGCCGCGAGAGGCGCTGCCGCTGCCTCGGGACGACATGGAGCGGCTGCTGGCGAGCAAGCTTTCTGCCCGGACCGGCTCGGGGGCGATGCTGGCCCGCTATCTGACCGCGCTTCGGGAGCACGCCACCGGCTGCGATCCGGCGGAGCTGCCCCGGCTGGGCACTATCGGTGTCGATCTGGCCGCCGTGTTCCTCGCCGGCCGCCTGGGCACCGAGGGGCGGCTGCCGGTCGAAAGCCGTCAGCGGGCGCTGGTCGCGCGGATCGACGCCTTCATCGACCACCATCTCGGCGACCCCGAGCTGGGGCCGGTCGGCATCGCCGCCCACCACCATGTCTCGGTGCGGACGCTGCACGTGCTGTTCGAACGGCAGCCGGAGACCGTCAGCGCCACGATCCGGCGGCGCAGGCTGGAACGCTGCCGGGCCGACCTGGCCGACCCGCTGCTGCGGGAGCGGCCGATCGGAGAGATCGGCCTCCGTTGGGGGTTCAGGAACGCCGCGGAGTTCAGCCGGGCCTTCCGCGCCGCCTATGGGATGAGCCCGAGAGAGCATCGCCAGCAGGCGCTCGGCCAAGATGGGGAGGAGCGCTCCACCCGGTCGCGGGACGCATGAACCACCTCTTGCCGTACGCCGGGCCGTCCGCTGCTCAGCGCCTCCGGACGGCCCGCCGCCGTACGTGCCTCGCCACCGCATCCGGGGCGCCAGCACGGCGAGCAGGACAACGAGAAGCGCGGGCACCGCAGCCCTGACATGCACGTGCACGCACACCAATCCTCGATCGGGTCGCATCCGTCGGAAAGCCAGCCTGCACCGCTGGATCTGCCGCTGTCGTTAGCGAAAAGCGCAGGATGTGTTGGCAATGAGCGCAGCCGGCCACCTCATCGACCGGCAGGTCCAGACAATGTAAGGTGCTCGGCCATGATCGGTCGAGTGCTTCCCACAGCCGTGCTGGCTCTCGGTCTCGCCACCGCTCCGGCAGCAGCCCCTCCAGCGGCCGTCGCGTCGGCGTTCGAGGAGTGCAACCCCGCAGCGGGTGTGGTGAAGCTGCCCGGCGGGGAGCCCTGGGCGCAGAAACGGCTCGACATCAAGACCGCATGGCGGCTGAGCACCGGTGCCGGTGTACGGGTGGCGATCATCGACAGCGGCCTTGACATCAAACATCCGCAGCTGCGCGGGTTATCCAGCTTCATTGACTTCACCGGCACCGGATACACCGACTGCGTCGGTCACGGCACCGCCGTCACCGGGATCATCGCCGGGCGCGTCTATCCGGGCGTCGCCTTCCACGGCGTAGCCCCGCAGTCGACCGTCATCGAGCTCAAGCAGAGCAACCAGGCCGAGGGCCACGTCGCCAATCTGGCCGCGGCCATCGACAAGGCGGTTCAGCTGAGGGCCGAGGTCATCAACATCTCGATCAAGGCGGCCGACAATCCCATCCTCAAGGCGGCCGTCCGGAACGCCCTGGCCAGAGACATCGTGATCGTCGCCGCCGCGGGCAACATCACCGACAAGAACGAGGACGTGCCCGCCTATCCGGGCTCCTACGAGGGAGTACTGGCCGTCGGCTCGGCAACTCCCGACGGGCGCCGCGCCGACTCCTCCAACACGGCCACCCCCGTGGGTGTCCTGGGACCGGGCGTCGGCATCATCGCCCCGTGGCCGCGCGGCTCGTACAAGCTGGACCTTGAGGGCTCCAGCTTCAGCGCCGCCTACGTGTCCGGGACAGCGGCCCTGGTGCGCGCCAGGTTCCCGCATCTTGACCAAGAGCAGGTGCGGCGGCGTATCATCGCCACGGCCGATGGCTCCGTCGGCAAAGGCACAGGGGCGGGCATGGTCAATCCGGTGCTGGCGGTCAGTGCCGTGCTGCCCTTCGAGCCCGCGGGCCGACCGGTGGTGGCCGCGCCTGCGCCGGCGCCGATCCCTGCGGACGCGATCGCCAAGGTGCCAGCGGAGGACGTCGTGACCCGGAACATCTCGCTGGCCGTGACGGCGGGAGCGCTGACCCTCGCGGCCGTGGCCGGCGCGCTCGGGGTGGTGCTGCCACGTGGCAGGGGCCGACTCCGGCGGGCTGGCCCGCCGGTTTAGCGCCGCCGATCCGGCTGTTGAGATCACTGACTGCAGCGAGCCTGATTTGGCTCGTCATCCGGCCTTACCGCGCTTCGAAATGAAGGGACCACACATGCACCCGTTACAGCCGGGTGACCCGAAGAGGCTTGGCGACTACGTCCTGTCCGGACGGCTGCCGGAAGGACCGCGCGGGGCGGCCTTCCTCGGCAAGGAGTCGGACAACGCGCCTCTCCGGGTGATCAAATTGTTGACCGGCCTGCCGGAATCCGAGGCGATCGCGCGCTCGACCGGAGTCCGGCGGATCTCCAGTTCGTACATCACCAGGACGGTGGACACCGGCCTGCACGACGGCCATCCGTACGTCGTACGAGAGCATGTGGAGGGGCACAGCCTCGCCGAGACGGTGGCGGCCGACGGGCCGCTCGGCGCCGACGGGGTGGAACGCGTGGCCATCGGCACGCTGACCGCGCTTACCGCCGCGCATCTGGCGGGCATCACGCACCGCGGGCTGACCCCCAACAATGTGATCATGGGCGCCGACGGTCTCCGGGTGACCGACCTGGATCTCGGCGAAGCCGCCGGCGAGATCGGCTACCGCTCGCCCGAACAGCTGAAGGACGAGCCGTACAGCTCATCCGCGGATCTGTTCGCCTGGGCGGCCACGGTGGTCTTCGCGGCCACCGGGAAGGCCCCGTTCGCCCATGAGTCCGACGCGGTGCTGACCGGCGTGCCCGAGCTGGGCACCCTGGCCGAGCCTTTACGCGGTGTGGTGCTCGCGGCGTTGTCGAAGGACGCCGACCAGCGACCGACCACCTACGCCGCGATGTTGCGCCTGCTCGGTGGCCAGGGACTGGAGCCGGAGGTCACGGCAAAGCTGCCACCGGCGGGAGTCCCGGCTCCGCCACGGATGTACGACCCCCCCGCGCTGCTGCCGGCGGGCGGCGGCGAGCCGCTCGAAGGCGTGCCGGTGCAGCCCCCGCCCCCGCCGCTGCCACCGCCCGCGCAGTCGTGGGGTCCGCCGCAGCCGCCGATGCAGGAGCCGCCGCGGCCCAAGGTGTGGCAAGCACAAGTCGCGGGGACGCCTGCCCCACGCCGGAAATTCCCGGTGGGCCTGGCCGCCTCGGTCGCCGCGCTCATGGTGCTGTCAGGTGTGGGCCTCTGGGGAGCCAGCCGCTACACGGACGCCCAGCGGATCAACTCGGTCGGCGTCGCGGCCGACGGCAAGGCCACCGACGATGCCCCCGAGCCGGCCGGCGTGGGGAAGAGCGCGGTGACCAACCTCCACGACGGTACGGTTCCGCAGCTGAGCGACCCGAACGGCGACCAGCCACAGCCCGAGGTGACCGTGCCGTGGGCCACCTCTCCCAGCGCCGATCCGTACGACGTGAGCCCGCTCATCCTGCCTACGGACGAGCGGTCGAGTGTGCCGACCCCGCCTGTCTACAGCACGGTGCCGACGCCCTCCCCGCTGCCGACCCAGCCGGTTCCCACTCCGCAGGCCACGACCACAGCGCCGAAGACCCCGCAGGCGACCGCCACGCAGGCGAAGACTCCGCAGGCGACCAAGACGGTCACGGAGAAGGCGACGGAGAAGCCGACGGAGAAGAGCACCAAGACGCCGGAGCAGTCCCAGGAGCCGACCCCGACTCCCGCGAAGAGCACCGAGACCCCGCCTCCGACCCCGACTCCCGCCAAGACCACGCAGGCGCCCGCTCCCGCGCCAACGACCGAGGCGCCCGCTCCCGCGCCGGCGCCGACCAAGACCGCGGCCCCACCGCCCCCGCAGCCGGAGCCGAAGAACCCCTACACGCCGGCGCAGGTGTGCGGCTCCGGGTTTTACGTGCAGCGCTCGCAGTCGTTCAACGGCGGTGAGACCTTCCAGTTGTACAACAGTGGCACCAAGCAGAACTGCGTGGTGACAATGAAGTATGTGGGCGTGGGCAAGGAAAGCCCCGTCAGCGCGACGCTCGACGTCCAAGACGGAGGCAGCGCGACCGACAGCGGAAACTTCAAGTACTACGCCGGACCGGTCAAGCTCTCCGCGCCAGGCAAGTGCGTGAAGTTTTCCGGCAGCGTCGGTGCGGGAAGTACCGCCGCAGGCTGGGCGAACTGCAGCTGACTCAGCGCGGGACGGCCTTGCCCGGAGTCCTCCGGGCAAGGCCGTCGTCGCTGCGGGCGGTCAGTCCCGGAGGCGGCTCCGGGCATGACGCATCCGGTCCAGCCGCTCGTGCGTCTCGGCCGTGTAGGTGTCCTGCACCTCGGTCAGATCACGCTGGAAGGCGTCCAGCAGGCCGTCGCCGTCAGGTAGGAAGGCGATCAGGGCCTTGGCCTGGCGCTCGTGATCGAGCTGAGCTGCGGCGACGGCTTCGATCACCTCGCGGCTCAGATCGTGGGAGCCGAGCTTCATCGCTCTCGGGCTGATGGCCAGGTCGACGAGCCTGCTGTCGGCGTCCACACGTGCCGAGACCGCGCCGGTGGCGCTCTCGCCTGCGCCGGAAAGCCGGCGCAGGCCCTGCATGGCCTGCCCGAGCTCGCGCATCGAACGCTCGCTCGCCTGTACGAACTTGTCCAGCTCGGTGAGTCGCGTGTCGTCTGCATCCATGGCGGCCACGCCATCGACCTCCGGTTAACCGACGCCGATCGCAGGCTGTCCAGAGATCGAATTGATCATGAACCCGTCATGAGCCGGCACCCGGGACGCCGGTTCGTCCATGAAGATCCGTGCACATGAACGCGGATGCCGTCCCAGGACGCGACCTCTATGTCACCTCCACCTCGATCGGCGCCCTGAGGGGCCGGGTCGACAGCGAGCTCAAGGTGGCACTGACCTTCGTCAAAGACCTCTGTGACACGACGAGCGTGGCTTCGCCGGGCTTCGGCGTACTGGGTGAGCTGGTGATGGGTGGCACGTACGAGGACCTCCGCGAATGGGCGGAGAAGCAGATCGGCAACGCCGAGGCCGTCTGTGACGGATGGAGCGCGGCGCTGGCTCAGGCCGAGCTCAACTGGCGCGCCGCGGAAAGCGCCAGCAAGGTGCGGTACGTCTGATGAATCCCTTCGGCCCACGTGTGGTGGGGATGCTCCAGCGTCTGGGCAAGATCTCGCCCTGGACGGTGGCGGCGGCGACCATCGCGGGCACCGCCGTCGCCAACGAGCCGGGCATGGCCCAGGCGGCGTCCAACTGGAAGCACGGCATCTCCGGGCGCCTCGACGACGGGATCAAACAGCTCCTTCCGCAGCTGGTCAACACTTCGCGTGCCGGCTGGGTCGCGCTGGACCAGCAGGAGTTCGAGCGGGTCGTCTGGCTGTTCCATCGGGAGATCGGCGTACTGCGCGGGGTGCTGGGCGACGTCGGCGGCATGATGGACGAAGTCGCAGCCGGATACCGCGGCTACTGGCTCAAGATCGCCAGCCTTTGCGTGACCGCCGGGACGTTGCTGATGTTCGCCAAGCGGCTGCAGGCATCGCCGCACACCGCGCTCTGGGGCGGCCTGCTGGAGAAGTTCATCGCCTCGGGGCTCAACGGTGCGGTGGCCGTGCTCACGCTCACGCTGGTGTCCAGCATGCGCGGCGCGGGCGAGGTCATGGCGACGATCGTGAAGAAGGATCACCAGTTCAGCTATGTGGCCCCGGCCGGCCCGGGGAAGATCAATTTCGCCCAGGCCGCCATCGACGTGAACGCCTTCCCATCGTTTCAGGCGCCGGCGAGGCCGGGAGAGCTGCCTCCGGACGCCGGCCGCTTCGATTGGAAGGAACCGGACACGAAGCCCGAATGAGCGGTGACTTCCCTCACTTCGTCAGATCGGCGGCCTCGGCGATGACGCTGGAGAGCGGTGCTAGTAGGGCTGATAGCCACCGCCTTGCGCGAGGGAGGCGATGCCGGGGTGACCGGCGAGGTTGCCGTAGCGGCTGTAGGTGTAGAGGACTCCCGCGATGATGTTGTCGACCGGGTCGAGGATCTTGCCGTGGCCGGGCAGGGCGTGCGCGTTGAACGTCGGAGGGATGGTCTGCATCAGGCCCTGGGACGGCACGCCGTTCTTGGCGTTGATGTCCCAGGTGTTGACGGCGCCGGGGTCGCCGCCGGATTCGTGATAGATGATCGTCCAGATGCGCTGGACATCGTCGGCGTCGTTCGCGTCCAGATCGCTGACGTCGATGCCACGCTCGCGCATGGTGCCCGCCATCTCGGGCGACTTGATGATGGTGAGCGCCTGCTTGATCCATTCGACGACCTCGGCCTTGGGCGCGGGGGCGCCCCCTCCCGACGAGGCTCCGCCACCCGCCCCGGAGCCGTTGCCCGAGCCGCCACCCGACAGTCGCGTCTGCTCCTGAACGGGCGTCCTCGTCCAGACGACCTTCTTGTCACCCGGATCGAAGTCCGCCCCGCCGGCAAAGGGAATGCCGGTGAAGAAGCCGAATCCGGCGTTCTCTCCGGATCCACCGATCTTGACGTGGCCACCCAATATGGTCCTGGCGGCATTGACGGACTCCTCGGCCGCCTTGACATGCCCTTTGGCGAGCTCGATGTTGCCGTTCATGAGACCGGTCATGGTACCGCCGGCCCACAGCGCGGCCATCGCCTCGGCCTCGGTCTTGCCAGGGTTCTTGTCGAGGTGGTCCTGGAGGTGCGTGACCGCGCTGGTGACCGCCTGCTTGCAGAGCCCGTCGATGTCGGAACGGGCCTTCTCCAGCGCTTGGGCGGTGTTGTCGAGCGCTTCGGCGCAGGCGCGGACCGCCGTGTTGAACCCTTCGCCCGCCTTCGGGTAGAGACGCATGTGCCGGTCGAAAGCGTCCGCGGAGCCCCCCTCCCATTTCAGGTCGACGTCGTTGACGAACCTGACGAGAGCGGAGGTGGCGTCCGCGGTCTGGAACGAGCACGCCCGCCAGACCGAGGCGATGTCCCTGATGCCCTGAGGGTTTCCCGTCACCTTCAGGAGCAGGCCCGCCAGCTCCTGGCCGCCGGGTAACTCGGTGATGTCCGGTGTGCGGATGCTCATGCGCCCGAAGCCGCCGCGGCCGTGCGGAGGTTGGTCTCCACACCGTCGAGCGCCCGCTCGACGCTCTCCAGCTTGATCTGGCCGCTGTTCATCTCAACGCGGATGCCGGTCCAGGCCGCGTCCATCTTGGCGGCCAGCTCGTGTGCGCCGTCCAGCGTGCCGAACAGCGTGGCACTCGTCGGCTCGGCCGGAGCCTTCGACTTGCTGTCCTTGAGGACGTTGCCGAGATCGAACTCCTTGGACGCTGTCCGGACCCGTGTTCTGCACTCGTCGAAGGCCTGGTAGGAAACATCAACGAAGCCTGTGCCCATGCCGACGGAGCATAGTGGACATCAGTGAGATTCGTGGGACTCGTGCTCCTCCGTTTCCAGGAATGCCGTCTGAATCAGCCGGTCCCCGAGTCTTCTGTCCACGAAGAAACCCCGGCCGGGCGGGAGAGGCTGCGGCCGGACCTTGCCGAACAGCACGCCCTCCTCCCGGTTGCCCGACATGATCAGCGCCGGACTGGCCATCTCCTTGAGCCGCTGCACCGCCGGGTCGTACATGGCCCGGTTGGCGCCGCCCATCTGACGGGCGACGATCAGGTGCAATCCGATGTCACGGGCCTGCGGCAGCAGCTCGGCCAGCGGCTGCAGGAGGCTGTTGGAGGAGGTGGCCACCAGGTCGTAGTCGTCCACCACGACGTAGAGGTCGGAGCCCTTCCACCAGCTGCGCGCGCGAAGCTGCTCAGGGGTGAGGTCCGCGGGCGGGAGACGCTTGAGCAAGGCCACCCGGATCTCCTGCACCAGCTCGGCGGCTGCGGCACTCGATGCGGCATAGCCGATGCGATGGTCGGTGACCGCCGTGTCCAGCAGCGACCGGCGGTAGTCGATCACGACCATCCTGGCTTCCTTGGGCGTCTTGCGTGCGACGAGGCCCTCCATGATCAGCCTCAGCACGTTCGACTTGCCGCACCCGGTGTCGCCGAAGACGATGAAGTGCGGATCGGTTCTCAGATCGACGGCGACCGGAGAGAGCGCCGCCTCGTCGATGCCGATCGCGATCCGCTCCTTGCCGGTCTCCTCCTGGCCCGGCAGGCCGGCCGCGGGCAGCAGCGTCGGGAGCAGCCGCACAGATGGAGCGGCCGGGCCTTGCCACGCGGCGTCGACGCTCTCCACGAGGGCGCGCAACCCGTCGGCGAGGTCGTCGGCGCGGCGCAGCCCGTCGATACGGGGCAGGGCCGACAGGAAGTGCATGCCGTCCTTGGTGAGCCCGCGACCCGGCGTGCCCTCGGGCACCGCCAGCGACGCGCTCCGCCCGATCTCCGACTCGTAGGCGTCACCGAGCTTGAGCTCGATCTTGGTGCCGAACAGGTCGCGGATGCCCGGCCGGAACTCCGACCACTTGTTCGTGGTCGCCATGACGTGGATGCCGTAGCCGAGCCCGCGCGCCGCCAGGTCGGTGATCACCTGCTCCAGGTGCTCGTACTCCTGCCGGATCGTCAGCCAGCCGTCCACAACCAGGATCACATCGCCCCAGCCGTCGCCCTCGATGCCGCCTTCGGCCAGTCGCTTGCGGTAGGTCGCGATCGAGTCGATGCCCTGGTCGGCGAAGTCCCGCTCGCGCTGCTGGAGGATGGTCGAGATCTCGGCGACCGTACGCCGGACCCTGTCGGCGTTCTGCCGGTTGGCCACGCCGCCCACGTGCGGCAGCCCCTCCAGCGCCGAGAGCGTGCCGCCGCCGAAGTCCAGGCAGTAGAACTGCACCTCACGGGGGGTGTGGGTGAGTGCCATGCTGCTGATCAAAGAGCGCAGCAGGGTGCTCTTGCCGCTCTGCGTGCCGCCGGCGACGCCGACGTGCCCGGCCGCGCCGGACAGGTTCAGCCAGTACGGATCGCGGCGCTGGTCGAAGGGCCTGTCGATGATGCCGATGACGGCGTGCAGCCGCCCTCTGCCGTCCCAGTCCGGCGTGGACAGCCCCAGCTCGGGAGTCACGGACAACCGTGGCAGCAGGTGGGTCAAGGCCGGCGGCTCGCCCAGCGGCGGCAGCCAGATGCGATGTGCGGCGGGGCCGCGTCCCTGCAGCCGGCCGACCACGACGTCGAGCAGGCTGGGCTGAGGGCCGCTCTCCTCCGCCTCCGCAGGCGCCTCTTCCGCCGGCTTCTCGACGACGGGGAGCGGGGTGTAGCTCGACCCGTACTCGACGATCTCGCGCGCCGCCGGCTGCCCGTCGTCCGCCACCCGCCTGGTGTCCGGCTGGTAGGCGGCGGAGACATAAGCGGCCTTGAACCTGGTCATACCGGTGGTGTCGAACTTGAGATAGCCGTTGCCCGGCGCCGAGGGCAGCTCGTAGGCGTCGGCCACGCCCAGCACGGCCCGGCTCTCCATGGCCGAGAACGTGCGGAGGCCGATCCGGTAGGACAGATGGGTGTCGAGCCCCCGCAACCTGCCCTCGTCCAGGCGCTGGGAAGCCAGGAGCAGATGCACGCCGAGCGATCGGCCAAGGCGGCCGATCATCACGAACAGGTCGATGAACTCGGGCTTGGTGGACAGCAGCTCGCTGAACTCATCGAGCACGACGAAGAGCGTGGGCAGCGGCGACAGGTTGGCGCCCTGCTCACGGGCGCGCTCGTAGTCGCGGAGTGAGGCGTAGTTGCCCGTCGCCCGCAGGAGCTCCTGCCTGCGCACCATCTCGCCGTGCAGCGCGTCGTGCATGCGGTCCACCAGGGGAAGCTCGTCCTCCAGGTTGGTGATGACAGCGGAGACATGCGGGAGGGAGTCGAGGCCGAGAAAGGTCGCGCCACCCTTGAAGTCGACCAGGACGAAGTTGAGGATCTCCGAGGAATGGGTGACGGCCAGCCCGAGCACCAGCGTACGCAGCAGCTCCGACTTTCCGGAGCCGGTGGCTCCGATCAGCAGGCCGTGCGGGCCCATGCCGCCCTGGGCCGACTCCTTGATGTCAAGCTCGACCATGCGGCCGTCCGCACCGAGCCCGATCGGGACCCGCAGCCTGTTGCGACCGGCCCGTGGCCGCCAGGTGATCGCCGGGTCCAGCCTCCGGGGATCGCCGATGCCCAGCAGGTCGGTGAGCGTCGTGTTGATGGCCAGCATGTCCTCGCCGTCGCCGCCGCTCACAGAGGAGGCCCTGAGCGGGGACAGTTGTCTGGCCAGCCCTTCCATCCACACGAAGGCCAACTTGTCCGGCGCGCCCAGCCTCGTCTTCCGCTCCTTTCCCGCGTGGTCGATCTTCACCATGTGCAGGCCGTCCTGCTGGACGTCCAGCCGCAGCGTGTTGCTCTCCTCGACGGCGCCGGTGGAGTCGGTCAGATCAATGACGGTCACGCCCTGGATGGCGTCGCTGCCGAGCTGCGAGTCATGCGGAATGTGCCCGCCGTCCACGATCACCACGTGGTACGGCAGCGCGTCAGAGGGCGAGCCCGGCTGAAATCTGGCCCGTTCCCTGAGCTCGCCGCCGACGAGCCGATCCAACTCGCCGAGGTTGTGGGCCATCAGCCGGACGGGTCCGGCCGCGTCGAGCGCGTCTGGGTGGAGGGCGTGCGGGAGCCACTTGGCCCACTCCCAGTGGGGCATGCGCTCCTGGCCTGCGCAGACCATGATCCGCATGTCGTCGGGGGAGTGGAAGACAGTGATCTGGCCGACCAGTGCGCGCACGAGACCGCGTATCGCCGTGAGGTCGCCGGTGAGCCGGATGCGGGCGAAGGAGGCGAGGGCGACGGCCACGGGCAGCCGGGAGACCGTGGAGTGGGCGCGCATGAACCTCCGCAGCGCGCCGGCCGACAGCGCGTCCAGGTCCTCCACGGGCTTGGAGTCCGGTGGGAAGAGCTGGATGGCCAGTTTCTGCACACCGGTGCCGACCCGTATGGTGCTGAAGTCCTCGTCTCGGGGGCGGCGCTCCCATAACCGGGGTCCCATGGCGATCCACCACAGCGAGTCCGGCTCGGGGCCGCTCCACTCCAGAGCCTCGCGCTGCTGCTTGGCGGCGCGCCCGGCTTTCCTGCGGACCTGACCGAGATAGCGGAAGTAGTCGCGGCGAGCGCCGTTGAGCCGATGTTTACGCTCGCCCGCCTGACGCCCCATCTGGCTGACGGTCATGCCGACCATCGAGACTGCGAACAGGCCGCTGGCGACGTACATGATCGGGTTGGCGTTTCCCCCCGCGGTGAACATCAGCGCCATCGCCGCGGCCCCCGCCACCATGGGCAGGTAGGCGAGTACCAGCATGAAGCCCTGGCCCTGGACCTCTGGAATCTCCGGTGGAGACTCCAGCATGACTTCCCCGCGAGGTGGCTTGGGGCCGGGGCGGCGCTCCGGGCGCCGGACAACCACTTTGCTCACGCGACGTTCCTACCAGATGTGACCCGCTATGTTCTGTGCTGTCCGTGATGCTTGTGGGACGGAGTGGACCGTGGATTCGATGGTTCAGAAGCCGCCGCTGCCCGAGTCTGTGCCTGATGCGGAGTCGCCCATGCCGACGCATTCGGAGCCGATCCAGCAGGGTGCCCTTGCGCAGATACCGCTGCCCCTGCCGGTGTTGTGCCATGTCACGATCGTGGGTCCCGGCCGGAAGGCCGACCTGACGCTGCCCGCCGACATACCGCTGCCGCACGTACTGCCTGGGCTGCTGCGCGTGCTCGGCGAAGTGGGCGGTGACGCCACGTCGTCCCCGGGATGGGTGCTGCAGCGGCTCGGTGGGGCTCCGCTCGACCTGGAGCAGAGCCTCGGCACGCTTGGCGTGCTCGACGCCGAGATCCTCTATCTCCGGCCACGCGAGTCGATCCTGCCACCCGCGATCTTCGATGACGTGGCGGACGTCGTCGCCAGGGGCGTCAACGGATCGAGCACGTGGACGGCGGCGCACACCAGGTCTCTCGGTGCCGCCGGTGCGACGGGACTCCTGGTCCTCGGCGCCGTCGGTGTCGCCTTGGCCGACCTGCCCCCGCTGATCAGCACGATCGTCTTCGGAGTGCTCTCGCTGGTGCTGATCCTTGCGGGAAGCGTGCTGGCGCGTGCCATGGGCGATTCCGCCGCCGGCGCGCTGATCGGCCACGCGGCGCTGCCGCACGCCTTCCTGGCCGGGCTGTTCGCCCCGGCCGGCGAGGGCAGCCTGGCCGGCATCGGTGCTCCGCACCTGCTCGCCGCGCTCGCCTGCACGGCCCTAGGCGCCGCCGTCGCCGGGATGGCGATCTCGCACGGCATTCCCGGCTTCCTCGGTACGGCCATAGCCGCGACGTGCGGCGCGGTCGGCGCGGCCGTGGTCATGGTGACGGGAGCCATGCCGGCCGGGGTGGCGGCCGTGGCCATCGCCGCGCTGCTGGCGCTGAGCCCGCTGGTGCCGACGCTCTCATTCCGGCTGGCCCGGGTGCCGCTGCCGGCAATGCCCACCACGGCCGAAGAACTGCGCGCTGACAATCAGCGGCTAGACGCGGCGGCGATCCAGGAGCGCACCGTGATCGCTCAGCGCTACGCCACAGGTTTCATCACCGCCATTGGACTGGCCGCGCTGGCGGCTCAGGCACTGTTGGTGCTGCACGACGGCCTGGTGGCCTACATCATGGCCGTCACGCTCTCCCTGACGCTCATCATGCGCGCCCGCGTCTTCTCAGGTCTCGGCCAGCGGATCTGGCTGATCGGCTCCGGCATGGCGGGGTTTGTCATGGTGGCCTTCGCACTCAGCTTCAAGGGCGGGATCACCGGTGCGCTGGCTGTGGCGATCTGCGTGCTGTGGGTCTCCCTGCTGACGGTGGGAATCGGGATGAGCCTGGCTGCGGGAAAGCCCTCGCCGTTCTGGGGCAGGGCCGGGGACATTCTGGAACTGCTGCTGATCGTCGAGTTGTTCCCACTCGCGGTCGGCGTGTTGGAGATATACGGCTGGGTGCGCAGATTGTCTGGTTAATGCGTTGCTTGCCCTTTTGTGGGAGGAGTGGAGACTGTGCAGGAGTTCGGAGACTTCGCGAACATCGACATTGACAGGTTGCTCAAGGGGGCCGGCGAGCAGTTCGCGCTCATGGAGGAGTTTCAGAAGAAGCTGGACTCCTATGTCGGCCGGGCACAGGACGAGCACGGTCTGGTCACCGTCGAGTACGGTCAGGAAGGAGTCCGCGAGCTGGATCTGCACCCCAAGGCTCTGCGCCTCTCCTCCGGAGAGCTTGCCGACCTCATCAAGGCGGCGCTGAAGGACGCCGCCCGCGACTTCCAGCAGCAGATCCATGAGGCCATGAGCGCGACATTCGGCGACTCCGGCGACAACCCCATGAAATACCTCGACGATCCGGAAGCGGCGGGCAGGGAGATCAAAGAGGCGCAGTCCGCCTATGACCGGACATTTGATGACGTAATGGGCGAGCTCAACCGCATCCGGCTCCGGATGGAGCTGTGAGCGGTTTGGCGTAGAGCGCACGATCTATTGGCGATGCGCGCAGACCTGGCGGTACGGGCGGAGCTTTGTGATCTATGGGGCGTGTGGTGGCTAACATGCGAGCTGATGTTGTTTCGCGGCGGTAGTTCGCCCAACTCACGTTGACCGCCCGCCGTATGAGACAAGTCCATGTCCACATGGAGGGTCAAATGTCACTGTACGGAGCAAGTCCTACGCAGTTGACCAATGCCGCGGGGTACTGCCAGGACACCGCCCAGTACATCGAAGGTATGCGTCAGCGAGTTCAGGCGATCAAAGCCGACCTGACCACCCAGGGCTGGAGGGGCGGCGCAGCCCAGAAGTTCAGCGGCGCGCTCGACCAATGGGACGTCGAGTTCAGGGCCGTGATCAAGATCCTCGAAGACATCCATGACCGGCTCAACATCGGCGCCGGCGTCTACAGGAACGCCGCCGACCAGAACATGGACCTGTCCGGGTCACTGGTCAGGGATGGCGCCGCGGGCCGGATCGACTCAGTGATCAACAGCAACTAGCGGACCGACACAACGGAGATCGCAGTGACCGTTCCCGATGATCACACATTCGTCAAGTTCGGCAGCATGGAGCAGGCCTACGAGGAGCTGAAGAAGGTCGTGACCGAGCTCGACAGAGCCACGGACGATCTGTTCGCCGACATCAAGAAGGAGCTCGGGGCCAGTTGGGAGGGCGAGGCCGAGCAGTTCTTCAACACGAAGAAGGACCAGTGGGACGCCCACGAGCAGGCGATGGGCCGGCAACTGTTCCAGGCGGCCAGCGCCGTCAACATCGCCAAGGGAAACTACGAGGCTGCTGAGCGGCGCAACATCGCCATCTGGACGGACTGACCGCAACCGTCCACGCCTTCCTCCCCCGGTCACCGCGGCGGCGCGGTGACCGAGATCTCGCCTCTGCAGGAGTGAGTGATGGGCAAGCCGGATCGTGATTCGCCGATCGATCCACACGTGGCCGCCAAATTCGAGAGTGACGGGAGGGTCCACGAACCCTCCACGATGCGATCGATCGCCGCAGTTCTGTCGAAGCACATCGAGGCCGTGGAGAAGCCGGGCTTCAGCGGGTCCGCCATGACCGAGATCCAGCTCGAGGCCGCTCAGTTCGGGGAGTGGACAGATGCCAAGATCTTCGGCGCGACCGCAGGCAGGGACAGCGCGGGACAGAAGCTCGGGCAGATCCACTCGGAGTTCGTCAAGGCCTACAAGGATGTCATCGCGGCCATTGAGGCGAGCGCGGCCAACCACACCGAGGCGGATACGCGAAACGAGGGCGCCTGACCGTGGCTGACAGCGGCTCACAAGCCAAGACGGTTTACATCTGGGGTGATGCGGTTCCCACCGGTGAGACGGAGCCCCATCCGAAGGCGGAGATCCGGCGCCTGCTGGGGACGTCACAGCAGGAGCTGATCAAAAAGGGGGGATCGGCCTACACCAGCGCGGCTGAGGCGATCATCAACGCGGTCGTCGGAATCGAGGACCACGCCGGCAAGATCCTCACCATTTGGCGGGGTCCGGATGCCGACAAGGCGCGCATCGCGCTGGAGCTCGTGTGCACGACCGGCAACCAGCTGGCGTGGACACTCGCGGAAATGGGCCGGAGCCTGGAGACCTACGCGGGTTACATCCCCACGGCCATCGCCGAGGTCGATGGCAGCACGGCGGACCAGCATGAGGTGGACGCGAAAGTTCCTGAGGTCATGCTGGCCCGAAACAGGATGCTGACGCTGGACCTCCTCGGGGATCCCCGTGTGATCGCCGCAACCTGGATCGAGAACGCCAAGGCCCAGGAGGCGCTGAAGAGACTCAACGAGAAGATCCGCTCTCTGCTCATCTCCTCGGTGCCCATCAACATCAACTATGAGCTGCCGGCCGTGGCGATCCCGCCCACGCCCGGCGCCTCGATCAGCGTCGAATATCGGAGCGGGGCCGGGACTCAGGGTGCCGGCACCGCCGTCCACGACGGAGGCAGCGGTGCAGACGACGCGAGCGTGAGCGGTGCGGGCACCGGGAGCGGGGGCTCCACGGGTGGCGCGGTGAACCCTCGGCAGGATGACGGCGGTCCGGGCGGCAAAGAGGGTGCCGGCCCCGGGACGCAACCGGATGATCAGCCCGGCCAGGATCAGTCCGCCGGCCAGGACCTGCTGGGTGCCGAGGAACAGGCGCGTGATGAGAGCCAGGGAAGTGGGGACGGATCCGGCGAACCGGCTGGTTCTCCAGGTGCCGGCACCGGAGCGGACACAGAGGACGCTACCGCTCCGCCGGTGATCGGTGCCGAGGACAAGACCGCTCTAGGCGATGCCACGCCGGGGGCCGACCCCACCAAGACCGAGACCTCTTCCTACCAGCCCACTACGGCCGTCACGCCGGCCACGATCGGCACTCCTCCGGTCAGTACGGTGACCCCCACCGCGACTCTGCCCCCGGCCGCCACGGGTCCGGGCGTCCCGTCGGTGATCGGTTCCCCGAGCACCGCGTACACGTCTGGCGCGGGAGTCGCGGCGATGCGCGGCGGCAGCGCGGCAGCCACGTCCGGCGTGCCGTTCATGCCGATGATGGGAGGCGGCGGCCCGATGGGGGATGAGGGCGGTGACATGGAGCGCGGCACCTACCTGTCGGAGGACGGGTCGGCCTGGAGCAGCAGCCGTGACGTGACGGATCCGGTGATCGGATGAGCGGCCAGCAGGAGACGGGCCAGCAGCAGACCGGCCAGCAGCAGACCGGCCAGCAGCCGTCCACCGTCAATGGCGGCTTACCGGTGACGACTCAGCTGTCGCCGCCCTCATCGGGCATCTCCTTCAAGCCGGGCGTGCTCGACGCGGCCAGTAACAAGATTGACAGCCAGGCGGCGCTGCTCGCCTTCCTGCGCACCAGGTCCGGTGACATGGGTGTCCCGTTCCCCGGCTTCGGCGTGATCGGCCTCGGCATCGCCAAAGCCCATGACAGGGCGATCGAGCGTCAGTCCTTCGCGCTGGATCGGGGCAAGAAGGCGCTGGAGAGCTGGAAGGTCGCGCTGAAGAAGGCCGACGCGAACTACCGGACGGCCGAGGAGACGAGCGGCGAGAAATTCGAGATGGAGAGGGTCATCAACGCGGTGGACGGGGGTGGGATCGACACCTCGGGCCTCGACGGGGAGCTCCCGACCGGTGATCTGCCCGGCGCCGACCTCCCTGGTACCGACCTTTCAGGCACTGACCTTCCCGGTACTGACCTTCCAGGCAGCGATCTTCCTGGTGCCGACCTTCCTGGCGCTGATCTCCCCGGCACCGGACCGCCAGGCAGCAACCTTGACGGGACAGACTCGCCGAAGACGGACCTGCCCGGTACGGATCTCGCGAATACCAACCTGTCCGGCGCCGATGACCCGAACATGAAGGTCCCCGACATCGATGCCGCGCTCAACCCGCCGCAGGACAAGACCGGTCTTTCCTCCTTCGACCCCAGCAAACAGCTCAACGGGCTGCCGAACCCTGACTTGCTCAACGCGGGAACCCGCTCGGGTACCACTCTGGGCTCGCCATCGGGCAGTGGCGTGGGTGGAGTGGGCTCACCCAGCGCCAGCGGACTGCGGCCCGCGCCGGCAACCCCCAGCGGCATGGGCAGCGGAACGCCGATGATGCCGATGATGCCCATGACCGGCGCAGGCAGCGGCCACGACGAACGCGACCGGGAGGAAGGCTCGCTGTTGTCGGAGGACGAAGGTGTGTGGGGTGACGACGAGGACATCGCTCCCGAGGTCATCGGTAAGGAGAAGTAGATGGACTTCACGGAGGGCAAGGGCCTGTACATGACGGCGTTCACGACCGCGTCCGCTGCCGCGCTCGTGATCAGACGACCGTGGGCCAACTACGTGATCCTGACGATCGGCATCATGATCTCCGATCCGGGTCGGATGAGCAGTTCGGCTGACACCTGGCGCACCATAGACAGGGGCGGGATGACCTCTGAGCTGGACGCGCTCGGGAATGAGCTCACCACTTTGAAGACCACGCTCGCGGACCAGTGGGAAGGCGCGGCCTTCGAGAAGTTCACCGAGGCCTACAACGAATTCACCAAGTCGCTCGACACGCTCAAATCAACGCGGAACAACGCCGGTGAGGCGATTGATCAGAGCGCGAAGCTGTATTATTGGGGGGCGCGAATATGCGGTCTCATCGCCGGATTAATGGCGGCCTACGCCACTCTGCTGGTGGCCTTTCGGTTCAGCGCCCCTTTCGTCTCCCAGGTGGTCGATTTCAAGCTCGGCAAGATCGCGGTTGAAGCCACGAGAAAAGTGGCGCTCAAGCACGGTATCGCGCTCGGCGTTCTTGCCGGCCTGATGTATACGGCCATCACGCAATCCGAGGCGAGTGGTAAGGCTTTCCCTATGATGCAGGCGATACCGACCGAGATCAGCGCGCTGAAATCCGGTGCCATGCCGGAGTTCACCAATGTCGGGGTCGACTACGACATTCCGTCCGGCCAGCTCCTCCCCTCTCAGTCGGATTTGACGGGCGGCCTCGGCTAGAGCTCGGCGGGCAGGCTCACCCGCCGGTGAGGCGGTTGGCGGAGACCTCCGTGACGGGCAGCCGTGCGGCGGCGGGGTCCAGGAGCGGGCCCTCGGGAATCAGGCGCAGCAGATGCGCGGGCAACGGTGTGACCTGGGCGGCGTCATAGCCCAACTGGCCCACGACGTCGGCGGAGGCCAGCCGGAACCGCCTGCCCTGGTCGGTGATGAGTGAGTACTCGTTGATCGCGGCCACCTGCCCGGCTCCGGGCAGATGGCCGGCCAGGGCCGCACTGCCCGGGGGCAGCAGTACCTGGTCCACCAGGTCGGGCCCACCGCTGTTCGGCGGCTTCGGGATGGTCAGCTTCGCTCCGGTGGTCAGCTGTGCCCGGACCGAGCCGGTGATCGTGTCGGCGTACACCGCGCACAGGGGCGCGGACGTCTCCGGCGTGCGGAAGCGTGGCATGGTGAGCGGCAGCCCGCCGCCCAGGATCGGCTGAGCCGAGGCTTCGGCGGCGTTGACCATGGCCGCGTCGACGGCGAGCCGGCGCACGCGGCCCTTGCCATAAGCGATCTTGCTTTCTGGATCCTGCAGCAGGAGCATCGCCTGTGTCTGGCTGATGGGCGCGAGACCGTCGGCGAGCAGCACGTACCAGCGTTCGGGCTCGCCCGCGATGGGGGCCAGCGTGAAGACCTGCCCCACTCGCGCGGAGGAGCCGCCGGGGCCCGCCACCCGCTTGCCCTGCTGCGCGATCTTCGGCGCGACGAAGTCTGGCCCGGTGGGGATGGCGTTCACCCAGGACAGCGGCACCTTGCGCGGCGTCTGGTCGGTGAGCCGGCGGACGTTCTGGACGCGCATGCGAGAGTTGTTCCACAGCACCCAGTTCTGCTGCCCGTCGTCGACGACCAGTGCGTCACCGCCCACCGGCGTGCCACCGATGTCGAGTCCGCCCAGCAGCGTGACGTATGACTGGTGTACGCCTGTCGCGTCCGTCTGCTCGGTCACGCAGACCGTCCACGGCGATTTGACCATCTTCTCCGGCTTGGGCAGCGAGTCCGGCGCGCCTGAGATGCCGATCTTCTGCCCCCTGGCGAAGCCGGCCAGCGATTCGGCCGACACCGTACGGACCTTGATCTCCTGGCTGTCCAGCAGCAGCCTGGCGGAGACGTAGTTCGCCACCGGTTGCAGCTTGCCGTCTCCCTGGTTGTAGATGTAGGAGGCGCCGGTCTCTTCCTCGACGAGCAACTGGCCCGCCTCTTTGAGCTTGGTGGCTCCTCCGGGGCTGAGCATGCCCCAGATCCCGAACCCGGCCGTGATCAGCACCACGAGCAGGATGCCCGCGAACGTTGCCACGTTGTATCGCCGCATCGGCGACTCGGGTAAGTCGGGCTCGCCCTGGAGCAGTGCCAAGCCCAGGCGCTGGGTCATCAGCTTGTGCGCCTGGTAGAGATCCTTGCGGGTCTGCATAGTGCCCAATGTTATCCATGTTTCCCAGGTAATTTGTCGTGGATAAATGTCCAATATCTGTACGGCAAAGCACGACCCAAGTACGCTCGTGATCAACTGGATGTGGAGGGTGTCATGGCATCGACAGAAAATGGCTGGCGTCTGGAGCAGAGCTGGCCCGGTCTGGTGGCCGACAGGGACGGCGTCGAATACAGTCCTGTCGAACTCGGCAACGTCGCCAACATTCTGCAGGGCTGGCTGCGCGAAGTTAATGGCAGCGCTCTCGGGTGCTATCCCGATGTAGAGCGGCAAGGCTGGACGTTGGACATGTTCGCCCAGCAACTCGAGCAGGTTAAGAACTGGGAGGGCGGCAGAAGCTTCGCCAGGGCGCTGAGGCAGAGCCACGAGGAGTTGGCCAAAGTCTACAAAGAGGTCAACGACACGCTCTCGATCGCGGTTCTGCTGATCGACGCGGGCGCGGGCAACTACACGCGTGCGAACACGGTGAACGAGAGCTAGAGATGGCTGAAGACCTAAAGGCGGACCACCAGCTCCGCCTCTACGGAAGCGTGCCCTTCTCTGTCAACGACGACGGCCGTAGCGTCGCCGAGATCAAGAACTTCATCAAGTACCTCCAGGTGGAGGCCGTGGAGCGCGCCGCCGCGTCCTATCTTGCCGCCTCTAAGCTGCTCGCCTCGCTGAACGACGCCCTGGTGTTCGAGGCGACCGCGATGGCCAAGGTCTGGGAGGGCCCCTCGTCGGTGGAGTCGCAGCAGGCGCTGCGCACCCTGCACGCCACCATCCGGGAGCTGTCGGAGAAATTCAAGGCGGTCGGTCTGCCGTTGGAGACACTCGGCAAGAGGCTCCGGGAGCACCAGGCGTTCGTGGAGAACAAGTCCGAGGCGTGGAGCGACAACGGCACCACCTTCGACGACAGCATGCCCGGCTGGTACGAGACGATGAACGCGGGAACCGAGTGGGGCTCGGCGGATGAGCTGGCCGGCCAGCATCTGCGGCTGATCAACAACGATCTGCTCAAGTTCTACGAGCAGTGGCCGTACACGATCACCAAGGTCGTGCCCGCCCTCAAGCCTCCCGATCTTCCCGTCCCCGACCTGCAGACGGACGATGATTTCGAAGGTCCCCAGATCGATCCGCGCACTCTCAAGGGACCGGGCGGCGAACTGCAGAGCCCCGGTATCGAGGGCATCGGCGACACTCCGTCCATCGGCTCGGACTCGTCCGGCTTCCCCGACGGGTCGCAGGACCCCGCCGGCGCCTACCCTGACGGAACCTATCCCGACGGTGGCGCCGACCCGAGCGATATCGGTGCAGACGGCCGCTACCCGGACGGGACCTACCCCGACGGCGGCCAGAACGCCGCCGGCCCGCAAGGTGCCGATCCGGCTGGCGCCGACCCGACCCTCACCGCCGGAGCCGCAAGACCGGACACCAGCGGACTGAACGCCCCCGACTCGCGGACCACACTTGAGGACTTTCAGCGCCCGGTCAACTGGGATCCGAACTCCGCCACCTCCATGCCGAACGGCGGTTCGCCCTACTACACGCCGGGCACCGGCTCCGGGACCGGCCCCGGAGGCAACCTGACCGGCTTGGGCGGCCTCCCGCTCAATGCCCGGTCGGCCTCCGTGTCCGGCAGCGGCATACCGTTCATGCCGATGGCGGGCGCAGGGACGGGCGCCGAGGAGTCGGAGGACAAGGAGAACAGCACCTGGCTGCACGAGGACGACGACGTCTGGGGCACCGACACGGACGGCGCCGTCTCCGACAAGATCGGCTAGCTGGAAGAAGACCGGCGCAGCTCCCGCAGCGTCTGCTCGGCGACGGCTTGATCCACCGCCGGGCACCGGAATCCCTGCGCGGCGATGTGCGCGCAGAGCTCCTCATCCGGACGGATGCCGTGCTCTTCCAGGTAGTAGGTGACGGTGTCCGTCCAGACCCAGGTGCCGTCGGTCCGGAAGCTGAGCGGCACCACCGCGCCACGTGCCGGGTCGAGGTGATCGAGCTCGGTGCTCGCCGTCGACAGGATGGCGGCACCGGCCTTCAGGTAACCGGCCAGCCGCGGGTCGTGCACTCGCGGGTGGCCGGGCAGGAAGTACGGTACGCCGTCCCTGACCCCGTCGAAGACCCTGGCCACCGAGATCTTCGGAACGATCTCCACATAGCCGTTGCTCCAGCCGCGCAGCCTGTCGAACGCCTCGGCCGACGTCCACTCTCGCGAAGCGGCCATCGTCTCGAACATGGACTGGACATCGTCCGAACTGAACTCCAGCCGGTTCCCATCTCGCGTCAGTGTGCCGAGGACTCGGTCCGAGCCGACCTCCACCACCTTGAGCGTTCTCATTTGACTCTCACGGCCGAACTCCGAAGCTCCACCGAGATCGGTCGCGCTCATCTCGCTCACCATCGTCCCTCGTCTGGGATCGGCCGCCACTGGGTGATCGCGAACAGGATGCCGCATTCTGCCCCCGCGCTCCAATCGTTCGCGTCGTGCGTCATGTGGGACTCGACCGATCCAGGTCCTCATCGGGTGCCGGTCGCCGGTCCGAGTCCCTGGCGACCTCGTCGCGGTCCTCGAAGTGGTGCTGGACCGGGCCGGGAGCCGACGCCGCCGGGGCGATCAGCGAGATCCGGCCCGTGGCGTGCATCCCGATGTGGTAAAGCCGGTCCAGCGCCACGTCGTAGGCGGTATGGAAGCCGTACTCCTGATAGTCGGGACGCAGCGACATGACGATTTCCGTGAGGAGCTCCACGTCCTGACGGCTCAGCGGGTTGCCGGTCCAGTGAAATGTGTCGCCGGCTCCTAGCTCGAGGAAGTTGCCGTAGAGGTGGATGGGTTCGAGCCGGGCCTTGCCGCCGGCGCCGAGCTCGAAGGCGCGTCCGTGGTCGATGCCCATGACGCCGTCATCGGTGACGATGAGGTTGCCCTTGTGCCGGTCATTGTTGATGATCAGGATGTCGAGCAGTTCGAGCAGCATGGCGCCACGTCTCGAGTTCAGGTTCGTTCCTCTCGGCGGAGGCGAGCCGGGGACGTACTCCATGAGGATGGCGTGGCGGTCTGCCGGGTGCGCGACGACGACCGGGACGTTGGCGCCGAGGCGCTGCCCCACTATGGATCCGAGGATCTCCGCCCGCCGGCCACGAACCATGATCTTCCGTGCGACGAGGGTGCCGTCCGCCAGGACGAGCACGTCCACGCGGCCGTCCTCACCGCTGCCCAAGGGCCGCCAGCTTGCTGGATCGGCTGCCACCGCGGCTTCCACGAGGTCAGGGGGCAGGCCGCGTCGAGGAGCGATCGCCTGTGACCGAACCGCGGCCGGCGCGGCGGGCCGGGTCGCCGGCACGGCGGGATTGGCCTGAGGCCACTGGTCGTCGCCGCCGGGTGGCAAGAACGGTCGCCCGTCTGAGCCGTACAGCTGGATGGCCGCGGTGTGCGGTTGCCTGTCGGCGCCGATGTAGACGATCTGGTCGGCGGCGAGCACCGAGCGGCCGGTGAGGTCGGCGAGCTCCTGCAGCACCGCCTGGTTGCGTGCCGTCTCACCGCCCAGGATGCGCAGCTTCGCGCTCGGGTGGCCGATCACGCGCGGATCGTGGGCGAGCATGGTGGCCAGGTCGGCCGCGCTGAGCCGTTCGGAACCGATGAGGAAGCTCGTGCCGTCGCCGGCTATCGCGACGTCGATGATGCCGGGCGTGAGCCGGAGCAGGCGCGGATCGGCCGTGGGCATTACCGGGGTGTTCTCGTCGCGGTACCAGATGCCCGATACGACTTCGCGACGATGCTCCAGTATCAGGTTGCGATGCCGGCTGGTCAGCGCAGGCGCGGAAGCCCGACCGGCACTCTCGTCCAGCGATCGAGAAAGCGCGGCGTCCACGTGGAGCGAGCTGGTGGAGCCGGGCGCCCCGGCAAGCGGGACGGCAGGCGCCACCTCGGGGGCGAGCCAGGTCCTGAGCAGCTCGGCGACCGCGACCGAGGAGTCGCCGGGCAGGAAGATATGGAACGCAGGCGATGACCGGTATGTAGCGCCTACCTGAAGATTGCCCTGTGCCGTCGTCTCCACCGGGCCGTCGGCGGCTATCACGATCCGGCCCGTGAGCTCGGCGAGGTTCCGCGCGAAGGCCGTTGTTCCGCCGTCCGGGTCGGCCAGCAGGATCGCTTGGTCCGGCTGCAGGCCGGGGCTGTTCAGAAGCAGCGCCGCGACTTCCTCGGTCGTGACGAACCGGCCATTGATCCACGTTCCGTGCTCCGAGAAGCGGCCTTGCACAATTCCGACACCGGGGACGGCGCGTGGTGCGGGATGCAGCGCCTCATGCCCGTCGCCATGGATGCGCACCCCCGTCGCCGTTTTGCTCACCGCCGTGCGGGCGTCGTGCGCGAGATGCCGGGCCCGGGCCGGAGTAAGTCCGATCGTGGGCGTGATCACCGGCCCTGTTCGGTTGAGGGGCTGCTGGATGAGGAAGTAGTGAGGCCGGCCGTCGTCGCCGGTCAACATGGCCGTCACGGCGAAGCGGGCACCGGCTCTGAACAGAGCCTGATGCGGATTGCCTGACAGGTCGGCGACCGGCACGTAGTCGGAGGCCAAGATGGTCACCCGCACACCATTCGCGCCGTTGCTCAGCAGGTCGATGTTGTCCACGCCGTCGAGCAGGGTTTCCACCGTGAACTCGGAGCCGGGCCGGATGTCCGCTGGGATCACGCCGTCCGGCACCCAGGCGAAAACGTGGCCTTCGGCGCGCGGCCGCTCCGCCAGTTCGGCGTCGGCCCGGGAGATCACGTCGGTCTGGAGCCGGACGTTCACCTGATGCAGGTGGTCGCCCTGCAGGAGATCGCCCAGGATGGGACCTGGTTGCGGTGAAGGCTGCCACTCCGGTGTGCTGCGCCCGGCGGTCGTGAGTGCCTCGGAGAACGTCAGCGAGATCAGCCTGGCGTCGTCGGAACCGACGAACGACCGCAAAGTGCCCAATATTCGCTCAAGCGGATCGCTCAGGCCCTGCCTGGAGAAGGCGTCTCGGAGCGCTTCGAACCTGGCGGCGAGGTCCGTGACGTCACGCTCCGACAGCACCGGCGCGCCCGCCCGGAAGTCCCAGTCGAAGGCTTGGCCGAACTGGACCAGGAGCGGGTTGACGTCGAGCAGCCGTTTCAGCGTCTCGTGGGCCATTGGCCGACTCAGGCTCAGAAAGGTGTAAAGCGCCCGGGTGGCCAGGCGGGCCTCCGTCTCGGCGGTGTGCTCCTGGGAGGCGACGATCTCTTCGTAGATGGTGTACGAATCGGCCCGGTACGAGCGAGGCTGTCCATCGGTGACGTCGTTTGATTCTTCCAGCCTGGCCTCGTACTCATTTGCCGCCGCGGAGGTCGGGAATACGTGACGCAGGGCCTGCCGGCCGTCACCGAAGACCACGGTGGTCGTGCCGTTGGGCTGCGGAGACCCGTCGATCACGTGGTCGATGCCCGTGGCCGCACTCGCCCGCAACCGGTCGCTGCCGAGCGTCCGGTAGACACGCCCGTGCTGGTCGAGGTGCACCGCCGGGCCGGGGAGGCCGAGCGCCCGCCGGACGAGCGCGCGGACGAGGACCTCGGTGGCCTGTCTTCTGGGGATCTGGAGAGCGTGCGATCCGTCGGCGAACGTGACCACGGGACCCAGCGCTGACTGCCGCTGCGACGCAATGCCGTGCCGGAGATTGGCCTTCAGCCGGCCCAGGTCCTCGTCCATGGCCGCGACCCGTTCGACGACGGCCATGGCCAGGTGCTGGCCCGGTGCGGCGGTGACCACGTCTTCCGTCCCGGCCGCGTTCGCGGCGATGAGCCGGTGCCTGTCCATGATGCGCTCGAAATCGGACAGCGCGCCTATCTGGGCGAAGTCGGCGCGTGCGGCCTCGAGCATGGTCCCAAGCTTCTGAACGTCCGACCAGGTCAGCGGGTTGCTTCCCCAGTCGCGCTGGCCGGAGGCGTCTGCCCGCAGGAACAGCTCCAGGAGCGGCCTGCCTCCCGCGAGCACATGGAGAGCGGGCCTGGCGACGAGTGGTGTCATGTCCGCCAGGGCGATGAGGTAGCCGGCCAGCACCGCTTCGCGCGTACCGAGGAAGCCGGGCGAGGCGTCGGCGGGCGTGAAATCGATCAGGATATGTCGGTCACCGGCCGCCGAGGCGCGATCGACCAGCCCCAGGCGCCCCGCGAGCCGGGTCACCAGCAGTTGCAGGTCCCTCTCCCGGCGGGTGGAGTGCTCGAGCAACAGCGCGGGAGACTCGTCGCTCAACGTGACTATGGAGACATTCGCGCCGACAGGATCCGGTTCGCCCAGGATGTCCAGGGCCGCCTGCTCCTCGGACTCCGCCCAGTTGATCAGGTCGTCGATGGAACCGGACGGGCGCGTGCGTGCGGCGAGATCGCGTTCGACCGCGGCGATCTCACCCGCCAGCTTCTCCGCGGCCGCGGTGTCGCCTGTCGCCAGGGCCGCACGGTGCTTTCGTCCCAGGAAGCGAAGCTCGTTGCGGCGGGCGGTGATGCACTCGTTGCGCCTGGCCTCCTCCGGCGAACCCGTGTGCTCACCTTCGAGCCGGTACTGGATGACGTCGCTGATCTCGTGCAGCACGAGCCGTGCCACCTGGTCGCGGGCGACACGGGGCGCCAGCGTCATGATGTGGGGGTCGTCAGAGCTGCCTGCGACCCCTCGTACGCTGGTCTCGCCGAGGTAGCCGCCCTCGACCGGGCCGACCTGGACCGTGAAGTGCAGCTCACCCAGCGTCGTGTGATGGACGATCAGCTGCCCGCCCGGCCCCCACGTGATCTCGGTGATGGCCTCGCCGAAGTCCGAGAGCATCGTCTCCCGGATGAAGGACTCCCTGGCCTCGGCGTCGGTGAGGTCGTCCAGGCCGGTCCGGCCGTCCGGGACGAATCCGGAGTCGGGATCGGGGGAGCCGTGGGTGGAGTCGCTCCCGTGGGGGCCGCCCGTGTCATCGGGCGTGGTCTGCACCGGCCGGCCCGGCGCCGGTGCCGCGGGCATGGGGATGGCGCGCCTGTTCAGTTCGTGCCTCAGCCGCTCGGCGAGGCTCTCCTCGTCCGCCTTGGTCCGCTCGTGGAGCCCGTGCAGGTCGATCCTGTGCTGGTCGGCCATCGCGATCAGGAGAGACGGCAGGCCGGCGAAACGCGGCCCGAAGCCTCCGTCGTGCCCCTGCGCGTGCAGCAGGCCACCGGGCGTGGCGATGTAGGTCTGTGGTCCGCCGTGCCGGGGGTGGATGGTGATCTGAACGTCCGCGCCGGCCTCGCGTGCCAGCAGTTGCGCCTGCCTGAGCTGTCCGTACGGCGGACCGGGCAGGTCGGCGTCCAGGTTGATCCGGCCCGACTGGTCGGCGAGGACCCTGGCCAGCCCGGCCAGGTCGTTGACGTCCGGGCGGGCGTGCAGCTCGGCCAGCGAGGAAGGCCGCGCGGGCACGTTCTGCACCGGCCGCTCGCCGGCGGGATCGACCGCCCGCGGGCTTTCGGCCTGGTTCTCGGCCGTCTGCAGGGCATTGTCGAACAGGATCAGGTCAGCGCTGCCCGTCGCGATGTGCTGCGCCGGAATGGTGCGCGACGGCTTCAGGCCGGTGTCCGGATCAGACCAGACCTCGAAGCGCACGTTGTAGTCGACCCGGAAGGTGACCGAGCTGCCGTCGGCCTTCTCCGAGACGGTGGTCTCGTCCCGGTTGCCGCCGCTGACCGACGAGGCGTCGCCGGCCTGGTTCCGGTAGGAGCCCGCCGAGCCGAACTTGACCCAGGACGGGACCCAGGACGGGCTTATGGCCGAGAACCAGGTGTTCTGGTTGTTGCTGCCGGCGGAGAGCGTGGTCGGGAGCAGCCGGGAGCGGCTCGCGCTCGCCTTGGTCGTCCACTGCCTGCGGTCAATCTGGCCGATCTCGGTCTCCGCCTGACCGGTGGCGATCACGACGGGTTCGGACAGCACCGCCCCGACGTGGATGTGCACCACCTCTCCGCTGCCCATCAGCAGCGGGATCACCAGGTGCCCGTCCTCGGCGGTCATGTGCTTGAAGTGGCCGTTCCTGAAGTTCCCCGACAACAGCCGGGCGAGAGTCCTGGAGTCGGCACGGCTGAGCTTGACGCCTAGCTCGTCCCTCAGGCGCTGCTCGACGGCCTGGGCGAGTCCCTTTACGCGCGTGGTCTCGACGGCGAAGTTCTCGGGCGCGGGGATGGGCCGGGGGT
>NZ_VCKX01000290.1 GCF_005889725.1 Nonomuraea zeae
GCCTCAGCCAGCTGTATATAAGAGACAGGTTCGTGGAGGGCGCGATCGCGGCGGCGGTGGCGGCGGGCGCCGGGGTCCCGCTCGCCGACGTGCTCGCCGCCGCCGAGGAATCGCGCACCTACCGCAAGCTCTGACCCCGCCGCGAGCCGGCGCGGGCCCGCGCGACGGCAGGTCTCAGTGGCCCTTGAACGCCTCCTCCAGCCACCAGGAGCCGCGTTCGCGCGTCACCTTGGCGTGCACCAGCAGCGGGCGGTCGCGCGGCCCCTTGAGCCATTCGGCCACGCCGGTCAGGTCGGCCGCCTCGGTGACGGTCACGGCGGCCAAACCGTGGCCCCTGGCGATGGCCGCGAGGTCGGCGGGCGGGAACGTGACCGTCTCCAGCGGATGGCCGTGCGGTCCGAAATGGTGGACCTCGGCCCCGTACGCCTCGTCGTCGTAGACCACGATCACCATGGGCAGGCCGAGCCGCACGACGGTCTCCAGCTCGGCGATGCCCATGAGGGCTCCGCCGTCACCGAGGGCGGCCACCGGCAGCCGGTCCGGCCGGGCCACCGCGGCGCCGATCGCCGTCGCCAGGCCCAGGCCGATCGACTGGAACGCCTGGGTGAAACAGAACCCACCCTCGTCCAGGACATCCATCCACATCGAGGGATATCCCATGAAATTTCCGGAATCGATGGAGACGATCCGCTCCGTGGGCAGCAGGTCGTCCAGGCCCGCGCTGAGCGTCCTCGGGTCGATCCGCCCGTCCGCCCCGTCGTCGTCGTACGGCACCGCCCGCCAGCGCCCCTCGGCCTGGATCCGCCGCGCGACTTCGGCCGACCGGAACCCCGCCCTGGCCCCGGAGGGATCCGCGGCGAGGCGGGCGGTCAGCGAGCGGGCGACCCCGGCCACGTCGCCGGCCACGCCCAGGTCGACGGGCACGAACGCCTCGACGGCCGCCGGCCGGTCGAGGTCCACCTTGACCACCTTGGTGCCGGGCGAGATCAGCGTGCCCTGGCGGGTGGTCCACATGTTCAGTGCGCAGCCCCACCCGATGACCAGGTCGGCCTCGCGGATCAGCTCGGCGGCCAGCGGCGTCGCGAAGCCCCCGCTCACGTCGAGGTCCCACGGGCTGCCCCGGAACAGCCCCTTGGCCACCGCCGAGGTGGCCAGCAGGGCGCCCGCGAGATCGGCGAGCTCCGTCAGCTCCTCCCGGGCGGCGCGCGCCCCGCGCCCGGCGATGAACACCGGCCGGCTGGACTCCGCCAGCAGCCGCGCGAGCTCGGCGAGCTCGCCCGCGTCCGCCTCGGGCGCCGGCACGGCGAGCCCGGAGGCGGCCGCGGCGCCGGCGGACGGGTCGAGCGTCCCGTCGTAGGGGGCGGCCTGCACGTCGAGCGGCAGGTTCAGCAGCACCGTGCGCCGCTCCTCCACCGCCACCCGGTATGCCTCCAGGGCCGTCTCCACGGCGCCCGCCGCGTCGGAGACCCGCATCGGGACCGCCCCCACCGCCGTCGCCAGCGCCTCCTGGTCGACGTGGAAGTTGGAGCGCACGTCCGTGGCCTCGCCCGCGAGGACGATCAGCGGTGTGCGGCTCTTGGCCGCCTCCGCGAGACCCGTCATCGCGTTGGTCAGCCCCGGCCCCTGGTGCACCGAGACGACCCCCACCTGCCCGCTCATCCGCGCGTACGCGTCGGCCATGGTGGCCGCCCCGCCCTCGTGGCGGGCGGCCACGAAGCGCACGCCGCCCTCGACGAGGGCGTTCGTGACGTGGAAGTTGCCGCTGCCGACCACGCCGAAGGCGGTGCGGACGCCGCGGGCCGCGAGGGCCCGGCCCACGGCTTCGGCGACGATCAACGCTCCACCAGGGCGAGCACGCGCACGGGGCTGCCGGAGCCGCCCACGATCGGCAGCGGCGGAGCGACCACGACGGCGCCGGTCACGGGCAGGCGGTCGAGGTTGCGCAGCTGGGTGAGGCCGTACTTGCCGGCGCCCAGCAGGAAGGAGTGGCACGGGAAGGCGGGGTCGAAGGAGTGGGCCGCCCCCGCGTCGGTGCCGACGGTCTCGACGCCGAGCCCGATGATCGGGGTGCCGGTGGACAGCCAGGAGGCGCACTCGACCGAGATGCCCGGGGTGTGGGGGCCGGTCTCGTCGGCGTTCAGGAAGGCGGCCTGGTCGGCGGAGCGGGCGTCCCAGCCGGTCCGGTAGAGCAGCCAGCCGCCGTCGGGCAGCGGCCCGTTGGCGCGCTCCCACTCCTTGACGTGGTCGATCTGCAGGAGGAAGTCGGGGTCCTTGGCTGCCTCCGCGGTGAAGTCGAGCACGACGGCGGGGGCGATGAGGCTGCGCGCGGGGACCTGGGAGACGTCCTGGCCGTCGCGGCCGGTCACCCAGTGGACGGGCGCGTCGAAGTGGGTGCCGGTGTGCTCGCCGGTGTGGATGTCGTTCCAGTACCAGGCGGGGCCCCGGTCGTCGTAGTGGCTGATCTCCTCCAGCCGGAACGGGATCGTGTTGCCGAACGGCTCGGGCAACTGGAGGATCGGCGTCTCGGACGACAGGGGCGCCGTGAGGTCGATCACCTCGATCGCGCCGCTGCGAACACTGTCCACGAAGCTCTGCAACACCGACATCGTCATCCTCCTTGGTGGGCTGAGCGCATCCTCCTACTCCTGCATGACCAGTGCAAACACGGGCTCCCCGAGGTCGAGGTCACGCGCCGCGGCAGGGCACCCGGTACGCGTCGAGCTCGTACTTCTTCTTCAGCGAGTTGAAGTTCGCGGCGTTGGACCTGGCGCAGAAGGCGGAGGTCGCCAGGTTGTACTCGACCTGGAAGACGGCCTTGCCCGCCTTGACGAACTGGTCGTAGCCGTAGTCGCCGTTCTGGGCGGTGGTGCACTCCTTGTGCTCCCAGCACTCCTCGTTGACCGCGAAGTCGAAGTACGGCAGGAGCTGCGGGATCTGCTCCACGTCGTTCTTCAGCCCGACCGCCAGCCCTCTCTTGTGCGCCTCGTTGGCGAACCAGGTGTTGTAGGCGAGCTGGTCGGCGGCCTTGAGCGGGAAACCGCTGTCGTTGGCGTAGCCGTCGACGTTGTCGGGTTCCACGGCGTCGAACCCGGCGGCCTTGCACATGTCCAGCCGGGCCTTCATGATCTCGCCGAGCTTGCCGGTGTACTTTCTGACGTCCAGCCAGCGCTCGCCCTCCCAGTCCTCCAGCGGCGAGCCGAGCACCTCCGCGGGGAACTGGCCGGCGTCGGGACGCCAGTCCTCGAACGTGCCCGCGCTGAGGTAGCAGACGACGCCGCGGCCCGGCTTGTCGGCCTTGAGGGACTTGACGATCGCCCCGTCCTTGGCCGCGAAGCCGTCGATGTCGTACATCTGCACGTTCAGGAACGGCTTCTTCGGGAGAGAGGAGAGCTGCCACTGCCAGCTCGTGTTCAGCGCGGGCCGCCAGCAACCGGCGCACGCGACCGGTGCGGGAAGGGCGGCGGCCCGGGCCGGCCGTACCGCCGGGGCGGCCTGGGCCGTAGGGGCGGCGATCAGGGTGGTGGCGGCCAGTGCGGCCGCGGAGATGAGGGCGGATAGACGCATGGTCACTCCTCGCGAACAACGGGTTCGGATTAGTGGCGATGCGTGCTGTTCCACACTCTCCGCTGGCGTCCGAGCCAGGGACGCCGGAGTGGCACGGCCCATAACCGAAGGACGTCGCGCCAGCACGCTCAGACGTGCCTCTCCTTTCCGTTGCCGGATAGAGTTGCGCGTTCATGCTCTGTTGTCCAGAGTTTGCGGCACCAAAGCGTCACGCCTTGGTCCACTCCGCGCATCCTCCGGTCTGGAACGCCTTGTCGGTGGCCTGGATGGTGACGGTGGCGGGGCCCGTCGGCATGCCGGTCGCGATCATGTCCCCCGTCGTGCCGCGCAGCCGGGCCCAGAAGCACATGCTGAAACCGGCGGTCGGACCGGCCGTCCGGTAGGTGCCCGGCTGGATCTCCGTCCCCACGAGGAGCGTGCGCAGGGACGCGGGGTTGAAGGCGGGGCCGGTGCTCGTGCCGCCGCCCGGCGGGAACCCGCTCGCGGTCGGAGGCGGCGTGCCGGCCGACGGTCCGGTGGAAGACCCGGTCGAGGGCCCAGCAGAAGGTCCGGTGGAAGGTCCGGCCGAGGGCGGGGTGGAGGGCGGGGTCTGGCCGGAATCGGTCGGCTGGGGCTCGTCGGGCGGCGTGTCCTCGATCGTCACCGTGACCGTGGGCGCGGGCTCCTCCGGGGTCTCCCCCGCGCCGAAGCCCACGAAGACCCCCAGCAGGAACCCGAGCAGGGCGGCCAGTCCGGAGACGAGCAGGATGATCGTCGGACTGCTCGTGGCACGCGGGTATTCAGGAGGAGGCCCGTACATCACGGACCAAGCGTGCCACTCCTGTCAACGATGGAGATAGTCGACCAGCGACGCCTTCTCCGTCTCCAGCTCCTCGATGGCGCTCTTGACCACGTCGCCGATGCTGACGATGCCGACCAACCTGCCGTGCTCGACCACGGGCATGTGCCTGAACCGGTGGGTCGTCATGGTCCGCCGCAGCGAGTCGACGTTCTCGCCGGGCCCGACCGTGCGCACCTCGGTCGTCATGATGGCCGACACCGGCTGGTCGAGGATCTCGGCGCCGCGGTCGTGCAACCGGCGCACGACGTCTCGCTCGGAGACGATGCCCTCGATCGTGGTGCCGTCGCTGGAGACGACCACGGCGCCGATGTTGTGCTCGGAGAGCTTGGCGAGCAACTCCCGCACCGTGGCTCCCGGCGCCACCGTCGTCACCTCGCTGCCCTTGCCGCGCAGGATTGTCCCGATGAGCATCTGCACCACCCCTGCCCTCAGTGTTCCAAGCCTTGCGTACAGGCAAACAACCTCGCGGGGGCGGAGTCAAGCGGTCACGTAGGCTGCTTGCCGTACGAAATCCAGTACGAGAACCGATTTACACCTAGGGACTGCCAGATGACCGAGTCGCTCAACACCGGAAGCCATGATCTGCCCGTCACCGACGAGCTGGCCGCGTTCATGCGGACGGGCTGGGCGAGCGCCGCGCGCACCGGCGGCCCGGACGAGGTGTCGGCGCGGCCGATCGCGCCCTGGGCGGCCAAGCGCCGCGCCGCGCTGGCCGCGCGCTTCCCGGGCGAGCGGCTGGTGATCCCGTCGGGCACGCTCAAGGTCCGCAGCAACGACAGCGACTACCGGTTCAGGCCGCACAGCGCGTACTCGTATCTGACCGGCGCCGGCGAGTCCGACGACGTCCTGGTGATCGAGCCGTCCGGCGAGGCGGTCCTGTACGTCCGGCCGCGCGCGCCCCGCGCGGAGGGCCAGGAGTTCTACCGCGACCGCCGCTACGGCGAGTTCTGGGCGGGGCCCAGGCCGGATCTGGCGGAGGCCGCCGAGCTGTACCAGGTGGAGTGCGCCCACATCCGCGACCTGGAGCTGCGCGGCCCGGCCAGGGTGCTGCGCGGCGTGGACGCGTCGGTGGACGCGCGGGTGCCGGGCGGCGCGGGCGACGCCGAGCTGGAGTCGTTCCTGTCGGAGATGCGGCTGGTCAAGGACGAGTGGGAGGTCGGCGAGCTGCAGTCGGCCGTGGACTCGACCGTGCGCGGCTTCGAGGACGTCGTGCGCGCGCTGCCGCAGGCGTTCGGGCACCCGCGCGGCGAGCGGTATCTGGAGGGCGTGTTCGGGCTGCGCTCGCGGCTGGAGGGCAACGCGGCCGGCTACGACAGCATCGTGGCCTCCGGGTCGCACGCGTGCGTCCTGCACTGGATCCGCAACGACGGCGCGCTGCACCCCGGGGAACTGCTGCTGCTGGACGCGGGCGTGGAGTCCGACACCCTCTACACCGCCGACGTCACGCGCACGTTCCCGCTGTTGGGGCGCTTCAGCTCCGTGCAGCGGCAGGCGTACGAGCTGGTGTACGAGGCGCAGACGGCGGCGATCGCCACCCTCAGGCCGGGCGCCCGCTTCCGCGACTTCCACCTGGCGGCCATGCGCGTCATCTGCGACGGGCTGCGCGACTGGGGCCTGCTGACGGACTCCACGGACGCGCTGATGGAGTCGGGCCTGTACCGGCGCTACACGTTGTGCAGCAGCGGCCACATGCTCGGCCTGGACGTGCACGACTGCGCGAAGGCGCGCTCGGAGGTCTACCTGGACGGCGTGCTGGAGGAGGGCCACGTGCTGACCGTGGAGCCCGGCCTGTACTTCCAGCCGGACGACCTGACCCTGCCCGAGGAACTGCGCGGCATCGGCATCCGCATCGAGGACGACCTGGTCGTCACCGCCGGCGGCGCCCGGCTGCTCTCCTCCGGGCTGCCCCGCCACGCGGACGAGATCGAGTCCTGGATGGCGAGCCTGGCGTAACGGACCGATCACGTTTCGTACCTGGCCGACAAAGAGTGATCTGGGTCTCATACCTTTTCCGCAAATTCCCACGGAATCATCGACTACTAGACAAGGCGTCAGTAGGGTGACTGATCCGTAGGTGGCGGAGGTGGTCAGCTGATGGCCTTGTCCGGATACGTCGGACGCCGGGCAGGATCGATGCTCGGCCAGGTCGGCGACCTGTTCGTCATCGTCCTGGAGGCGTTACGCCGGAGCTGGGACGTCAGGCACTGGTGGTGGGAGTTCGTCGACCAGTGCTGGTTCCTGGCCCGCGTCACCAGCGTCCCCGTCCTGCTCGTCTCCCTGCCGCTCGGCGCCACCGTGGCGCTGCAGGTGGGCGAGCTGGCCTGGCAGCTCGGCGCCGGCTCCGCGACCGGCAGCGCCGTCTTCGTCGGCCTCATCCGCGAGGTGGCGCCGCTGGCCAGCGCGCTGCTGATCGCCGGGGCCGGCGGCAGCGCGATGACCTCCGACATCGGCGCGCGCAACATCCGCGACGAGCTGAGCGCGATGGAGGTCATGTCGGTCAACCCGATCCACCGCCTGGTCACGCCGCGCATGTGGGCGGCCAGCACGATCGCGGTGTGCCTGTGCCCGCTGGTCATCCTGGCGGGCGCGAGCGGCGGCTACTTCTTCAACGTGGTCGTGCAGGGCGTCACCCCCGGCGCGTACTTCGACGGCGCGCTGTCCCTGGTCGTGGCCTCCGACCTGTACGTCACCCTGTTCAAGGCGTGGATCTTCGGGTTCATCGCGGCGGCGGTGGCCTGCTACAAGGGCATGACGTGCGCGACCAGCCCGGTCGGCGTGGGCCGGGCGGTCAACCAGGCGACCGTGGTGACGTTCATGCTGGTGTTCACGTTCAACTACGTCATCTCAGCCGTCTACTTCCTGGCCTATCCGCCGAGGTCGCTCTGATGGTCACGAGGACCACCGGGCTGAAGCTCGCCCACCAGGGGCGGGACCTGGCCGAGCGGTTCGCGACGCTGGCCGACTGGCCGCTGTTCGTGTGGAAGGTGCTCTTCTACTCCGTCCGCGACATCGTGCTGCGGCTGCGGTACGCCAAGGTCGTCGTCCGGCAGGTGAGCGACGTCGTGGTGGGCGTCGGCGCGACCGTCATCGGCGGCGGCATGATCTTCGTGGTGTTCACGATGGCGTTCGTCGTGGGCGCGACCGTGGGCCTGCAGGGCTACCAGGGGCTGCAGGCGATCGGCGCGGAGTCGTTCATGGGCCTGGTGGGCAGCTTCGCCAACGTGCGCGAGATCACCCCGATCATCGCGGCCACCGCGCTGGCGGCGCAGGTGGGCTCGTCGTTCACGGCGGAGCTGGGCGCGATGCGGATCTCGGAGGAGATCGACGCGCTGGAGGTGATGGGCATCAACGCCTTCACCTATCTGATCTGCACCCGCGTCGTGGCGGCGCTGCTGGCGCTGGTGCCGATCTACCTGATCGCGTTGTTCGCCAGCTTCTTCGCCACCCGGCTGATGTGCACCGTGCTCTTCGGCCTGGCGCCCGGGGTCTACGACTACTACTTCTACCTGTACCTGCCGGTCAGCGACATCGTGTTCAGCGTCGCCAAGGTCGGCGTGTTCGCCTTCACCGTCGTCGTGATCCACTGCTACCACGGCTTCCACGCCACCGGAGGCCCCGTGGGCGTCGGTGTGGCGGCGGGCCGCGCCATCCGCCAGTCGATCGTCACGATCGTGCTGCTCAACCTGCTGCTGTCGTTCCTGTTCTGGGGCGGCGGCGGCAACATACCGCTGACGGGGTGAGCCGGTGGCCCGATTCCAACTGTCCCTCGCCGCCCGGATGGGCATCGCGCTCGCCCTGCTCGCGGTGCTCGCGGCCACGACCCTGTACGTCGTACGCGCCGCCACCGAGCTGCGCGGGACGCGCATCGACGCCGTGTTCAGGCGGGCCGGGCAGGGCCTGGACACCAACTCCCCCGTCAAGATCCGCGGCATCGCCGTGGGCGACGTGACGAACGTGTCGCTCGACGCCAAGGGCAGGGCCGTGGTGACCATGCACGTCGAGCCCGGCGTCAAGGTGCCGCAGTCGGCGGTGGCCTCGGTGGAGCCGACGTCGGTGTTCGGCCCCAAGTACGTCAACCTCAAGCTCGGCTCGGGCGAGACCACCGGCCCCTACCTGAGCGCCGGGGCCGTGATCACCGCGACCGAGGAGCCGCTCGACCTGTCCGACACCCTCGGCGACGCCTACCGCGGGCTGGACGCCGTCGATCCCCGCGAGGTCACGGTCATCGTGCACACCCTGGCCAAGGGTCTCGACGGCGAGGGCGAGCACCTGCGCGAGCTGATCGGCGACGCGGGGACCGTGATCGGCGTGGCGCACCGGCAGCGGGGGCGGGCCAGGCAGTTCCTCGGCGACGCCGCCCTGCTGGGCACGGCGCTGTCGGACAAGGGCGACGACCTCGTGTCGATCTCCTCCGACGTCAACGTCATCACCCCCGGCCTGCTGGCCAGGGCGGACAAGGTGCGCGCGCTGCTGCAGGAGGTCACCTCCGTCTCCGGCCAGGTCGCGCACGGGCTGTCCGCGCACCGGCAGGACCTGCGGGCCGGCGTGCACTCCGGCGAGCGGGTGGCCGCCCTCATCTACGCCCAGCTCGGCCTGGCCGGCGACGGCGTACGCGGGCTGAACCGGCTGGTGGACCTGCTCAACGAGCTGATCGAGGCCCAGGGGCCGGGCAACAGCCGCCAGCTCCAGGTCGAGGCGTTCGTCGCGACCGACATCTGCGAGCTCATCGTGGGCGCCTGCGGCCCGACCGACGGGAGGCGCTGACGTGGAACGGGTGCGCCGCCGGTGGACGTTCGTGCGATTCGTGTTGTTCGCCGGGCTGACCGTGTCGCTGATCGCGCTGATCACCGTGCAGATCGCCCGGGTCAGCACGGGCGGCGGCTACCGGCTGACGGCGACGTTCGACGACGTGTCCGGGCTGGTGGAGGGCGACCAGGTCAAGATCGCCGGGGCGCCGGTCGGCCAGGTGGACGCCATCAGGGTCGTGGCCGGGCGGGCGGAGGTGACCATGGAGGTACAGGAGGCCGTCCGGCTGCCCGCCGACACCGAGGCCGCCATCCGCTGGCGCAACGCCGTCGGCCAGCGGGTGGTCTACCTGCTGCCCGGCACGGCGCCCGGCAGGCTGGCGCCGGGGGCGCGCATCCAGCGCACCTCGTCGGTCGTGGACATCGGCGAGCTGGTCAGCGACCTCGGCCCGCTGACCCGCAGCCTGGACCCGGACCAGATCAACCAGCTGCTCACCGCCGCCGCCAAGTCGCTGAAGGGCAACGACAAGAACATCCCGCGCCTGCTGGACAACGTCAACGCCATCACCACCACGGTCAACGAGCGCAAGAAGACCATCGAGCAGCTGCTCAAGGACTACGCCACCGTCACCGGCGTGGTCGCCAGGCGCGACAAGCAGATCGAGCAGCTCGTCGACAACCTGGTGACGCTCTCCGAGGCATTCGCCGACAACCGGCAGCTCATCGACGACTCGCTGGTGGAGCTGTCGGCCACCTTCCACACCGCGAACGAGGTGCTCGGCAAGAACGCCGGCGAGCTCGGCGCCCTGGTCGACAACCTGTCGGGGCTGACCGGCGGCATCAGGCGGCACGTGGGCGAGATCGACAGGACCGTCAGCACCTTCCAGCCGCTGTTCGCCCGCGCCTACTCCACCGTCAACCGCGGCCACTACTTCATCACCGCGGTCCCCTGCGTCGCTCTGGGGGCGGCGCCCTGCCCGTACCCGATGCAGGCACCGCCGCCGCTGCGCAACACCAGGATCCAGAGCACCAAGGACCTGCAGAAGCTCATGGTGGGCCGGTGATGGCGCTCAAGTCCTTCCGCGACCGCAACAAGATCGTCGTCGGCCTGGTGTCGGTGGCCACGCTCGCCGCGCTGCTGGTCGTCACGTTCCTGGTCGGCAACCTCGGCCTGCTGGAGGGCGGCTACTACATGTCCGGCGTGTTCGCCGACTCCGGCGGCCTGCGCACCGGCAACGACGTCAGGGTGGCGGGCGTGCGCGTCGGCAAGGTCACCGAGGTGCGCCCCGACTACGCGCAGGGCAACGTGGTCGTGACCTGGAAGGTGGACGACGACGTCCGGCTCGGCCGCGGCACCCGGGCCGACATCGCCCTGTCCAACCTGCTCGGCGGCCGCTACGTGCGGCTCACCGACGGCGGCAGGACCCCGTACGTGGACCAGCTCCCCGAGGACCGGCGGCGCATCCCCATGTCGATGACCGGCGTCCCCACGCTGATCAACGACGCCGTCAAGGACGCGACGCGGCTGGTCGAGCGGCTGGACACCGACACCGTCGACGACCTGCTCACCGAGCTGGGCAAGATCGACACCTCCAAGCGCGGCCGCATCACCCGGCTGCTGCAGAACATCGGCGACCTGTCGGACACGATCAGCAAGAGCGAGCCGCAGCTCCAGCGCCTCCTCGACAACGGCACCAAGATCATGAAAATCCTGGAGAAGAAGGACGCGCAGCTCGGGCGGCTCATCGACGCCATCGAGATCATGCTGAACGAGCTGCGCAGGCGCAGGAACGAGCTGCGCGTCCTGCTCGGCGACGGCAGCGACCTGGTGCAGAGCACCACCCGGCTGATCAACGAGCACGAGAAGTCGCTGGTGCAGGTCCTCGACGACAACGCGGCCATCACCACGCGGCTGAGCGGCAGCAACAAGCAGCTCAACTCGCTCCTGGCGTGGGCGGGGCCGACGTTCTCCGGCCTGTCCACGATGGGCGGCCAGGGCCCGTGGCTCGAGGCCATAGCCACGGGCCTCGGCCCCATCAACCCGGAAGTGCTCGCCGCCATCGCCAAGGACAGGAAGAGCGATCGATGAGACGACTTCTCGCGGTCCTGCTGACCGGCGCGCTCCTGGCGTCCGGGTGCTCGGTGCTGGGGGCGCAGCCGTACCGGCTGGTCGCGATCTTCAGCAAGGCGCCCTCCCTGTACGAGGAGGCGCGGGTGAAGGTGATGGGACTGGACGCCGGCTACGTGGACAGCATCCGCATCGAAGGCGACCGCGTACGCGTCGAGCTGCGCGTCGACCGCGAGGTGCCGCTGCCCGCCGGGGTGAAGGCCGTGGTCGCGCCCCAGAACACGCTCGGCGAGCGGAACGTCGTCCTCTATCCCCCGTGGAAGCCCGGCGACCAGCGGATCCAGCCCGGCGCGACCATCCCGCTGGAGCGGACCGACCTGCCGGTGGAGATCGACGACGCGCTCGACGCGTTCACGAAGCTGACCGACGCGCTCGACGACGAGAAGCTGGGCGACGTGGCGGGCGAGCTCGCCGACGGCGTACGGGGGCGCGGCAAGACGATCAACAACGCCATCGCGGACACCGCCGGCCTCACCGGCACCCTGGCCAAGCAGGACCAGCAGCTCGTGGACCTGGCCAAGGGGCTGAACAAGCTGGCCACCAGCCTCAACCGGCGCGAGCGGCAGGTGACGGGCGCGATCGACTCCTTCGCCGAGGCCAGTGCGATCCTGGCGGAGGAGCGGCGGCGGCTACGCGGCTTCATCTCCGGCATGGCCGATTTCGTGCGGCGCGGCGACGTGCTCATCGAGCAGTACTCCGAACGGCTCCCGCAGGCGGCGGGCACGCTGGCCGAGCTGGTGCTCACGGTCAGGGCCAACAGCGCGTCGATGGCGCGGGCGGTCAAGGGCGCGGCCGACTTCGCCGACGTGCTGATCGACTCCTGGGACCGCAAGCAGCACGTGCTGAAGATCCGGGTGGTGCTCAACGCGATGACCAGGGCGTGGCTGACCCCGCTGTTCGAGGCGCTGAACCTGGGCCGGGTCCCGTGCCTGCCGTCCGGGCTGAGCAACTGCCCCTTCGAGCGTCCCGCCGATCGGCAGGGAGGCCGGCGATGAGGGCCCGCGTCCTGTCCACGCTGCTCGCGCTGGCCGTCACCGCGTCGTGCTCGTTGCAGACGCTCGGCGCGACCACCGGCGACCTGACCCTGCACGCCGTCTTCGACGACGTGCAGAGCCTGGTGGCCGGGCACAGCGTGCAGATCTCCGACGTACGGGTGGGCACGGTGACCGACGTCCGCCTGGACGGCTACCGGGCCAGGGTGACGATGTCGATCCCCTCCGAGCACCGCGTCCCGGTGGGCAGCACGGCCACCGTGGCCAAGACCTCGATCCTGGGGGAGAACTACGTGCTGCTCGCCCCGCCCGAGGGCAAGGACCTGTCCACCGGGCCGTACCTGGCGAGCGGCGCGACCATCGCCGAGACGTCGGTCGAGCCGGACATCGAGCAGGTCACCGCGCGGGCCGGGCCGCTCATCGAGGCGCTCGGCGCGCAGGACGTCAACGCCATCCTGGACGCGGCCGCCACCGCCTTCGCCGGCAAGGGCGACGACGTCAACAAGCTGATCAAGCAGACGGCCGAGGTCACCGACGCCTACAGCGCGGCCCGCCGGGACCTCGGGACCAGCATCGACGCGCTGGCCAGGCTCGGCGACGACCTCGCCGAGGGCAGCGCCGAGCTCGACCGGCTGCCGGGCACCCTGGCGGCGGCCACCGCGCGCATCGCGCACGGGCGCAAGCACGTGAAGAAGGCCATCGTCGCGCTGACGAACCTGGCCGAGCAGGCCAACCTCACCGTCTACCCGCGGCACGCCGCCCGGCTGCGCACGCTGCTGCGCGAGCTGGGGGCGATCTCGTCGGCGATGCAGCGCGGCAAGGACGATCTGCGGGCGCTGGTGGCCAAGCTGCAGAAGTTCATCGACGCGCCGCCGGTCACGGTCAACGGACAGGTGCTGATCTACGTCTGGCTGAAGGGCGTGCTGCCGTCGCAGCGGGACGCGAACCGCTCCGGCGACAGCCCGCTGCCCAACCGGGTGGAGGACTTCCGGCTGCTCCTGGGGCCGCCGCGATGAGAAACCGCATCTATCTGAACCTGGGCTTCTTCGTCGTGCTCGGCATCGTCATGACGGTCTGGGCGTTCAGCACGATCATCAGGCTCGACGCGATCGAGCGGCCCTACCGGGTGTCGGCGGAGTTCGTCTCCTCCCCCGGCCTGATGCGCGGCTTCGACGTGGCCTACCTGGGCGTGCGGGTGGGCAAGATCGGCGACGTCCGGCTCGCGCCCGGCAAGATCGTCGTGGGGCTGGACATCGACAGGGAGATCCGGCTGCCGAAGGGCAGCACGGCCGAGGTCCGGCGCAAGTCCGCGATCGGGGAGCCGTACGTGGAGCTCTCGCCGCCCGCCGCAGGCGTGACCGGGCCCTCGCTCGCGGCCGGCGACACCATCCCGCTGGCCGCGACGACGGTGCCGCTGGACTACAAGAAGCTGTTCGAGGGGGTCGGCAAGCTGCTGAACGCGGTGCCGCCCGAGGACGCCAAGACGATCACCCATGAGCTGGCGGTGGCGCTGGACGGCCGGGCCCCGGCGATCAGGAACATCATCGACGACGCCCACGACCTGACCGGCACGCTGGCCGACAACGCCGAGGTGCTGGACGAGCTGTCGGTGCAGCTCACCCGGCTCACCCACACGCTCGCGGGGAAGCGGGGGGAGCTGGCCGCCGGGATCGGCGACCTGAGCACGGTGACGGCCGCGCTGCGCGCCTCGCGTACTGACCTGTACCCCTTCCTCGACCAGGGGCCGGGCGTGTTCGCGCAGATCGACGAGGCCGTCAGGAAGTCCAGGCCGGGGTTCTCGTGCCTGCTGACGGCGGCCGGGCTGCCGCACGAGCCGGCGTTCTCGGCGAAGACCGAGCGGAACGTGCACCACCTGCTGAGCATCATCCCTACGGCGCTCAGCCTGGCCGACGACATCAGCGACCGGCGCGACGGCACCGTCTACGGCAAGGCGGCGTTCGTCTTCAGCGTGCCCGGCGGGCCGACGCCGGCAGAGGAGTACGCCGGGCCCGTCGGACCGCCGTCCGTGCCGCGCCTGCGGGCCTGCCCCGACCGCGCGCCCGCCGCCGACGCCCGTGACGACCGGCGGGGGGCCGCTGGGCGTCCGTCGCCGTCCGTGCCGGCCACGGCGCAGGACCCGGCGCAGGACCCGGCGCAGGACCCGGCGCAGGACCCGGCACAGGACACTGGGCCGCTGCCGGACGAGACCGAGGAGGCCGCCGCGTCGCCCAGCGGGGTGGCCGCCACGAGGACCGCTTCCCGTACCCCGCCGGACACCGCTCCGCTGATTGCCGCGATATTCCTCGCCGTCGTGGCGAGTGGTGGCATCGTGGGCTGGATCGCGGTGGGCCGGGCCGCCCGCCGCCGTGAGGAGTCGACATGACGACCGAGCAGGATCTTGCTGAGGACACCCGCCCGGAGGCGGCCGCCGGCTCCGAGGATGCCGGTCCGGAGAAGGCCCGGCCCGGGGAAACTCCCACGGACGAGGCCCGCCCAGCCGACGCGAGCGCTGGGGACCCAGACGCTGAGAGCACGGACGCTGAGGATGTGAGCGCGGCGAGCGCTGCGGGCATGGAGGGCGGCGCGGACGGCTTGGGCGGCGCGGGCGGATCCGGTGG
>NZ_VCKX01000291.1 GCF_005889725.1 Nonomuraea zeae
GGCCGGTGCGGGGGTGGTCCGGCCGGCGAGCTCAGGCGACGCCGACCAGGTGGCGGACCCGTGTCTCCTGGTGGGCGGCCCTGGCCCGGCAGGCGAGCTTGACCGCCGCGTCGGCCAGCGCGATGTCACGTGGCACCGCCGGGATGTCATCCCCCATCTTGACCCGCAGCCAGTCCGAGACCTCCGCCCAGGAGTAGATGCTGATGTTGTCAGCTTCGATGACGGGCCGGGGGAAGCCACCAGGCCCCCGCTGCCCGCTGGCGAGCTGCCGCAGACTGGCCTGCGTCCGGCCGCCGTGCCGCCGCGCCGCGTCGCCCAGCGTCACCCCGTCGCCCTGTCCGACGCCCACCGCCCACAAGCCGGGGACCGTCCTGACCTCGATGAGCACCGACGCGATGGCGTCGAGCAGATTGTCCGCCTCACGTGTGCACATGAGGTGCATGTCGCCCTCGCGGCCTCCCGCGACCGAGCAGTCGTCCAGGCCCGCGTCGTAGAGCGCGATGATCTCCTCATCGGTAGGCTCCCGGTTGAGTATGACGCGGAAGTTCCAGGTGGTCATGAGTCCTCCTTGCTCGTGCCGCAGGTGACATGCTCGCCCGCCCATTCGAGGATGTTTCTCGCGTGGTTCCCCGGGTTGCGTGGTGTGCACCAGATGGAGTGCGGCTTGACCCCGCAACTGCATTCGACCCATCCCCAGCGGTGCCCATTGTGGCTCTCCACCACAGTCAACGACTCGATCTTGCGGATCACTTTGAGGACCGCATTGATCTCGTTGTGCTGATGTCTTCCTCGACCAACCATGTTCCAATCTTGCAACAGTGTTGCATGGTTGGAACGGTATTTCCAGTCCTGGAGTCCCCACCTGCGCGACGATGCCCGCCGCGCGGTTCGCGTGGCGGGCATCGTCCCCCTGTGAATCAGTGCGAAAGCGGCGCGTCCTTGGTGTCCACCAGCTCGCAGTCGGCGATCGGGGCCTCGCCCACCCTGGCCCAGATCCCCGCCACCACCCTGCCGGGCCGCTCGGAGACGCTGAACTCCAGCACCCCCGTCTGCCCGGGACCGATCACCCGCGGGTCGATGGTGAAGCCCTCCCCGTACTCCTCCGGCCCGGGCCATACCACGAGCGGCGCCTCCTCCTTGTCGAGGAAGCGGCTGCTGCGCGGCTGCGGGCTGCACTTCTTGCCGGACGGGATGTAGTTCACCACCACATCGGCCCCCATGTCCCGCAGGTCGGCCTGGAGCTTGTCCGGGTCCTTGGCCTCGTTGATGGTGATGTGGAGGAGGCCGTCGGCGCTCCTGTCCACCGCGTACGCGGGCCCGCCGCCGAGCAGCAGCGGCACGGCCACGGCCACGGCCACGGCGGCCACCAGGCCCAGAGCTGGGGCCAGGACGGCGGGGCGCGGGAGCCGCCGGAACCGCCGCCTGCGCGGCTGGTCGTCGATCTCGGTCATCACGAACTCCTTGAGCAATCGGTGACGGCCCTCAGGAAGATCGCGTTCGGCCGGCCAGTTCATCGGATCTCCTCCTTCGCGGGGCCGCGGTCACCTATTACCTGTCGGGGGCCGGGCGGCGGTTCCCCGGTGCCCGCGAGTTTCTTGCGCGCCCTCGACAGCCGGGACCGCACGGTGCCCACCGGGATGCCGAGCGCCTCGGCCGCCTGGGCGTAGTCGAGTCCCGCCCAGACGCACAGCGCGAACACGTCCTGCTCCTGGCGCCGCAGCCGCCCGTACGCCTGGCGGACGGCGGCCAGCCGCTCGGCGTCGTCGATGCGGCCCACGACCTCGTCGGCGAAGTCCGGCGTCTCCTCGCCCCTCGGCAGCCTGGCCAGGGCGTCGTCATGGCGGCGCGCGGCCCGGCGCACGTTGCGGGCGACGTTCGTGGCGATGCCGAGCAGCCACGGCCGTAACGAGCCGCCCTCCGCGTCGATCTTCGCGCGCAGCCGCCAGGCTTCGAGGAACGTCAGCGCCATCACGTCCTCGGCCGCCGACCAGTCGGCGGTCAGGCGGAAGGCATGGTTGTAGACGGCCTTCGAGCACTCGTCGAAGAGCTGGCCGAAGGCCGCCTTGTCCCCGTCACGTATACGGCCACGTGTCGACATATCCACACATAGGTACTGTCCGGTCGGCCGCCCTGGTTCCGGGAGATCAGCGCTGCCCGTTGTCGAAGTACGCGGCCAGCTCCGGATCCAGGGCCGGCACGTCGTACGGCATGCCCCCGTCCCGCAGCGACATCGTGGCCATGTACCCGGCCGCCACGCTCATCCGCGCCGCCACCGGAGAGGTGTCCGTGACGCCGCCGTCCCGGACGAACCGGCAGAACTCCGCCAGGATCTCCGGGTCCGCGCCCCCGTGCGACCCCTGCGCCGCAGGCACCTTGTACGTGATGTCGCCCTCGCCGCGATACCCGGCGGGCCCCGTGTTCCACACCTTGACCGTGTCCCCCGGCCCGTCGCCGAAGTTCTCCAGCCGCCCCTCGGTGCCGATGACCGTGTAGTTGCGCACGTAGTCGGGCGTGAAGTGGCACTGCTGGTAGGCGGCGATGACACCGTTGTCCAGCCGCATGTTCATCACCGACACGTCCTCCACGTCCACGACGTGGTGCAGGTCGCGGCGGGCCGTGGGCGGCCAGTCGAAGTCCTTCAGCCAGCCCTCGGGCCGCGGCGTGCCCGGCTCGCGGCGCGGCAGGTCGCCGTAGACCATGAGGTCGCCGAAGGCGTTCACCCTGGTGGTGTAGCCGCCCGCGAGCCAGTGGATGACGTCGAGGTCGTGCGCCGCCTTCTGCAGCAGCAGCCCGGTCGTACGGGTGCGGTCGGCGTGCCAGTCCTTGAAGTAGTAGTCGCCGCCGTAGGACACGAAGTGCCGCACCCAGACGGTCTTCGGCTCGCCGATGACGCCCTTCCGGATGATGTCCCGCATGAGGCGGACCACGCCCATGTGCCGCATGTTGTGCCCGACGTACAGTTTGGTGCCGGTCCGGCGGGCGGCGCGCAGGATGTTGTCGCAGCCCTCCACCGTGATGGCCATCGGCTTCTCCAGGTAGACCGGCTTGCCGGCCTCCAGGCAGTCGATGGCCAGCCGCTCGTGGGTGTCGTCCGGCGTGTTCACCACGATCGCGTCGAGGTCCGGCCGGTCGAGCAGCTCGCGGTAGTCCTCGGTCAGGTACTCCGCCTCGAACCTCCCGGCCTGCCTCTTGAGCACGGCCGGGTCGGAGTCGCACAGCGCGGTCACGACCGAGCCCTTCCCCGGCCGGTGGGCCGCGAGGGCGAGGCTCGTCCGCAGGCCGAGGCCGATCACTCCGATGCGCAGGTCTTCCACTGGTGTCCTTTCAACAAAACGATCAACCCTTGGCGATGGAGGCCTCGTACTCGGCCCGCATCGCCTCGCCGCCCTTGCCCAGCCACTTCTTGACGAAGGCCGGCCAGTCCGAGAGCGGCTTGCGGCCGGTGACGATGTCCACGACCATGTCCGTGCCCATGGTGCTGAGCTCGCCGTTCTTCTGCGTGTAGGTGTCCGAGAAGTGGCCCGTCGTGACGCGTTCCTGCAGCATCGGCGCGACCTTGGTCTCGAAGTCGTGAATGAGCTTCGTGCGCTCGGGCTGCCCGGGCAGGAAGAGCGCGGAGGGCGACCCGATCACGAACGAGATCGGCTGCTGCGTGGTGGGCACCTCGGCCGCGCCCTTGTCGGTGAAGGCCAGGTCGCCGTCCTTCTTGGTGAAATGGGTGCCCTCGATGCCGAAGTTGACGAGCTGATATTCCTCCGTGCCGAACGGGGCCGCCAGGTAGTCGAGCACCTTGAGCAGGGTCTCGACCCGCTCGGCGGGCACCTTCTTGCTGATCGAGGTGAAGCCTACCGACCCCAGACCGGCGTTGTAGACGGGCTTGGACCCGGGGGTCGCGGCGAAGGGCACGATGGCGCCGAGGTTGTACTTCTGGGTCTTGGCGTCGTTCAGGAAACCGGGGAACGACTCGACGTACGCGCCGATCTGGCCGTTGGCGACCTTGTCCTTGATGGTGGCCAGGGCCGGGTCGGGCCAGAACAGGTTCGCCTTGAAGCACTTGACCGCCAGCTCCAGCGCGGCCTGGTACTCGGGGGTCTCGAACTGGTGGGTGAGCTTGCCGCCGGCGAGCTTCCACGTGTTCGGGGCGCCGTACCAGTGGCTGAACATGTGGACGTGGTTGTAGTACGACGGTTCGAGCGGGTACTTGTTCTTTTTCACGTCGAGCAGCTGCTTGGCCTTGTCCAGGAAGTCGTCGGCCGAGGTGAAGCTGGTGCCGCCGACCGGCGCCCAGTAGTCCTGGTCGACCAGGAACACCTGCCCGAACCTGCTGTAGGCGACCGCCACGCCGAACAGCTTCCCGTTGGTGACGGCGGACTTCCAGGTCACGTCGCCCAGGTTGGCCAGGTTGGGATACTTCTTGATCGCGTCCCCGCTAAGGTGCGACGTCAGGTCGTGGAACTTGGCCTCCAGCAGCTCGGGCACCCGTTGCAGGCCCTGGTTCGGCGGGAACCAGACCAGGTCCGGCAGGTCGTCGCTGGCGATGATCGCGTTGAACTTGTCCGGGTAGCCGTCGCCGACCACGATGTTCATGCTCCACTCGGAGCCCAGGGCCTTGCTCAGCTCCTGGAGGTAGGCGTTCCGGCCGGGCGCCGGCGGCGCCACGTCCCACGTCTGGGTGAGCGAGGTGATCTTCTTGCCGTCGCCGGGCGGTGCGGCGACCGACTTGACCAGCTCGGCCGGATACTTCAGGTACGCCGGGTCCTGCCCCGCGTCGATGGGCAGGTCAGGCGTGGGGATCTTGGCCGCCGTGTACGCGGGCAGCGTCAGCTTCTTGGACAGCTCGGCGCCGCCCTTCCGCACGCCTGCCGCGCCGCCCTCACCCCCGCAGGCGGCGAGCCCGGCGACCGTGGCGCCGGCGAGCGCGAGTCCGAGGAATCCGCGACGGGACATGGTTGATGACATGGTCTCTCCCTGTAAACCGGGGGGTTCAGCCCTTGATGGCGCCGGTCAGGACGCCCTTGGTGAAGTACTTCTGGAGGAAGGGGTAGGCGAGCAGGATCGGCACGAGCGCGGTGATCAGCACCGCCATCTGCACCGACGAGGCGGGCAGGTCCCGCACGATCGCCACGTCCGAGCCGGTGGCCGCGGTGCCGCGGAAGATGTACTGCCGCAGCACGACCTGGATCGGATGCTTGGTCTGGTCGTTGATGTAGAGGATCGCGGTGAAGAACGTGTTCCAGTACGAGACCGCGTAGAACAGGCCGACCACCGCGATGACCGCCTTCGACAGCGGCAGCGCGATCCGCCACATCATCCGGAACTCGCCGCACCCGTCCATGCGCGCGGCCTCGAACAGCTCCTCCGGCAGGTTCTGGAAGAACGACCGGACGACGACCACGTTGAAGGCGTTGACGAGCACCGGGACGATGAGCGACTGGTAGGTGTCGATCATCCCGAGCTCTTTGACCATGAGGTAGCTCGGGATCATGCCCGGCGTGAACAGGAACGTGGCCAGCACCATCAGCAGGATCGGCTTGCCGCCGAGCATGCCGCGGCGCGACAGCGCGTACCCGAGGAAGACCGTGCAGATCAGGCTCAGCGCGGTGCCGGTGAGCGTGATGCCGATGCTGATCAGCACCGACCTGGTGACCGAGCCGCCGGACAGGATCAGCTCGTACGCCTCGAAGGTGGGGTGCGAGGGCCACAGCACGTAGCTGCCGCCGTTGGCGATGCTCTCCGCGCGGCCCATCAGGCTCGTGCCCACCGCCAGCCCGAACGGATACAGCACGATCAGCGTGATCGCGGCCAGCACGACGAACTTGAGCGTGCGCCCCGCCACAGTGGGGCGCTCCATCCACGGCGCTCTCATCGGTAGATCCCCTGCTCTCCGAAGCGGTGTGCGAGCTTGTTGGCCGCGTAGATCAGCGCCGCGCCGATGAGCCCCTTCATGAGCCCCGCCGCGGTGCTCATCCCCCAGTCACCGTCGCGGATGCCGTGGTAGTAGACGTAGGTGTCGATCACCTCGGCCGCTCCCGCGCCCACGGCGTCCCGTTGCAGGACCATCTGCTCGAACCCGACGGACAGGATGTCGCCCAGCCGCAGGATGAGCATCATGAGGATCACCGAGCGGATGCCGGGCAGCGTCACGTGCCACAGGCGGCGTTTCCAGTCGGCGCCGTCGATGGCCGCGGCCTCGTAGTGGCTCATGTCGATGGCGGTGATCGCGGCGAGGAAGATGATCGTCCCCCACCCGCAGTCCTTCCAGATCACCTGCGCGGTCACGAGGAGCTTGAAGGTGTCCGCGTTCGACATCAGGTTGCCGATGGTGATCCCGTGGGAGTTCAGGAACGTGCTCACCGTGCCCGCGCCCCCGATGACCTGCTGGAACATCGCGACCACCACGACCCACGACAGGAAGTGCGGCAGGTAGACCACGGTCTGGATGAAGCGCTTGATCCGGTGTCCGACCAGGGAGTTCAGCAGGAGCGCGAGCGCGATCGGCGCGGGGAAGTAGAGGACGAGCTGCAGGGCGGTGATCTGCAGGGTGTTGCCGACCGCGCTCCAGAACTCCGGCTCTTCGAGTAGCGCCACGAAGTTGTCCAGGCCCACCCACGGGCTGCCCGAGATGCCGAGGAACGGCGCGTAGTCCTTGAAGGCGATCACGTTGCCCAGCAGGGGCACGTAGAAGAACGTCACGAAGTAGAGGACACCTGGCAAGCACAACGCCAGCAGCGTCCAGTCGCGTCTCAGGCGCTCAAGCATGGGCTGGAGATTAGCGGCTATTTATGCAAATAACTAGTGTTAATCGAGCAACTCCGCGCACGACGCCCGCGCATGACCAGGGAACACGGGCCTCGTGACGGGATAGTTACTTAAGAAGGTTGGGTAAACAGCAGCCGGTCGGCCTGGTCCAGAGCCAGCCGCACCGCTCCGAGCGTGATGCACTCGCTGCCCAGCCCGGAGGCCACGACCTCGGGTGGATAGAGGCAGTAGTCCTCGAACAGCTCCTTGATCGGCGCGACCAGCAGGTCGCCGGCCGAGGACAGGCTCCCGCCGATCACGACCAGGTCGGGGTCGAGCGGGTTGACCACCGTGATCAGCCCGGCGGCCAGGCCGCGCGCGAACTCCTTGACCGCCTGCTCGGCCTTCTCCTCGCCCGCCCGCGCCCTGGCGATGGCGAACTCGGCGCTCTGCCGGCTGGAGCGCAGCTCGCCCGGCTCCGCCGCCATCGCGTAGTCCATCACGTGCCGGAAGGCGGCCCAGTTCTCGTGCGGCTGGGCGCCGATCTCGCCGGAGGCCGCGTGCGCGCCCCGGTGCGGGCGCCCGCCGATGAGCAGGCCCATCCCGATCCGGTCGCCGGTGAAGAGGTAGACCACGTCGTCACGGCCCTGGGCCGCGCCGCGCCAGTGCTCGGCCAGCACCGCGAGCCGCATGTCGTTCTCGACCAGCACGGGGGCCGGGATCCTGCGGCGCAGCTCGCCCTGCAGGTCGAGGCCCGTCCAGCCGGACAGCGCGATGCTCTTGACCACCCGGCCCGCGCCGTCCACGGTGCCCGTGGTGCCCACTCCGACGGCGGCGGCGTCCGCGACGGCCAGCCCGGCCTGGGCGGCGACCGTGGCGGCGAGCTCGGCGACGGCCTCCAGCCGCTCCTCCGCGGGCATGTCGCGGTGGTTGGGCACACGGTGGGTGGCCACGATCGTGCCGTTGAGGTCGGCGACCATGGCCCGCAGCCGGGAGGCGCCGATGCCGACGCCGATCACGTGCCCGGACGCGGCGCGGAACCTGAAGCGCCGGGCCGGCCGCCCGCGCTGGCGGTCGCCCTGGTCCTCCTCGCACTCTTCGGCCCAGCCGTCGGCGACCAGGTCCTCGACGATCACCTCGGCGGTCGGCCGCGACACGCGGGCCGCCCTGGCCAGCTCCGACAGCGTGGCCACCTCTGTCTCGCGCAGGATGCGGAGGATGGCCGCCGAGTTGAGCCTGCGCAAGAGGGAGGCGTCGCCGCTCTGCTGTCGCACCGAGTCCTCCTGAGGTCTAGTCCCGCCATCCTACTAAGTCAAATATCTTGCGTAATTGCTCCTGGCCGGGCCGCCGCGTGAAGCTGAGCTGTGGGGGCACTTAAGAATCCTTCGATGGACATGCTCGGAGGGGAACGGGCACAGTGCGTTAGGTTCGGACCTAGGGGGATGGAGCCATGAAAGCGCTGGTCAAGGAGAAGCCCGAGCCTGGACTCCGGCTGGTCGAGGTGCCCGAGCCCGAGGTGGGCCCGGGCGAGGTCAAGGTCCGGGTGGTGAAGACCGGCATTTGTGGCACTGACCTACATATCCGCAAATTTGATGATTGGGCGCGGCATACTCTGGAGCTGCCGCTCATCGTGGGACACGAGTTCTCCGGGCACGTGGTCGAGGTGGCGCCGGGCGTCGAGGACATCTCCGTCGGCGACCTCGTCAGCGGCGAGGGGCACCTCGTCTGCGGCAAGTGCCGCAACTGCATGGCGGGCCGCAGGCACCTGTGCCGCAACACGATCGGGCTGGGGGTCAACAGGGACGGCGCCTTCGCCGAATTCGTCACGCTGCCCGCCGCCAACGTCTGGGTGCACCGGGTGCCGGTCCATCCCGACGTGGCGGCCATCTTCGACCCGTTCGGGAACGCCGTACACACCGCGTTGTCCTTCCCCCTGGTCGGCGAGGACGTGCTGATCACCGGCGCGGGCCCGATCGGGCTCATGGCGGCGGCCGTGGCCACCCACGTGGGCGCGCGCAACGTGATGATCACCGACGTCAGCGACGAGCGGCTCGACCTGGCCGGCAAGCTCGGCGTCTCGCTCGCCCTGAACGTCTCCAGGGCCACGATCGCCGAGGGCATGCGGCAGCTCCACATGCGTGAGGGCTTCGACGTGGGGCTGGAGATGTCCGGCAACCCGGGCGCCATGCGCGACATGATCGCGAACATGACCCACGGCGGCAAGATCGCCATGCTCGGGCTGCCCGCCGAGGAGTTCGCCGTCGACTGGGCCACGATCGTGACGTCGATGATCACCATCAAGGGCGTGTACGGGCGAGAGATGTTCGAGACCTGGTACAACATGTCCGTCCTGCTGGAGAAGGGCCTCGATCTCTCCCCGGTGATCACCGATCGTTTCTCGTACCGCGATTTCGACGACGCCTTCGACACGGCCGCGAGCGGCCGCACGGGCAAGGTCATCCTGGATTGGAGCTCTTGATGTTCACAAACGTGCGCGAGCAGCTGCGTACGACGCTCGACGAGATCACCGAGGCCGGGCTGCTCAAGCCCGAACGGGTGATCACCACCCCGCAGAGCTCCCAGGTGAGCGTGGCCGGTCGCGAGGTGCTGAACTTCTGCGCCAACAACTACCTGGGCCTGGCCGACGACCCGGCCGTGGTGGAGGCCGCCAAGCAGGCGCTGGACCGGTGGGGCTTCGGCATGGCTTCCGTACGGTTCATCTGCGGCACCCAGGAGGTGCACAAGGAGCTCGAAGCCCGCCTGTCGGACTTTCTCGGCATGGAGGACACCGTCCTCTACAGCTCCTGCTTCGACGCGAACGGCGGCGTGTTCGAGACGATCCTCGACGCCCAGGACGCGGTGATCTCCGACGCGCTCAACCACGCCAGCATCATCGACGGCATCAGGCTCTCCAAGGCCCAGCGCTTCCGCTACGCCAACCGCGACATGGCCGAGCTGGAGTCCAGGCTGAAGGAGTCGGCGGACGCGCGGCGGCGGCTGATCGTGACCGACGGCGTGTTCTCCATGGACGGATATTTCGCGCCGTTGCGGGAGATCTGCGACCTGGCCGATCAGTACGACGCCATGGTCATGGTCGACGACTCCCACGCCGTCGGCTTCGTCGGCCCGACCGGCCGCGGCACGCCCGAGCTGCACGGCGTCACCGACCGGATCGACATCGTCACCGGCACGCTGGGCAAGGCGCTCGGCGGGGCCAGTGGCGGCTACGTCTCGGCCCGCAAGGAGATCTGCGAGCTGCTGCGGCAGCGCTCGCGCCCTTACCTGTTCTCCAACTCCCTCGCCCCGGTGATCGCCTCCGCGTCGCTGCGCATCCTCGACCTGCTGGAGACCTCCAGCGAGGCCCGTGAGCGGCTCCGCTCGAACACCGCGTACTTCCGCAAGGCGATGACCGAGGCCGGGTTCGACGTCCTGCCCGGCGAGCACCCGATCGTGCCCGTGATGATCGGCGACGCCGCCGAGGCCGCGGCCATGGCCGAGCGGCTGCTCGACCTCGGCATCTATGTCATCGGCTTCTCCTATCCCGTCGTGCCGCATGGCCAGGCCAGGATCCGGGTCCAGCTCTCGGCCGCGCACTCGGCCGAGGACGTCGAGCGCGCGGTGCAGGCGTTCATCCAGGCCCGCGGCTGAGCCGCACCTCCACGGCGCGCGCCGTCCCGCGAGGGTCTGCCGTCCCGAGAGCGGGCCGTCCCGCGAGGGTCTGCCGTCCCGAGAGCGGGCCGTCCCGCGAGAGTGTGCCGCGGCCTGCGGGGGCGCGGGTCCCGGACGGCGGGCGGTTCGTGAGCGGCCTGGGGTGAGTATTCTCGCAGCGTGATAGACACGCGGCGGCTGCGCACGCTGCGCGCGGTGGCCGACCACGGCACGGTCACCGCCGCCGCTGCGGCGCTGCACCTCACCCCTTCCGCCGTGTCCCAGCAGCTCGTCGCGCTGGAGCACGAGGTGGGCCACCGGCTGTTCACCCGTGACGGCCGCGGCGTCCACCTCACCGCCGTCGGCAAGATCATGGTCGGCCATGCCAACGAGGTGCTCGCCCAGCTCGAACGCGCCGAGGCCGAGGTGGCCGCGTACACGACGGGCGAGGCGGGCGAGGTCACGGTGGCCTGCTTCGCCACCGCGATCAGCGCCGCGCTCTCCCCCGCCATCGCCGTGCTGCGGACCACCGCCCCCGGGCTGCACGTCCGCGTGCTCGACGCCGAGGGCGACCACAGCCTGGCCATGCTGCTGGACGGCGAGGCCGACCTGGCCGTCACGGTCGAGTACCGGGGCGCGCCCGACGCCGCCGACCGCCGCCTGTCGCGTCTGCCCCTCTACGCCGAGCCCTTCGACCTGGTGCTCCCCCACGACCATCCCGCCGCCGAGTCGGCCACCCTGGTGTCGCTCGCCGCCGAGACCTGGATCGGCCCCTACCCCGGCAACCCGGTGCACGACGTGATCACGTTCGCGTGCCAGCAGGCGGGGTTCACCCCGAACCTGGCACACTGCTCCGACGACTTCCGCGCCGTGGTCGCCCTGGTGGGCGCCGGGGTGGGGGTGGCGCTGGTGCCCCGGCTGGCGCTGCGTGACATGGCGCTGCCCGGGGTCGCCGTGCGCCACACCCCCGGGCCCGAGCGCCGGGTCTTCGCCGCCGTACGCCGTGGCGCCGAGTCCCATCCCCTCCTGCGCCCGCTCCTGTCGGCCCTGCGCGCGGTCGCCGACTCCCTCGGAACCGAGTGAAACACTCCGACTTATCCAGACATCTCCTCAGGTGTGTTCGCCGATCGGAAGGACCACCGCATGGGCCCGCCTGAGCCCGGACCGCGCTTCGAGGAGATGTACATGACGCACTATCCCGCCATCGCCACCTACGTCAGGCGGCGCGCCAGCTCCCCCGACGACGTCGCGGACGTGATCGCGGAGACGTTCACCACGGCCTGGCGCCGGCTGGACGACGTCCCGGAGGGCGACGAGGCCAGGCTCTGGCTGTACGGGGTCGCCAGGCGCGTGCTCGCCAACCACTTCCGCGCCGAGGAACGCAGGACCGCCCTGGCCGTCCGGCTGCGCGCGGAGGTCACGACCTGGGCGGACACCGTCGTCCAGCACGACTCCGCGTACGAGGCGTTCAAGCGGCTCTCCGACGACGACAGGGAGCTGCTCGCGCTCACCGCCTGGGAGGGGCTCACCGGGCCCGAGATCGCGAAGGTGCTCGGCTGCTCACGCGGAGCCGCCAGGATCCGGCTGCACCGCGCCCGCAAACGGCTGGCCAAGGAGCTGGCCGAGCAGGACCCCGACCTCACCGGCTTCGGCGCCCGTGCCGTCTCTCTCGCGAAGGGGCGGTCATGACCCAGGACATCGACCGGATCGTCGCCCGGTTCGCGGCGCCGCCCGTCACCGAGGTCGGCGAGGACGCTCGCGACCTGATGCACGAGATCATGGCGAGCGAGCCCACTCCGGGCAAGGCCCGCAGAAGGCCGCGCCGGCGGGTGGCCATCCCGGCGGGCGCCCTGCTGACCGCCGCCGTCGTGGCGGTGACCTGGCTGCTGCCGGCCTCCTACGCCGCCGCGCTCGACATCCGGCAGGAGGGCGGCTACTACGTCATCCAGATCAAGGACCTCTACGCCGCACCCGAGACGTACGAGGAGCAGCTGCGCTCGGTGGGGCTGGACGTCTCGCTCATCGTGGTGCCCGCCTCGGCGGCCTTCGAGGGCCAGGTCTTCCCCACCGCTCCGGACCTGAACTACATCACCGACATCAAGGGCATCTACCCGCCAGGGCCGTGCGACAAGCTGGACGGCTGCGCCATCGGGGTGAAGATCCCCGTCGGCTTCAAGGGCACCGCGCGGATCGAGGTCGGCCGGAAGGCCAAGCCCGGCGAGCGCTATCACGGCTTCACCTCCTGGGACGTCAAGGGCGAGCCCCTGCACTGCGTGCCGTACCGCAACAAGACCGTCGCCGAGGTACGGACGATGCTGAGGGAGCGCGGGGTGGACATCGAGGAATTCATGGTGTTCGACCCCACCGACATCAAGGCCGGCTACGAGCTGCGGAAATCCGTGCCCGACCGCTGGTTCGTGAGCGGCGGCTCTCTCCACTCGTCCGAGCTGGCCGTCGTGTACGCGCACGCCAAGGCGACGCCCCAGAAGAGCATCGACCGGCGCAACCAGGCCAACGGCTGCCCCACGTCCTGATCTCGGGGGTAGCGTGCGGCATATGGGAGCGAGCGTGCCGTACCACCGGCTGCTCCGCCTTCCCGGGGTGGCGGCGCAGGGCGTGCTCGGCTTCCTGGCACAGCTCACGCAGCAGGTCGCGCCGGTCGGGACCGTGCTCGTCGTGCAGCAGGAGAGCGGCTCGCTGGCACTGGCCGGGGCGACCGCGGCGGCGTTCTCCGCCGGGGCGGGCATGGGCAGGCCGGTCCAGGGGCGGCTCATGGACCGGCGAGGAGCCCGCCCGGTGCTGGCCGTCACCGCGCTGCTGCACGTCGCTGGGCTGGTGGCGCTGGTGGCCTGCGCGGTGGGCGGATGGCCGTGGTGGTGCGTGGTGGCGCTGGCCTGGGTGGCCGGGCTCGGGCTGCCGCCGATCTCCGTCAGCATGCGGATCGAATGGGGCCGCCGCCTGCCGGGCGAGGGACGGACCGCCGCCTACAGCCTCGTGTACCTCGTGCAGGAGCTGGCCATGCTCATCGGGCCGCTGGCATTCGGGCTGGTGATCGCGGTGGCCTCCGCCTCTCTGGCGCTGGGCCTGGTGGCCGTGGCGGCGGGGGCCGGAACGCTGGCCTTCTCGCGGGCGTTACGGGCGGGCTCGGCCGCCCGGCCGCCGGAGCGGGGACGGGTGTTCGCCGACCGCCGGATGCTGGTGCTGCTGGCCGTGGTGCTGCTGCTCGGCGGGACCCTCGGGGCCTTGCAAGTGGGGTTGCCCGCGCTCGCGGTCGCCAGGGACGCGCCCGCGGCGACGGGACTGCTGGTGGCGGCGCTGTCGGTGGGCGGGATCGCGGGGGCCGCGATCTACGGCTCCCGCTCGTGGGGCGCCGGCGTCCAGGCGCGGCTGGTGGCGCTCATGCTGGTGCTCGGGATCGTGCTGGCGTCGCTGGTGGTGATCGAGGCGCTGCCGATGTTCTGGGCGGTGGTGCTGGCCGGGGGTGTCGGCCAGCACTTCGGCGCCTCGGCGCCCTTCCTGGCCGCCTCGGCGTCGGCACTGCTGGGGGCGGCCCTGGCCGGCGTGCTCCTCCCCCGAACCCGCACCTGACCGGCCTCGCTAACCCGGCCTCACGAAGGAACCCACGGCCAACCCGGCCCGGGTGCCCGGGACAGGCACCCGAGGGGCGGGCTCAGGCTCGGGCCAGTTCGAGTGCTTCGGCGAAGCGGGCGTGCCGGTCCAGCTCCGCTTCCACGGGCTCCAGCACGTACGCGTGCCCGACCTGCCCGATGGCGGCGCGCAGGGCCTTGGCCGTACGGCGGGCTCTGCGCCGGCCGCCCGCCCACGCGGCCAGCCTGGACAGCACCGCGATCAGGACCCCGGCCAGCGCCCCTCCGACCAGCAGCACGGTCGGCCACGGCACCACGCCGACGGTCGGGAGCGGCGGCTGGGGCAGCCGGAGATAGTCCATCCCGAACAGCCCGCCCAGCCACAGCGCACCGGCCAGCATGGTCGCGAACACCAGCCACTGCAGGACGTTCACCGCCCGCCACCACCGAGGGCGGCGCGTCGCACCGACGGACGTCTTGGCCACCGCCTTGTCCACCGCGTCGGCGAGCTCGTCCGAGCGGGCGCGCGCCGCCTGCCGCACCGCCACCGCCCACGGCCCGGGCAGCCCGGACGCGGCCGCCTCGCCGACGTCCCTGATCGCCGTCTCGACCTGAGCCCGCTGTACGGCCGACGCCCCGGGAACCGAGGTACGGCCGACGAGCTCCCGGTCCGGTCTCCCCGGCTGGGCGACGCCGATGCGCAGCCTGCGCAACGGATCGGGCCTGAACCTCCTGAGCCAGCGGGTAAGCGGCCATCCGGTGGCGACGACGGCCCGATGCCGATGCCCCTTGGCCACCGCCTCCACGACCACCGGCACCCCGGCCGCCGCGCAGAGCGCCCCCGTAAGCGCCCGGTCCCAGCC
>NZ_VCKX01000292.1 GCF_005889725.1 Nonomuraea zeae
TGGTTGGGGTGGTGGGGGGTTTGAGGTAGCTGGTGGCCCAGGCGACGGGGATGGTGATGGCGGCGATGATGAGGGCGGTGAGGACGGGGGCGGTGGCGGTGTAGGTGCTGATGGCGGCGCCGCCGGCGAGGGAGCCGGCGGCGATGCCGAGGTTGGCGGCTGAGGCGGGCAGGGAGGAGGCTAGTGCGCCGCCGGGGCCGGCCAGGGTGACGACGCGGTATTGCAGGGAGGGGACCATGCCCATGGCGAACAGGCCCCAGGCCAGGAGGGCGAGGATGACCAGGAGGGCGATGGTGCCGACGAAGTAGAGGGCCAGCAGGCTGAGGGCGACGGCGGTGGAGGCGAGGGTCAGGGTGCGGGCGGCGTTGTTGTCGGCGAAGCGGCCGCCGGCGATGGAGCCGGCGGCGCTGGCGGCGCCGTAGGCCAGCAGGAAGGCGCTGATGAGGGGGCCGGAGATGCCGGTGATGGTTTGCAGGAAGGGCACGATGTAGGTCAGGGCGGCATACAGGGAGGCGAAGGCGAGGGCTTGCAGGGCGAGTAGGGCCAGGACGCGGGGGGCGAAGGCGTATTTGGCTTGGTTGGCGGCGCCGGTGCCGGTGCTGGGTACGGAGGGGATGAGGGTGAGGGTGGCGAGCAGGGCGATGACGGCCAGGGCGATGACGGCGGTGAAGGAGCCGCGCCAGCCCAGGTTTTGGCCGATCAGGGTGCCGAGGGGGACGCCGAGGGCGCCGGAGACGGCGAAGCCGCCGAAGACGGCGGAGATGGCTCGGCCCATTCGTTCGGGGGGGACGATGGAGGTGGCGGCGATGAAGGCGACGGCGACGAACAGGCCGCCGAGTGCGCCGGTGACGGCGCGGGCGGTGATGAACAGGGTGTAGTCGGCGATCAGTACGGGGGCGAGGTTGCTGGCGATGCACAGCAGTAGTGCTGCGGCCAGGACGGTTCGTTTGTTCAGTTTGATCGTCGCGGCGGTCAGCAGGGGGCCGCCGATGGCCACGCCGAGGGCGTAGGCGGTTACCAGGGCGCCGGCCGCTGGGATGGACACTTTCAGGTCGGCGGCGATCACGTTGAGCAGGCCGACGGGGAGTAGTTCGGCGCTGCCCAGGACGAATGTCCCGAGGAACAGGCTCGCTAGGGCCAGGGCGGTGTTGCCCTGGCCGCGCGCCGTTTGGCGGCTGGTCATGTGGGCTCCTTTCTTGTCGTATCACGCGTGGTTGCCGCGGTTGGGGGGCGCTGGCTGTGTGTCTTGTCCGCCCGCGGACCTGCCCGCCTGCCTGCCTGCCCGCCTGCCTGCCTGCCTGCAAGTTGCCTGCCGGTGGGCCTGTGGGCAGGAGGGGGAGGGGGGGGCGGCGCCCGCCGGTGTTAGGGATCGTTCCCTTTCGGCTAGACTATAGGGAACGAACCCTAACATCGCAATCGGGAAGGGACGCCGTGCACCGAACCGCCGCCAAAACCAGATCCCACGTGCTGCGCATCGCCGGCGACCTGTTCTACCGAAAAGGCATCCGCGCCACCGGCGTCGACCTCGTCGCCACCGAAGCCGACGTCGCCCCCACCACCCTGTACCGCCTGTTCACCTCAAAAGACGGACTCGTCGGCGCCTACGTCGAAAACACCCATCACGACTTCCGCCACCAAGTCACCACCACCATCCACAACGCCGCACCCCACCCACACGACCAAATCCTGGCCATCTTCGACCTCGTCTTGCAGCAAGTCAGCTCCACGCAATACCGCGGCTGCCCCATGCTCATGGCCCTGGCCGAATTCCCCGACCCCGACCTGCCCGCCCACCGCAACGCCGTCACCGCCAAATCCTGGTTCCGCGACACCATCAGCCAACTCACCCACCAACTCACAGCCGACAACCCCACCGAACTCGCCGACCACCTCACCCTCGTCTTCGAAGGCCTGCACGCCTCAGGCCAATCCCTCGGCCCCCAAGGCCCCGCCAAACACGCACGCACCCTCGTCGAGAAACTCCTCACCACCACCACACCCCAACCCAACACGCTGTGAGGCACACCCGGTCCCACCTATGTCGATGGAGCCTTGAGGCAGGCGTAGGGGTTGTGGCCCTTCGCAGCTCCACGACGTCTGGGAGCGCGGGCCAACTGAGACCGGCTCGCCCGGAGATCCGACGAGTGCCAGGGGCCGCGCCCAGGGAGGTGGTGTTTGAGGAGGCCGCCGGTTGTAATCGAGCCACCGGTCGAAGTTGGCTTGGCTGCCCAGCGACGAGGGCACCGCGGACAGCAGCTCACTTGAGCAGACGACAGGGTGGCTGCGGCCCACGCCGCGCGGATCGAAACCGACGATGTCGAACCGGCTGGTCAGCTCCGTACTGAACTGTCCACCAGACAGGACGGCATCCACCCCGGAGCCGCCCGGTCCGCCGGGGTTGATCACCAGAGACCCGATACGGTCCTCCGGGCGGGTGGCCTTGCGGCGAGCCAGCGCCACCTGGACGGCATCTCCGTCGCGTTCCGTCCAGTCGATGGGCACCGAAACGGTGCCACATTCGACTGCGGGATCTTCCGGGCATGGAGTCCAGGCGACGGCTTCCGGAGGTGCGGTGGTGCCGGCCGCCGGAACGGCCAAGGAGAGCAGCATCCCGAGGACTGCCGTTCCGACCATCGTTTTGATCATGCATTCCAGGCTGGTCGCGGCGACGCCGACATACATCGGCCGGAGGAACGGTTTCCGAATGGGATCCGAGATCTGCATCGCGTCGCACCGGGACTGTGCTCCCAGCGGCGCGGACCGGGCATTCGGCTACACGTTCGTGCTGACGGGGGCGTGGTCGACGAGATTGAAGACCGTGTGCGGATCACGTCCGCCGAACAGCAGCGAGATCACGATCGCGGCCATCGCCTCAAGATGGAGGGCGTGCTGAAGGTCGCCGACCAACAGCGGCTCACCGCCGATGTCGGCGATCAATTGCCGCGTCATGTCTCGTGCGGCCGAGTCGTCACCGCAGTACGGAACGACCAGACGGCGGCTGTCGAACAGGGGCGGCTCCATCTCCCATACGCGCGCATGGCAAAGGTTGAACGCCTTGACGACGTGTCCCCCAGTTGCCCGCTCGATGTCCTGCGCCATCGACCGGCCGGGCTCTGTGACCAGCGTGAACCTCTCGATCTCGACCGCGTTGTTGCAGTCGACGATCGGCTTGCCGTGCAGCGCGTCGCCTATCTCGGCCAGCGTGGCCGACATCCCCTGGTAAAGGACCGCGATCAGGGCGATGTCGCCGAACTCGGCCACCTCCCTGAAACTGCCTGCGCGACCGCCCCACTTGCGAGCCAGCGCCTGCGCCTTACCCTCTGTCCGGCCGGCGACCATCAACTCATGGCCGGCGGCCGCCCACCGGGTGCCGAGCGCGTCTGCCATCGTCCCGGCACCAAGAACTCCGATTCTCATGCCGGCAACGCTAGGCGAACGTAGGGCACCATTTGGTTCCCTACACGGGGTCAGGCGCGGTCGTCGTCGGCAAGTTCCTCGGCGTGCTCTTCGGCCCACCGGGCGAGCGCCGAAACCGGCCCGAGCAGGCTCTGCCCAAGCGAGGTCAGCCGATACTCCACGCCTGGAGGTGCGGTGGCCAAGGCTCGCCGCTCGACGAGGTCGTTGCGCTCGAGCTTGCGCAGTGTCTGGGTCAGCATCTTCTTGCTGATCCCGCCGATGCGGTCGCGAAGGTCGCTATAGCGCTGCGGACCGCCTCCCAGCCCGAACACGACGACGACCGACCAGGTGTCAGCAACCAAGTCCAGCGTGGTGCGGGCGGGGCAGTCGGCGAGGAACACATCATGCTCACTCATACGGCGCCCTCATACAGCACCGCTCTCCGCGCCCTGCACAGCGCGCCGGCGTCCGGACCGTATAGCTCATGCCTACAGGATCTCCCCTGTCACCGGGCGCCACAAACCGGGGGCAGGGCCCGCTGGTCACAGGGTCGCGGCCGGTGACCGTACATCCTTGGTGAACAGGACGGCCCCAGACGCCGGGCGGTCGTCAGGGCTACCGTCGCCGGCCTGTGAAGATGCTCCGGTAAACCGCAGTGATGAGGATGAAGATGGCGGCTGCGACGATCACGGTCGCGATTACGTTGATGACCACCGGCGCGTCCTCGAGAAAACTCTGTTTGATATAGTTACCGCCGATGATGAGCACCACGTAGATGTACCAAGGCGCCCATTTGCGGTCGTTCTTCGTGCCGCGCTTTTCGTTATGCTCGCTCATTCTCTTCTCCTGTTCGCCAGTCCCCTCGACGGTGCGCCCTTGGCGTTCGGTGTCCGGCGACCCCCGCTTCAAAACCGGTGGCCGCCACCGGCCCGGCTGGCATAGTTCTCCTGCACGCTGCCGCCATTCTGCCGAAATGTACTCAGTGCCTTATGTGAGTATGATCGCGCCGGACTGACGGCGCCTATCGGCGAGTCGGACGAGTGCGCCTCATCACTTCGTATGATGTGCCTGCAGGCACGGCTGTGCTGGGATGTACATGTGCTCCCTCGCACCACGCTCACGACCATCCGGTTGCGGAACCTGCCGGATTGGCAGCAGGATCTGGCCATCACCGCAAGCTCGGTCGCGATCGGCGTTCTCCTCCTGATGATCGGCTGGTCTCCGCTGTTCGAGGCCAGCCTCGCACCGCCGCCATGGCTGCATCCAGTCCTGTTCGGGTGCATCTGCATCGTGGAGTTGTTCCGGCGTCGAGCACCCGTCACGGCGCTCACCATCGGGTTCGCGCTGCTGGCCGCCGACAGCGTTTTCGGCGCGAGCATGGCGGTGCTGATCGTGTTCGCCGACCTGCTCTACGCGGCGACCTTGTACGGCCCACGGCAGCTCAGCCGGGACATGGTCCCGATCACCTCGGCTATCACGATCGCGTCGGTCGGGGTCATGATGGTGCTCACGCCGAACGTCCGGACGGCCGTCGTGACCGGGCTGGCGGTGTTGCCGTTCCTCGTCATCCCCATGTGGTGGGCGACGAATCTCCGGCAGCACAAGGAGATCGCCAGCGCCGAGCGCACGAGCGCGTCGCAGTTGAGGAGGATCAGCGAGCTGGGTCAGCGGGCCGCGGTCGCCGCGGAACGCGCGAAGATGGCACGCGACCTGCACGATGTGATCGCCGGGCATCTTTCCGCGATTGCCATCCAGTCCGAAGCCGTCCTGTCGCTCGGCAACGCCTCCCCGCAGGCCTCCCGGTCGGTGCTGACGTCGGTACGGGAGAACAGCGTGCACGCACTGGAGGAGATGCGGGCGATGATCAGACTGCTGCGTGCCGACGGGAGCGGCAAGGACGAGACTCTCGCCCCGGCGGGACTCTCCGAACTGTCGGCTCTGGTGGAATCGGCGCGAGCGACTGGGATGGACATTGAGGTGCATTCGGATATCGACGAGTCGGTGACCCTGCCGGCGGCGGTCAACCTCACGGCGTACCGGATCGCTCAAGAGGCACTGACCAACGCGACGAAGCACGCGCCGCAGGCGCGGGCACGGGTGGAGATCCGGCTCCTCGACGGCTCGCTCACCGTCGAGGTGGTCAACGATCTGCCGGCCGCGTCGGCGAGCGGCAACGGCACCGGTATCGGGTTGCTCAACATGCGGGAGCGCGCGAACGCAGTCGGGGGTTCCCTCGCCGCCGGCCCGTCGGAGGCGGGCTGGCTGGTACGCGCGGTCCTGCCCATCATGCAGGCGAGGTCATGACAGTCAAGGTTCTGATAGCCGACGACCATGCCGCGATACGCGCCGGCCTGGTGCTGCTCCTGGACAACGCACCCGGCATCGACGTGGTGGGCGAGGTCGCCGACGGCGCGTCCGCCATCCGCCAGGCAAGGGCGCTGCGGCCGGACGTGGTGCTGATGGACCTGCGGATGCCCGGGATGGACGGTATTACCGCCACCCGCACGCTGGTCGCGGAGCAACTGTGTCAGGTGCTCGTGCTCACCACGTTCGACCTCGACGAGTACGTCTACGCGGCGCTGCGCGCGGGCGCCGCAGGGTTCCTGCTCAAGACGGTAGAGGCCGGCCGCCTGGTGGAGGCGGTGCATCTGGTCGCCGCAGGAGAAGGTGTGCTCGACCCTCAGGTCACCCGCAAGCTGATCGGCGCCTTCGCCATGCAGAAGCCGCCTGCGGCCAAGCCCGCGGTGAGCCTGGACGAGCTCACCGATCGAGAGCGTGAAGTGTTCGTCTGCCTCGGCAAGGGCCTGTCCAATGCGCAGATCGCGGCCGAGCTCTTCATCAGCGAGACCACCGTGAAGACCCACGTGTCGAAGGTGCTGTCGAAGCTGCAGCTGCGCTCTAGGGTCCAGGCCGCCATCGTCGCGCAGGAAAGCGGGCTGGCCGCGAAATAGCCGGGGGCGCGCGATTTTCGCTGCTTGAGAGGCCGGAGGGCTTCGGCTCGGTTCAGTAGCCGATAGTGAAGCGTCGTGCCCATGCCGCTCATCATGGGTCACCCTGACGATGGGCTCTTGTGCGGCCGGCGACGTGAGATGGCCTGATCGAGCAGGATCGTCGGCACGATGGCCGCGGCCAGAGCGGCCCCGATCCAGGTGACGGACGTGATGCCGGCGCCGGTGCTGAGGGCGGCCCCGGCGAACGCAGGCACGAGGCTGATGCCGAGCTGGAAGGCGGAGACGGTGGTGGCGCCGGCAAGTGTCGGCGCCCCTGATGCGATGGTGAACACTCGTCCGTAGATGGCTGGGTTCAGCACGAATCCAGCGATCCCCAGGAACAGAACAAGGGGGATGACCGCGATCGCGTGCGGAGCGAGGAGAGCAAGCAGGACGGAACAGGCCATGATCCCGACCGCCCCGATCATGAGCGCGAGAGCGGGCCGCCTGTCGGAGATCCTGCCTCCGATGGACAGACCGATGAAGGCACCGACTCCGAACAGCGCGAGGATCGCCGGGACCCAGAGGCCGGGAATGCCGGTGATATCGGTCAGGACCGGTGCGAGGTAATTGAACGAGATCATGTAGGCGGCCGTGCTCAGGATGGTGGCGGCGTAGACGACCCACAGTTGTGGTCGCCTCATGGTGCGCAGCTCCCGCCGTACGCTGGGCTCCGTGGCCGCGCTCGTCCTGGGCATCGCCAGAAGGATCAAGAGCGCACCGGCGGCCGTCAGAACGACCACGCCCCAGAATCCGCCCCGCCATCCGGTGAAGTAGCTGAGCAACGCGCCTGCCGGGCCACCAGCGATCATCGCCAGACTGAGGCCGCTGACGACCACTCCGGACGCGCGCGCGGTGCGATCTGGTGTGACGAGGCTGATCGCGGCGACCGCCGCAACCGCCCAGTACCCGGCATAGGCGAGGCCGCAGATGAACCGGGTGACCAGCAGCACCGCGTAACTGTCGGTCAGAAGGCCGATCGCCACCGAAGCGGCGAAGAGAGCTTGGGTTGTGACCAGCGTAGTCCGTCGCGGCCAGCGCAGCGTCATGATGGCGAAGGGAGGTCCGCCAATGACGACGCCGATGGCGAAGGCTGAGATCAGCGCCCCGGCGGAGGACAAAGTGATCTGGAGGTCGTCGGCGACGGCAGGGAGCACCCCGGCGAGCAAGAACTCAGCGCTGCCCATCGCGAACAGACTGAAGGCGAGCAGGTAGACACCAAGAGGGAGCCGTCCGCGCGAGGCCGACACCTGCTGCTGTGCCGTTTCGAGGCTCACCGGCCATCACCCCGTACGGTGGCGGCGGCAGTGCGGCGCTGTTCTACGGAGCGGCCGGCGTCCTCGTCCAGCAGATCGGTGTCGAGGGCGGCGCGCGGTACGCTGCCGTTCAGGTTGTTCGTCGCCTTGATCATGGCGATCACCTCCGCGCCCCATGCTGTGGTTTTGACGGCGATCGGGGCAACCTCTGTTGCTGTTTCCGCAACTCGAGAGGCAGGCGAGGACTTGAACGCCTGCAGGGCGTCATCAGGGGCCAACACCGTCACCGCGAGCGCAGGACCACGATCAAGGGATCTCGCCTGCAGGCACGTGATTCATGGGGCGATCTTGGGACACCCCGCAGGTTCCACGACCTACTCGCCGATCGGGCTACAGTTCCGAACTTGGCATCAGCGTGGAGCGAATATCCCCAGAAATTGGAGTCCTCGGTACGGCCTTTGTAGATCTTGCGATTTGGCAGGCCCTGACCGACCGCCTCGCCTGCCCGCTGTTCACCCGGCCCGAACCACGCGCCGTCTTTGGTGACCTGGTCCGCGCGCTGCTCAGCGACGTGCCCCGCAAGAACTCCTGGCAGATGTCCGACCACATCGGCCATCCACCGCCAACCGCTTCGAGCACCTGCTCGCCCGCGCCAAATGGGACCTCGACCGGCTCCGTGATGAGGTCCGCCGGTACGTCGTCGACCACCTCGCCTACCCCGACGCGGTCCTGATCGCCGACGACACCGCCGCCATCAGACGCGGTGACAAGTCCCGCCGGCGTCGCTCACCAGTACTGCGGCCGCACCGGCTACGTCGAAAACTGCCAGGTCATGCCCATGCTCACCTACGCCTCCCCGGCCGGGCACGCCTTCATCAACCGCCGCCTGTACCTGCCCGAACCCTGGACCGGCGACCCCGACCGTCGTTCCCGCGCGCACATCCCCGAACAGATCGCCTTCGCCACCAAGCCGGACCTGGTCATCACCATGCTGCAAGAGGAGTTAGCGGCCGGTACTCCGTTCCAGTACCTGTGCGCCGAGTCCGGCTACGGCCGCGACCCGCACCTGCGCCGTCTTCTGCCACCAGCGCGCGATTGCCTATGTCCTGGCCGTCTCCATCGACTTGCCGCTGGTCGCCGTGCGCGGTGCGAGCGAACCCGCCGGGCACGTCCTGGACCGCCTCCTCGCCCAGGCCGGCCCCGCGCTGTGGGAACGCCGTTCCTGCGGCGAGGGCAGCAAAGGCGTCTGTACGACTGGTGTGCCACCCGCGTTCACCTCGACGGCCAAGACCCTGCACCCGGCTACGCCCACACGCTGCTGATCCGCCGCAGCGTCACCACCCCGGCCGACATCGTATTCCGGTGTCCGGAAAACGCAGGGCATGTCGCCTCGATACCACTGTCCGACCACGCGTTGATTCGCCTGGCCGGACTCTTCCGCACCCGGCGTGCCGAACGCCGCTCCCGGTGGCGGAAGTGAGCCCGGGCCCGGCAAGCCCTGCTGGTCACCTGGGTAATGGCGGCACCTACGCGCGTCTGGCCGGCGGCTTCGCCATCGGCACCACCACGGCCTGGCGCTACATCGGCGAAGCCGTCGAGCTCCTGGCTGTCCTGGCCGACGATGTGCACGCCGCCGGCGAGCGTGCATCCCGGCTGGCCTACACCATCCTGGATGGCACCCTCATCCCCACCGACCGCCTCGCCGACAAGGGCTATCAAGGCGCGGGCGGCACGATCCGCACGCCGTTCAAGCGCCAGCGCCATCGTCCTTGGTTGTCGCGCGGGCAGCGGGACGTCAACCGCGCTCATGCCCGTATCCGGCCCATCGGTGAACCTGCCATTGCGACCTTGAAGTGCCCAAACGGTGCTGACCAGGCTGCGCTGTTGCCCACATCGCGCGACCGCATTCGTGCAGGCGATCCTCGTCCTGCAGTTCGTGGAAGAAGGCCGCTACTCAGGATAAAGGTCTCATCGTGGCTCCCCACGGTTCGCTGAATGCTTCCGATTCGCGGGCGAGCCATTTCTCACGCCGGCGAGCAGCCGCGATCAGACCGCCAAGCCGGCGGAGAGGGACGGGATCTCACCGTCTCGGATGGGAGCGAACGTCAGAGCGATTCGGACTGGGAAGACGACTGCCGCCCAGGTCGCCGGCAGCATGTCATGGCGGAGCCGGAGGCCAGCTACTGCGGCAGGACCCTTCGCTGCATGGCGTGGCCCTCATCGCGCTCAACGTAGGTCGTCGGGGGTTGCCGGCGCCTTCCTCGCCGTCACCCACCGGGGTTACGCGAGCGCTCACCAACCTTGCAGTGGTAGCAGAGCTCAACTTGACCATCATGGTTGTACCACTCATGATCGCCGCAATCGCGACGCCCCTTGCCGGCGACTCCGAGATCGACGAGGAACCACGGTGACCATGCGCGGAGATGGGTTCTCCAACGGTATCGGCCCTTACGCACAGGCATGAGATCTTCACCCTCCTTTTCGGCTGAAGGCTAAGGGCCGTGATGCCACTGGTGCAAAGGATTATCGATACAAGTCGTCTTTTGTGCGATCGTCCTGTCCTCCTCGTCGGCCTGTACGGGCCATGAGATGGCCAGAATGAGATGGGAGGACAACGCCACCGTGATGCCTCTGGCTCCATTTCCCTGCTGTTGAGCGTGAAATGACGGATGAAAGGCTCGCAGGGGCGGAAAGGCCCGGGGCAACACCGGCACCCGGCTCGATCGCGGCGACCGGCGGCAACTCGTCAGCGAGCAGACGCATGGTGCTGCGTGGCGCGCCGCCACTCACCTTGGCGGGCAAGGCCACCCTCACGTTTGCGCGGTGAGGAGTGCGTCGGCCAGGCCCGTCCGGGCATAGAGGACAGAGCGCCCCGCTCGGTGGCTGGTGACCAGGCCGGCGGCCCGCAGGGCGGTGAGATGCTGGGACACGCCCGCCGCTGACAGGCCCGACCGGACGGCGAGTTCGGTGGTCGAGACGGGTGTTTCCAGTTCGGACAGCATCAATGCCCGGGATCGGCCGATCACTGCGGCGAGGGCTTCCAGGTGCTCGTATGTACGGCGCTCCCACAACGTCCCGATCCCGCGCGCCGGGTAGGCGAGCTGAGGCGGTTCCGAGACACCGGACCGGGTCAGCACCCGTGGCCAGGCGAACGCCGACGGGACCAGCAATAGCCCGGCACTGGTCTCGATCCTGGTGACGGCACAGTGCCGATCTTCCAGGTGGAGACTGCCTGACTCCCAGCGCGCTGTGTGGTGCAATCCGTCCAGCGCCTGGGACGTGCCATGCTCGGCGACCTGGCGGCCTCGATGGAAGATGTCCGCCTCCAGCACCGAGCGGATCCGGTCCCAGTACGGTGCTATCGCGAGCCGCCAGTAGACCTCGATCTCTGCGACGATCCGAGGCAGGTGGGTCCACGGTGCCCGGCGAAGACTTTGCAACCGGGCGGACAACCGGTCATTGCGCTCGGCGGCCAGCCAGTCGAGGTCCTGCCGTACCTGCTCGGGGCTGGTGGCCGCGATGGCGGTCAACTCCTCGGGAAGGCCAGGAGACGGAGTCGCCGGTGCCGGGTTGAGGAAGTCGGGGAGGTGGCCGGCGGGTGGGATCATGTCGGCCAGCCAGCCGTGATCGAGACCCGCCGCGGCGAGCCGTGGGCGTACCTGCTCGGCCCAGCCGCGGTGCGGATCCGGCGTCATGGCCGCGGCCAGCGCTCTGAAGCTGGTGACGACCTCCCACATGGGCGAGACCGCGAAGCGGGTCTCCGCCAGATCGTGCACGGAAAAGGCCAGTCGCGCCTTCATGCCGCCTCCACTGCTTCCACGATTCGGTTTGAGCTTAATGAGTGGACGCTCCTGGCCACGCCGGACAGCATCCCGGGAGCGAGCGCCCGCGATGCAGGGCCGAGAAGCAGAACGACGCGAAGGCGGTCATGCATATGTCTGTTGACACCTCTATCTCCTCTGAGGCGGCAATCGAGAAGAAGGCTCGCTTGTTCCGTACGCTGAGCACCGAGTCCGTGCTGGTGCTGCCCAACGCATGGGACGCCGCGAGTGCGGCTGTGATCGCCGCTGCAGGCGCCACAGCCATCGCCACGACCAGCGGCGGCGTGGCTTGGTCGCTGGGCTACGGGGACGGGCAACGACTCAGCCGGGGCGAGATGGTCGAGGCCGCTGGACGCATCGTGGACTCCGTCGACCTGCCGGTGACGGTCGACATAGAGGGCGGGTACGGGCCTGCCCGGGCGGATGTTGCCGCGACCGTGCGGGCGGTGATCGAGGCAGGCGCCGTCGGCGTCAACCTGGAGGACTCCACGGCCGTCGGCGGTCCGTTGTTCGACGTGGTCGAGCAGAGCGCCAGGTTGATCGCAGCCAGGAATGCCGCGGCGGAGGCGGGACTTCCCGAACTGTTCGTCAACGCGCGTACCGACGTCTTCCTGTTCGCGGTCGGTGCGCCCGAGGACCGTCTGGGCGAGGTGCTGGCGCGCGCGGCGGCATACGCCGAGGCGGGAGCCGATGGCATCTTCGTTCCCGGGCTTTTGGATTTGGACGTGCTGAACGCTCTTTGTGTCGCGTCGCCACTGCCGGTGAACGTGATGGCCATCGCCGGTGGACCCAGCGTCAGCGAGCTCGCGCAATCCGGAGCGCGCAGGATCAGCCTGGGCACCGGACTGGCCCAAGCCGCCTACGCCGCGGTCGGCAGAGCAGCCGAGGAGCTCCTCGGCACGGGTGGGTTCACGGCGCTGGACGGCTCCCTGGACTTCGGCGAACTCGATGCCCTGTTCAGTCATTGACGGCAGGGACGTCATCGCGGCCCCGACGGCGCATTGAGCGATTGCTTTCCCTCCGGAGGTCAGCTACCCAGAAGGGACAGGTTGTCATGACGTTCAATGGCATCGCTTGGCACTGGACCGGTACTGGCCACACGGCCGGCGAACAGTCGGCTCATGTGGCGCGGCGCGCCGGTGATCGCCTCGCCCGAGCCACGTTGCCAGGCGCCGCGGCCAATGGGCAGGGGGATGACCGTGTCCCCGGCCGGTCGCGTAGCAGGCCGAGACCCCTCTCGCACGGGCATGGCCAGGCGCGGACGTCCAGCACTGCGGCCCCTCCAGAGCGGTGAGAAACTCCGGGAGACTGTCGTGCCGCCCGGACCCTCCACTCGGACTCGACGGCCTTGATTAACGGGTCACCGGGAGGGCCGAATCCAGTCCAGGCGATGTCGTTCCTGCTCCTGCCAGCGGGCCACCTCACCGAGCGCAGTCGACAGGTGGGCGCGCTGGGCGCCGAGGACGGTGTGCTTGTGGCGCAGCAGTGCCGCGACGAGCTTCTCGTCGAGAACGGATCCCGAGATGGACACCGATGAGCATGTGACGATGCGCGGGTTGCGGCGCACGGAGCGTCATCAGGCCGAGCAGCGCCACGAGCGTGGACGCCGGCACGCGGATGCGGCCTCGGGTTCTGTAGCCAATGCCGTTTAGTTAAGGATCATGCTCTGGTTCGAGGCTGCCGGGGCAGGAGTGCGACGGTGGGCGGTCCTGCGTGCCAGATGCCCTTGTCGGAGGGGCGGCGTTCTCTGTAGCTGCTTCGTCGGGTGCGTTTGACGGCTCGGGGATAGCTCGGCGTCGGAGGGAGGGGTTGCGATTGCGGGATCGGCCCGGTGGATGGTGCGCGTCCAGAGGGTGTCGAGGGGTGCAGGGGGCGTCCGGTCGGCGACCGAGCAGCCAACCATGCGCAGGGTGGCCAGGAACTTGATCCGGTCGGGGTCGACTCCTGCGGTGGTGGCCGCCATGCAGATCAGGGTGGCCAGGGCCTGGTGGGTGAGGAGGTAGGCCTAGATCTCCTGGCGTGCCAGGTCGGGAGTGCGGGATCGCAGAATCCCGGCCCGGCCCGCTTAGATGGGTTTTCAGCTGGTTGATGCCGGTTTCGAACGACCACCGCCCGGTCGGAGTCGAGGGGCCGGCCCTGGCGGGCGTCTTCACGCAGCCGGCGTCGACGTACGCGTGGAGAACCGCGACGGCTACGACATCTACCAGGTCAAGCGCTACAGCCGCCCGCTGACGGACAGCCAGGCGCGCAAAGGTGGAAGCCTCCTGGAACACCCTCGGCCCGGCTGCGGCTGGACCGCAAGACGGTGGCTCGCTGGCGCAGTCGCTTTCTGGCCCATCGGCTGGACGGGCTGAGCGATGAGCCGCGGCCGGGTGTGCCGCGCACCATCACCGACGCTCAGGTGGAAGAGGTGGTGGTGCGCACTCTGGAGGAGGCGCCGGCCGGGTCCACGCACTGGTCCAAGCGGGAACTGGCCCGCTAGGTGGGCATCTCATCGACCAGCGTGGGCAACATCTGGCGGGCGTTCGGGCTGCAGCCCTGGCGCACCGAGGACTTCAAGATCTCCACTGATCCGCTGCTGATCGACAAGATTCGCGACGTGGTCGGACTGTATCTGGCCCCACCGGCCCACGCCGCGGTGTTCGCCGTCGATGAGAAACCTCAGATCCAAGCCCTGCAACGGACCGCGCCGGTGCTGCCCATGCTGCCCGGCGTGCCCGAGCGGCGCAGCTTCGACTACATCCGGCACGGCACCGTCGACCTGTTCGCCGCACTCAACACCGCCACCGGCACAGTGATCGGCAAGCTGTCGGCCCGCCACCGCGCCGTCGACTTCCGCGACTTCCTGGACGAGATCGACCGCCAGGTCGAACCCGGCCTGGCGGTCCACCTCATCTGCGACAACCTGTCCACCCACAAGGCGCCGGTGGCGCACGCCTGGCTACTGGCCCACCCACGCTTCGTGCTGCACTTCACCCCGACCTACTCCTCCTGGATCAACCAGGTCGAACGCTGGTTCGCCGAGCTGGAGCGCCGCTGCCTGGAGCGCGGCAACTTCTGCTCCCTGGACGCCCTGAAGACCGCACTGGAGCAATGGATCAAGACCTGGAACGACAACGCCAAGCCGTTCCGATGGACCAAGACCGCCGACCAGATCCTCGACCGCATCTGCCGCTACTGCGACCGAATCTCAAAACCGGCTCACTAGATGGAGAAGTCCGCCACGGCCCACGGGGGCCTTCCGCACGACGGAGCGTCCTTCGGCCGGATCTTCCTGCGCGGCGGCAAGGTCGTCGGCGTGCTCACCAGCTCGGTCGTCGAATACGACCCGGCCACCAAGGAACTGACCGGTGTCGACCTCACCCAGGCCGG
>NZ_VCKX01000293.1 GCF_005889725.1 Nonomuraea zeae
CAATACCGCGCGATCCGCTCAGCCCACTCCGGATCGAACAGATCGGTAGCAACCGTCACCGACCCCCGCACCCCAGCCGGCGCCCCCTCACCGTCGAACACCTCGCCCACGAGCACGTCCAGGTCGAACTTGGCCGCCGACGTCCCCGCCGGCATCCCCTCCGCCCGGACGCCGGGCAGGTCGAGCCTGGCCTCCGCGTTGTTCTGCATGGTGAAGACGATCTGGAACAGCGGGTGCCGGGCCATCGACCGCGACGGCGCCAGCTCCTCCACCAACCGCTCGAACGGCACGTCCTGATGGGCGAGCGCGGCCAGGCTGCGCTCGCGTACCCGGCGCAGCACCTCGCGGAACTCGGGGTCGCCGGACAGGTCGGCGCGCACGACCAGGCTGTTGACGAAGCAGCCGACCAGGTCGTCCAGCGCCACGTCCGTCCGGCCCGCGTTCGCCGACCCGATCGGGACGTCCGTGCCCGCGCCGAGCCGTGACAACAGCACGGCGAGCCCGGCCTGCAGCACCATGAACATCGTGACGCCCTCGGCACGGGCCACTTCGGCCAGCCGCGCGTGCACCTCGGCCGGCACCTCGACCGGCACGCTGTGCCCGCGATGCGAGGCCACTACCGGGCGCGGCCGGTCGAACGGCAGCGCCAGCTCCTCCGGCGCCCCGGCCAGGGTCTCGCGCCAGTAGGCGACCTGCCGGGAGATCACGCTGTCCGGGTCGTTCTCGTCGCCCAGCAGGTCGCGCTGCCAGAGGGCGTAGTCGGCGTACTGGACCGGCAGCGGCTCCCACACCGGGGCCCGCCCGCCACGCCTGGCCTGGTACGCCACCGACACGTCCCGCGCCAGCGGCCCGATGGACCAGCCGTCGCCCGCGATGTGGTGGATCACGACGACCAGCACCCGCTCGTCCGGGCCCGCCTCGAAGAACCAGGCGCCGATGGGCGCCTCGGCGGCCAGGTCGAAGGCGTGCCCGGCGGCCTCGGCCACCGACGCCGCCAGGTCGGCGGGAGAGACCTCGCGTACCGACAGCTGCCAGCTCAGCTCCTCGATGGGCACCACCCGCTGGTACGGCTCACCGTCCGCGACGGGGAAGACCGTCCGCAGCACCTCGTGCCGCCCGATCACGTCCCGCAGGGCGAGCCCGAGCGCATCCCTGTCGATGTCGCCGTGCAGGCGCAGCGCGATGGGATCGTTGTACGTGGCGCTCGGCCCTTCGAGCTGGCCGATGAACCACAACCGCCGCTGCGCGAACGACAACGGCACCCGGTCCGGGCGTGCCATCGGCGTTAGCGGCGCCTGGGCGGTGGCGTCATCGGACAGGCGGGCGGCGAGCCCGGCCGCCGTCGGCGCCTCGAAGAGCACGCGGATGTCCACGTCGACGCCGAGGACCGCGCGGATGCGGCTGGCCAGCCGTACCGCGAGCAGGGAGTGGCCGCCGAGGGCGAAGAAGTCGTCGTCCACGCCGACGCTCTCCAGACCGAGCACCTGTGCGAACACCCCGCACAGGATCTCCTCGCGGGCGTTCGGCGGCCTGCGGTCCGCGGGCGCGGCCGTGCTCGCGGCGTAGTCCGGCTCGGGCAGGGCCTTGCGGTCGAGCTTGCCGTTGACCGTGAGCGGCAGCGTCTCGAGCGTCACCACGGCCGCGGGCACCATGTAGTCGGGCAGGCGTTCGGCCGCCAGTTCCAGGATCGACGGGTCGGCGTGGGCAGCGTCGTCGGCCAGGACGAGGTAGGCGACCAGGCGCTTGTCGCCCGGCTCGTCCTCCCGCATGATCACCGCGGCCTGGGCGACCTGCGGGTGAGTGAGGAGCACGTTCTCTATCTCGCCCGGCTCGATGCGGAAGCCGCGGATCTTCACCTGGTCGTCGCCACGGCCGGCGAAGGCCAGCTCGCCGTCCGGCGTCCAGCGGGCGAGGTCGCCCGTGCGGTAGAGACGTGTGCCGTCGGCGCCGAACGGGTCGGCGACGAACCGCTCGGCGGTCAGCGCGGGCCGTCCGAGGTAGCCACGGGCCAGCCCCGCGCCCGCGACGTACAGCTCGCCGACCACGCCGACGGGTACGGGTGCCAGGAACTCGTCCAGGACGTACACCCGCGTGTCCACGACGGGCGTGCCGATCAGCACCTGGCCGGAGGCGGGGTCGCAACGCCAGAGCGTGGCGTCCACGGTGGTCTCCGTGGGCCCGTAGGAGTTGAACATGCGCCGGCCGCGCGCCCACCGCGCCATGACATCCGGAGGGCACGCCTCGCCCGCGACCACCACGACGACGCCGGGGTCGAGCGAGCCCTCGTCCAGCGTGGCCAGCACGGCGGGCGGCAGCGTCACGTGGGTGACCCGCCGCTCGGCGAGGAACACCGGCAGGTCCTCGCCCAGCCGCCGGGCGGGCGGGATCACCACCAGCGCCGCCCCCGACAGCAGCGCCATCATCCACTCCCAGCCGAAGGTGTCGAAACTGGCCGACGCGAACTGCCCCACGCGGCTGCCCGGGCCGACGCCGAGGGCGCGTACCTGGCCGGCGACCAGCGCGGCCACGCCGGCGTGGGAGACGAGCACGCCCTTGGGCCGGCCGGTCGAGCCGGAGGTGTAGATGACGTACGCGGGCCGCGCCACGGCCCCGTCGTCCCTGACCGGCGGCGCCTCGGGGCCGTCGCCGTCCACGGCCAGCGTGGTCACACCGGCGACGCCCGTACCCACGATGACGGCGGGCTCGGCGTCCGCGATCATGAACGCCACCCGATCGGCCGGGTAGGCGGGGTCGATCGGCAGGTACGCGCCCCCGGCCTTGAGCACCCCCAGCAGCGCCACGATCAGGTCGGCCCCGCGTTCGAGGCACACGCCCACCACCGACTCGGCGCCGACGCCGTGCCCGGCCAGCCGCCGGGCCAGCCGCCCGGCCCGTTCGTCCAGCTCGGCGTACGTCAGCTCGGTGCCGTCCGCCACCACGGCGACCGCGCCGGGCGTGCGCCATACCTGGGCCTCGAACAGCTCCGCCACGGTCGCGGGCGGCACGTCGGACGCAGTGGCGTTCCAGCCGGTCAGGACGCGGTGCCGTTCGGCGGGGTCGAGCACGTCCAGTGCGCTGAGCCGGACCCGCGGGTCGCGGGAGACGGTCTCGAGTACGCGCGCCAGGCGCCCGGCCAGCGCGGTCACCGTACCGGGCTCGAACAGGTCCGCGGCGGCGGTGATCAGCGCGCGTACCCCGGCCGGGGCGCCGCCGTCGTCGAACGCCTCGGCCATGATGACGTCGAGGTCGAACTTGGCCGCGGAGGCGCTGGTGTGCACCGGCTCGGTGCGCAGGCCGGGCAGGTCGATGTCCTCGTCGATGGTGTTCTGCAGGGTCAGCATGACCTGGAACAGAGCGTGGCGGGCCATGGAGCGGCTCGGGGACAGCTCCTCGACCAGCCGCTCGAAGGGCACGTTCTGGTGGGCGAAGACGCCGAGGCTGGTCTCGCGCACCCGGGTGAGGACCTCGGCGAAGGTGGGGTCGCCGGACAGGTCCGTACGCAGCACCAGCGTGTTGACGAACGAGCCCACCAGGTCGTCGAGCGCCTCGTCGGTACGCCCCGCGTTCGGGGACCCGATCGGGATGTCGGTGCCCGCACCGAGCCGGGACAGCAGCGTGGCGAGCGCGGCCTGCAGGACCATGAACATGGTGACGCCCTCGTCGCGTGCCATCCGCCGCAGCGCGGCGTGCACCCCGGCCGGGACCTCCATGGGCACCGGGTGGCCGCGGTGGCTGGCCACGGCCGGGCGGGGGTGGTCGAAGGGCAGTGCCAGCTCCTCCGGCGCACCGGCCAGGGCTTGGCGCCAGTACGCGACCTGGCCGGAGATGACGCTGCCGGGGTCCCGCTCGTCGCCGAGCAGTTCGCGTTGCCACAGGGTGTAGTCGGCGTACTGGAGCGGTAGCGGCGCCCATCCCGGCGCCCGGCCCGCCCGGCGCGCGGCGTAGGCGGCGGACAGGTCGCGGGCCAGCGGGCCGGTGGACGCGCCGTCGCTGGCGATGTGGTGGATCGTGACGGCCAGCACGTGCTCGTCCGGCGCGAGGCGGAACAACCACGCCCGCAGCGGCACCTCTTCGGCCAGGTCGAACACGTACCGGGCGGCGGCGGCGACCGCCGCGTCCAGTTCCTCTGGCGCGAGGTCGGTGACCGGCAGCTCCAGCGCCAGCTCCGCCGGCGCCACGACCTCCTGGTACGGCTCCCCGTCCGCGGCCGGGAACCGCGTGCGCAGCACCTCGTGCCGCTCCACGACATCGCGCAGCGCCAGGCGGAGCGCGCCGAGATCGAGGTGGCCGCGCAGCCGCAGCGCGACCGGGACGTTGTACGTGGCACTCGGCCCTTCGAGCTGGCCGATGAACCACACGCGGCGCTGCGCGAACGACAGCGGCACCCGTCGCGGGCGCTCCACCCGGGTGAGCGCGGTCTGCACGGCGGCGGTGCCGGTGCGACGGGTCGCGTCGAGGTGGGCGGCGAGCGCGGCCACGGTCGGCGCGTCGAACAGGGCGCGCAGCGGCACCTCCATGCCCATGATCGTCCGTACCCGGCTGATCAGCCGGACCGCCAGCAGCGAGTGGCCGCCGAGCGCGAAGAAGTCGTCGTCGACGCCCACGCCGTCCAGGCCGAGGACCTGCGCGAACAGGCCGCACAGGATCTCCTCCTGCGGGGTGGCCGCGCGGGTGGCGGGCCCGGACGCGTGGTCGGGCACGGGCAGGGCCTTGCGGTCGAGCTTGCCGTTGACGGTCAGCGGCAGCTCATCCATGATCACGATCGCCGACGGCACCATGTGACCGGGCAACCGCTCCGCCGCGTGACTGCGCAGCACGGCGGCCAGAGCCCCCGCACTGGTCCGCACATGCGCGACCGGATCCGCCGCGGCCGAATCCATCGCGGCCGAGTCCATCGCGGCCGGCGTCGTCGCGGCGGGTACCACGTAAGCCACCAGCCGCACGTCCCCCGGCACGTCCTCGCGGGGCACCACCGCGGCCTGCTCGACCAGCGGGTGGGCGGCGATCACGGCCTGGACCTCGCCCGGCTCGATCCGGAAGCCGCGGATCTTCACCTGGTCGTCCACCCGCCCGGCGAACACCAGCTCGCCGTCCGCGTTCCATCGCACCCGGTCACCGGTCCGGTACATCCGCGTCCCGGCGGGCCCGAACGGATCGGCCACGAACCGCTCCGCGCTCAGCCCCGGCCGTCCCAGATAGCCGCGCGCCAGCCCGGCCCCGGCGACGTACAGCTCGCCCGCCACGCCCACCGGCACCGGCGCGAGGTGCTCGTCCACGACGTACACCTGCGTGTTGGCGATCGGCGTGCCGATCGGCACGTCGGTCACGCCCGCCCGGCACTCCCACACCGCCGCGTCCACGGTGGTCTCCGTGGGGCCGTAGGAGTTGAACAGCTCCCGGCCCGGCGCCCACCGTTCGACCAGCTCGGCCGGCAGCGCCTCGCCGCCGGCGTCGATGACGACGCCGGCGGGGACGGCGCCGTCGTCCATGCTGGCGAGCACGGCGGGCGGGAACGCGGCGTGCGTGATCCCCTCACCCGTGATGAACGCCGCCAGTTCCGCGCCGAGCCGCCGGTGCGGCGGCACGACGACGAGGGTGGCGCCGGCGGGCAGGGCCAGCGCCCATTCGGAACAGAACATGTCAAAACTGACGGACGCGAACTGCAGCATCCGCGATCCGGGGCCCACCTCGGTCGAGTAGCGCCGGGCGAGCGCCTCCGCCGTGTTGGCGAACCCCTCGTGGGTGAGGACGACGCCCTTGGGCCGGCCGGTCGAGCCGGAAGTGTAGATCACGTACGCCGGGTGCCCGGGCAGCACCGGCGACCCCAGGTCGTCACCGGACAGCCCGCCCAGCTCCGCGGCAGTCTCGTGGGAGTCCACGACGAGCGCGCCGGGCACCGTCCCCGCCGTCGCGGCCGAGGCGAGCACCATCGCCGGCGCCGCGTCCTCGATCATGTACGCGATCCGCTCGGCCGGGTACTCCGGATCCACCGGCAGGTACGCGCCCCCCGCCTTCAGCACGCCGAGCACGGCGGCCATCAGCTCCACGCCGCGCTCCATCACCAGCGCGACCACCGACTCCGGGCCCACGCCCCGCCCCGCCAGCAGCCGGGCCAGCCGGTTGGCGCGCGCGTTCAGCTCCGCGTACGTGGCGGCGTCCCCGCCGCAGGCCACCGCGACCGCGTCCGGCGTCCGCGCCGCCTGGGCCTCGAACAGCTCCGTCACCGTCGCGGGCCGGACCTGGACCGCCGTGTCGTTCCAGGCGTGCAGCAGCTGCTCGCGGCCGGCGGCGTCGAGCACGTCCACGGCGCTCAGCGGCAGATCGGGGTCGCCGTCCAGCACCGCTTCCAGCGCGGTGGCCAGGTTGTCGGCGGTGGTGCGCAGCAACGTGCCGACGGCCCGCGGGTCGATCGGCGCGACGGCGTCCACGGCGAGCGAGAGCCGGTCGCCGCCGTCGTCCACGGAGACGGTGAGCGGGTAGTTGTCGCGGTCTTCCGAGTAGCGCAGCGTGATGCCCGCCAACGACCCGCCCGCGTCCTGGGCGCCGGCGTTGTGGCGGTAGTTGAGCAGGGAGGTGAACAGCGGGGCTCCGCCGGTGACGCCACCGGCCTGCTGGGCGAGCGCCAGGGGGGCGTGCTCGTGGCGCAGCAGGTTCGCGAGCTGGCCGCGCATCGCGCCGACCGCTTCGAGCACGCCGAGGCCGTCGGTGCGGACGCGTACCGGGAGGGTGTTCATGTGGGGGCCGGGGACGCGGTCGGAGCCGGCGCCCGCGGTCATGCGGCCGAACAGCACCGATCCGAACACCACGTCGTCGCGGCCGGACAGCACCGACAGCAGCCGGGCCCACGCCACGTGCATGAGGGTCGCGGGGCTGGCGCCGGCCCGGCGGGAGATCTCGCGTATCCGCCGGTCCAGGCCGGGCGGGAACGGCACGATCTCGCGCACGGAGGCGGTGCCGTGGTCGCGGACGTCGAGCACGCCGTACGGGGCGGTGGGCTCGGTCACGTCGCCGAGCAGGCCGGCGAAGTACCGCTCGTGCTCGGCGCGGCTGACGGCGCCCCTGGCCTGGGCCACGAAGTCCCGGAACGGCATCGGCTCCGGCAGGGCGGCGCCGCGTCCCTCGAGGAACGCCCGCACCTCGTCGATCACCACTTCGAGCGCGGTGTGGTCCTGCGCCATGTGGTGCACCCGGATGAGGCCGAGCCACCGGCCGATGCCGGGGACGGGCGTGACGTGGACGCTCATCAGCGGCGCCCGGCCCAGGTCCATGGTCCGGCCGACGTGCGCCACCAGGCGTTCGGCGAGGTCGCCGCCCTGCCCGCCGAGCGTCACCTCGTGCACGGGCAGCTCCGCCCGCCGCCACACGACCTGGACGGGCTCCCGCAGCCCTTGCCAGACGATCGAGGTGCGGTAGACGTCGTGGCGGTTCACGACCTGCCGCAGCGCGCCGGTGAAGGCGTCCAGCCGGGCGCGGGAGTCGAACTCGACCACGGTGGGCTGCACGTAGGCGTCCTGGCCGGTCTCGGCGAGCAGGTGGTGGAACAGGAGTCCTTCCTGCAAGGGCGCGAGGGGGTAGATGTCGGCGACGTTCGCGACGCCGCCTTCGACCGTGGCCACGACGCGGTCGATCTCCTGTGCCGTCAGCTCGGCCAGCGGCAGCATCTCCGGGGTGATCGCGGTGGCGTCCGCCGGGATCGCGTTGTCCGGCACCGGCACCCTCGCCTCGGCGGCCGACCGCGCCAGCCCGGCCGGGGTCGGCGCCTGGAAGAACGAGCGCACCGACACCGACATACCGCGCGCCTGCAGCGCCGCCACCGCCCGGATCGCCAGCAGCGACTGGCCGCCCAGGGCGAAGAAGTCGTCGTCCACGCCCACCGATCCGACGCCCAGCACTTCGGCGAACGCCGCGCACACCACCTCCTCACGCGCGTCGGCCGGGCCCCGGCCCGTCCTGGCGGCGTACTGCGGGTCGGGCAGGGCCCGGCGGTCCAGCTTCCCGTTCGCCGTCAGGGGCAGCGCGTCCAGCGTCACCACTGCCGACGGCACCATGTACTCCGGCAACCGCTCCGCGGCGAACTCCCGTACGACATCGACCGAGATTCCGCCCGACGGCACCACATAGGCCGCCAGCCGCACGTCTCCCGGCGCGTCCTCCCGCGCCACCACCGCGACCTGCCCCACCCCAGGGCATCCGGCCAGCACCGACGCGACCTCGCCCGGCTCGACCCGGAAGCCCCGCACCTTCACCTGGTCATCGACCCGGCCCAGGAACACCAGCTCGCCCTCAGGCGTCCAGCGCACCCGGTCCCCGGTCCGATACATCCGGCCGCCCTCGAACGGGCACGCCACGAACCGCTCACCCGTCAGCGCCGCCCGGCCGGCATACCCCCGCGCCACCCCCGCACCGGCGACGTAAAGCTCACCCGCCACCCCGACCGGCACCGGCTGCAACGCGCCGTCCAGCACGTACACCCGCGTGTTGGCCACCGGCGGGCCGATCACCGGGCCCTCCTGAGCCCCGATCCGCGCCACCGCGGTGTCCACCGTGCACTCACTCGGCCCGTAGAAGTTGAACCCCCGCACCGTGCCGCCGGCCAGCCGCGCCCACAACCCCGCCGGCACCGCCTCGCCGCCCACGCCCAGCCGCTTCAGCCCGGCCCGCTCCAGCAACCCGTGTTCCACCAGCACCTGTGCGTACGACGGCGTCACCTCCATGAAGTCGACCCCGCCCGCCGCCAGCCAGCCCACCAGCCGGCCCGCGTCCAGCCACGTCTCACCGTCCACCACGTGCAATTCACGGCCCGCGAACAAGCCCGCAAGCTGATTCCACGACGCGTCGAACGACACCGACGTGGTCAGCGCCACCCGCGCCACCCCGGCCAGCACGCTCCGAGCCGACCACTCGCACAGGCTCACCACCCCGCGATGCGGCACCACCACGCCCTTCGGCCGCCCCGTCGAACCCGAGGTGTACACCACGTACGCCGCGTTCCCGCCGTCCACCTCCACACCCAGCGCGCCCGCGGCATGACCGGCCAGCTCGGCGGCCACCGCCGGATCGTCCAGCACCACCACCGGCGTCCCCGCCACCGCACCCGCCGTCCCGGCCGAGGCCAGCACCACCACCGGCGCGGCGTCGGCCGCCATCCACCGCAACCGCTCTCCCGGATACGCCGGATCCAGCGCCACGTAGGCGCCCCCGGCCTTCAGCACCGCCAGCAGTGCGACGATCAGTTCGGCACCGCGCTCCAGGCACACGCCCACCACCGACTCCGGGCCCACGCCCCGTCCCGCCAGCAGCCGCGCCAGCCGGTTCGCCCGCTCGTCCAGCTCCGCGAACGACAACGACACCTCGCCCGCCACCACCGCGACGGCCCCCGGCGCCCGCCTCACCTGGGCTTCGAACAGCTCCACCAGCGACCCGGCCGCCACCTCGGCCGCCGTGTCGTTCCAGGCCACGAGAACCTGGTGCCGCTCGGCCTCGTCCAGCACCTCCACCCCGCTCAGCCGGGTGGACGGCTCGGCGGTCACCACGTCCAGCACGCCCGCCAGCCGCGCGACCAGCAACTCGGCCGACCGCCGGTCGAACAGATCGGCCGCGGCGACCAGCGATCCGCGCAACCCGCCAAGTGCCGGGACCTCGGCGACCGTGAAGTCCAGGTCGAACTTGGCCGCCGCCGTCCCCGGCGCGATCGCCTCCGTCCGCGCCCCCGGCAGGTCCAGCACCGCCTCGGCGTTGTTCTGGACCTTGAACATCACCTGGAACAGCGGATGCCGGGCCATCGACCGCGCCGGCGCGAGCTCCTCCACCAGCCGCTCGAACGGCACGTCCTGGTGCTCGAAGGCGGCCAGGCTGCGCTCCCGCACCCGCCCCAGCAGCTCACGGAATGTCGGGTCGCCCGACAGGTCCGTACGGACGACGAGCGTGTTGATGAAGAAGCCGACGAGATCGTGCAGCGCCTCGTCGGGCCGCCCGGCGTGCACCGCTCCCATCGGGACGTCGGTCCCGGCACCGAGCCGGGACAGCAGGACCGCGAGCGCGGCCTGCACCACCATGTACGTGGTGACACCCTCGCGCCGGGCCAGCTCCGCCAGCCGCGCGTGCACCTCGGCCGGCACCTCGATCGGCACCATGTGCCCGCGATGCGAGGCCACCTCCGGACGCGGCCGGTCGAAGGGCAGCTCCAGCTCCTCCGGCGCGCCGGCCAGCGTGTCCCGCCAGTAGGCGACCTGGCCGGAGATCAGGCTCGCCGGATCCCGCTCGTCGCCGAGCGCCTCCCGCTGCCACAAGGTGTAGTCGGCGTACTGGACGGGCAGCGGCTGCCAGGCGGGAGCCGTACCCGTGCGTCTGGCGCGGTAGGCCGCGGAGAGGTCCGCCGCCAGCGGCCCCATCGAGGCCCCGTCCCCGGCGATGTGATGGACCACGACCACCAGGGCGTGCTCGTCCCCCGTGCCAGAAGGCTCCGTTTCTGAAGGCTCCGTCTCTGAGAGGTCCGTCTCTGAGAGGTCCGTCTCTGAGAGGTCCGTCTCTGAGGGGTCCGTCACCGCGAACAACCGCGCCCGGATGGGCACCTCCGACGACAGGTCGAAGGCGTGCCCGGCGGCCTCGGCGACCACGCCGGGCAGCTCCGCGGCGGTGACACCGGCCACCGGGAGCTCCCAGTCGAGTTCCTCGACCGGGAGGATCCGCTGGCAGGGCTCGCCCTCCACGACGGGGAAGACCGTGCGCAGCACCTCGTGCCGCCCGATCACGTCGCGGAACGCCGCGCTGAGCGCCGCCACGTCCACGTCCCCTGACAGGGACAACGACACCGGGATGTTGTACGTCGAGCTCGGCCCCTCGATCTGGCCGATGAACCACAGCCGCTGCTGCGCGTACGACAGGGGCACCCGCTCCGGCCGCTCCATCGGCGCGAGCCCCCGGCGGGCGGCCCCGGCACCGGCCAGCCGGGCGGCGAGCCGCGCGACCGTGGACGCCTCGAACAGGTCCTTCAACGGCACTTCCACGCCGAGCACCGACCGGATCCGGTTGACCAGCCGCACCGCCAGCAGCGAATGCCCGCCGAGCCGGAAGAAGTCGTCATCGACGCCGACGCCGTCGAGGCGGAGCACCTCCGCGAACGCCTCGCACAGGAGCTCCTCCTCGCGGGTGCCCGGCCGCCGCCCGGCGGTCACGGTGTACGCGGGGGCGGGCAGGGCCTTGCGGTCGAGCTTGCCGTTGATCGACACCGGCAACGCGTCCAGCACGACGACGGCGGACGGCACCATGTACTCCGGCAGCCGCTCCCCGGCGTAGCGCCGCACGACCTGCGCCAGGTCGGCCGTCCCGTCGGACGGGACCACGTACGCCACCAGTCGCACGTCCCCAGGCATGTCCTCGCGGGGTACCACCACCACCTGCCCCACCTCGGGGCAATCGGCCAGGACCAGGCCGACCTCGCTGGGCTCGACCCGGAAGCCGCGGATCTTCACCTGGTCGTCGGTCCGCCCCGCGAACAACAGCTCACCGTCGGCCGACCAGCTCACCCGATCCCCGGTCCGGTACATCCGCTCCCCGCCCGGACCGAACGGGCACGCCACGAACCGCTCGGCGGTCAGCCCGGGGCGGCCGGCGTAGCCCCGGGTCACCTGTATCCCGGCGATGTGCAGCTCGCCGACCACGCCGGGCGGCACCGGCCGGAGGAACTCGTCCAGCACGTACGCCCGGGTGTTGGCCACGGGCCTGCCGATCGGCACCGAGCCGCCCGCCCAGCCGGGCGGGCACTCCCAGGCGGTCACCTCGATCGACGCCTCGGTGGGCCCGTAGTAGTTCTCCAGCCGGACGCCGTCCAGCACCTCGAAGAACCGCCGCGTCGCATGCGCGGGCAGCGCCTCACCTGAACAGGCCACCCACTCCAGGCCGCCACATCGCGCGGCGGCCGGCTCGGACAGGAACACCTCCAGCATCGACGGTACGAAGTGCGCCACGCTCACGCGTTCACGGCGGATCAGCTCCGCCAGATAGGCGGCGTCCCGATGGCCGCCGGGCCGCGCCAGGACCAGTACGCCGCCGTACAGCAGCGGCCAGAACAGCTCCCACACCGACACGTCGAACCCGAACGCCGTCTTCTGCAGCACCCGCGTGCCCTCGGGCAGCCGCAGCCGCTCCTGCATCCAGGCCAGCCGGTTCAGCACGCCCGCGTGCGGCACCACCACGCCCTTGGGCCGCCCGGTCGAGCCGGAGGTGAACATCACGTACGCCGCGTTCGCGCCGTCCACCTCGACGCCCAGCGCGTCCGCGGCATGACCGGCCAGCTCGGCGGCCACCGCCGGATCGTCCAGCTCGACCCGCGCGACCCGGCCGGGCGGCGTCACGCCGGACGAGGTGATCACGCAGACCGCCCCGGCCTGCTCGACCAGGTACGCCCTCCGCTCGGCCGGGTAGTCCGGGTCCACCGGCAGGTAGGCGGCCCCGGCCTTCAGCACGGCCAGCAGGGCGACCACCAGATCGACACCGCGCTCCAGAGACACCCCGACCACGGACTCCACCCCGGCACCGCGCGCCACCAGCAGCCGCGCCAGCCGGTTCGCCCGCGCGTCCAGCTCGGCGAACGACAGTTCGGTCCCGTCACCGACGACCGCCGTGGCGTCCGGGGCGACGGCCGCGCGCGCCTCGAACAGCTCCGCCAGCGTCCCGGACGGCCGTTCGGGGACAGTGCCGCCGGAGGTGTCGTTCCACTGCTCCAGCACCAGGTGCCGCTCTCCGGCGGCCAGCACGTCCACGCCGCTCAGCCGGATCGCCGGGTCGGCGGTCAGCGCGTCCAGCACCCGCGTCCACCGCGCCACCAGCGTCTCGGCCGACTCCCTGTCGAACAGGTCAGCGGCCACCCGCAGGACCCCGCGCAGCCCCGCTTGCGAGGACAGCTCGGTCAGGCTCAGCTCCAGGTCGAACTTGGCCGGCGCCTCCTCGACCGGCAGCCCGGCGGCCCGTACGCCGGGCAGTTCCAGCGCGGCCTCACCGGTGTTCTGCAGGGTGAGCAGCACCTGGAACAGCGGATGCCGGGACATCGACCGCGTGGGCGCCAGCTCCTCGACCAGCCGCTCGAAGGGCACGTCCTGGTGCTCGAAGGCTGCCAGGCTGGACTCCCGCACCCGGCCCAGCAGCTCGCGGAACGTCGGGTTCCCGGACAGGTCGGTCCGCAGGACGAGCGTGTTGACGAAGAATCCGACGAGCTCGTCCAGCGCCTCGTCCATGCGGCCGGCGTTCGGCGACCCGATCGGGATGTCATTCCCGGCCCCGAGCCGTGACAGCAGCACGGCCAGCGCGGCCTGCACCACCATGAACGTCGTGACGCCCTCGGCCCGCGCCACGTCCGCCAGCCGCGCGTGCACCTCGGCCGGCACCTCGACCGGCACGGTGTGCCCCCGGTAGGAGGCCACCGCCGGGCGCGGCCGATCGGCCGGCAGCACCAGCTCCTCCGGCAGGCCGGTCAGCGCGTCCCGCCAGTATCCGAGCTGCCGGGCGAGCACGCTGTCGTCGTCCTGGTCCTCGCCCAGCAGGTCCCGCTGCCACAACGCGTAGTCCGCGTACTGGACCGGCAACGGCTCCCACCGGGGGGCCGTGCCGTCGCGGCGGGCCGCGTACGCCATCGACAGGTCGCGCGCCAGCAGCCGCCACGACCAGCCGTCGCCCGAGATGTGATGCAGGACCACCACCAGCACGTGCTCGTCCGCCGGCTCCGACAGCAGCCATGCCCGGATCGGCATCTCGCGCGCGAGGTCGAACACGTGGCCCACCGCTTCGCCGATCCGGCCTTCGACCTCCTCCGAGGTCACGTCGGCCACGGCCAGCTCCCAGGCGGGCTCGTCCAGGACCCGCTGACGGGGCTCGCCGTCCACGGCGGGGAAGATGGTCCGCAGCACCTCGTGCCGCCCGATCACGTCCAGGAACGCCGCGTTCAGCGCCGCCCGATCGACCTCGCCGGACAACCGCAGCACGACCGGCACGTTGTACGTCGCGCTCGGCCCTTCCAGCCGGGAGATGAACCACAGCCGCTGCTGCGCGTACGACAACGGCACGTGCTCCGGCCGCTCCACCGCCCGCAACGGCTTGCGCGCCGCTCCGGCGTCCTCAAGCCGGCCCGCCAGCGCCGCCACCGTGGGCGCCTCGAACACCCAGCGCAGCGGCACCTCGATGCCGAGCGCCGCGCGTATCCGGCTGACCAGCCGCACCGCCAGCAGCGAATGCCCGCCGACCCGGAAGAAGTCGTCCTCCACCCCGGCCTCGGCCAGGCCCAGCACCTCCGCGAAGGCCCCGCACAGGCTCTCCTCCAGCGGCGTGGCCGGCGCCCGCGCCGCGGCCGGCTTCTGCCCCGGCAGCGACAGGGCCTGGCGATCCACCTTGCCGGCGGCGGTCAGCGGCAGCTCGGCGAGCACGACGACCGTGGCGGGCACCAGGTGGCCGGGCAGCCGGTCGGCGGCGTAGCGGAGCACCAGGCGGGGCTGCACGTCCTTGCCCGCGACGAATGCCACCAGCCGGTCCTCGCGGACGATCACCGCCGCCTGAGCCACCAGCGGATGCGCCGCCAGCACCGCCTCCACCTCACCCGGCTCCACCCGGAACCCCCGAATCTTGATCTGGTCGTCGACCCGGCCCAGATACTCCAGATCCCCATCAGCGTTCCAGCGCGCCACGTCACCACTGCGATACATGCGCGCCCCCACCTCAAACGGGCACGCCACAAACCGCTCCGACGTCAGATCCGGCCGCCCCACATACCCGCGAGCCACCTGCACACCCGCGATATACAACTCCCC
>NZ_VCKX01000294.1 GCF_005889725.1 Nonomuraea zeae
GGGGTATGAGGGGCGGATCACCGGTCAGATCGCGCAGTTGTGCCGGGTGTACGGGATGGGGTGCGGGGCGCCGGTGGTGGAGCCTCGTGAGCCGCGGGCGGCGCAGCTGGCGCTGGTGTGAGCGGCCGGATCACACCAGGGGTCACACACCAGGGGGGCGCGGAGGGGCCGGGTCACAGGCGGCGTTGCAGGAGCATGCCGGGCCACTCGCCCACGGTGAAGGGTTCGGCGCGGGTGAAGCCGCAGCGTTCGTAGTAGGTGACGAGGCGGCCGTCGTCGCCGGCGTAGCAGTCCACGCGCAGGAGGGCGGCCTGGCGGGCTTTGGCCTCCTGCAGGGCCCAGTCGAGCAGGGTGCGGCCGATGGCGTGGCCGGCGTGCTGCTGGTCGATGACGAGGGCTTGGACGTAGAGCTCGGGCTCGGCGGCGGGGGCGACGTAGTCGTGGGGCGGGCCGACGACGATGCAGCCGGCGGGGTGGCCGTCGATGTCGGCGATCTGCATGCCGCCGCCGGTGGCCCAGCTGGTGACCTGTTCGGTGCGGCGGGGGTTGCCGGTGAAGGGTTCGGTGCCCCATTGGCCGGTGCGGCCTTGGGAGACGAGCCAGGTGACGGCGCTGTCGAACATGTGCAGGACGGCGGCGACGTCGCCGGGTCCTCCTGGGCGTAGCCGCATCAGGCGTTGCCGTCCTTGCCGTTCAGTGCGCTGCCCTTCTTCCACTGGCTGAAGGACATCTGCCAGAAGCCCCAGCCGTTGTTCCATTCGAGCTCGCGGGTGGTGCCGGTGATGTCGACGACGTCGCCGCGCTGGAAGTTGTCGTAGAACCATTTGGCTTGGTCGGGGCGGGAGTTGATGCAGCCGTGGCTGACGTTGCGGACGCCTTGGGCCCAGACGTTGTTCTTGGCGTGGACGTATTCGCCGGAGTTGGAGATGCGGACGGCGTGGTCGATCATGACGTCGTAGTAGCCGGGGTCGCCTTTTTTGCGGCCTGGGGAGATCATGCGGACGGGGTTGCCGCGTTCCATGGTGAGGTGGACGCCGGAGGTGGTGGTGTATTCGCGGGTGGTGGCCATGCCCGCACTGATGCGCATGGTTTGTACGCGTTTGCCGTCTTTGTAGACGTACATCATGTGCTTTTTGGTGTCGACCTTGCTGATCTGCTTGGCGCCGATCTTGAGGGTCGCCTTGTAGTCCTTGACCCCGTACAGGCCCTTGCCGCCCTTGATGCCGGTGATGGCGGCGTTGAAGGTGACCTTCTGGTGGGCGGGCCAGTATTTGGCGGTGCGGTAGATGGCGACGGTGTCGTTGATCCAGCGCCAGGCTCCGTCGACGGGCTTTTCGGCCTCGACCTCCAGGGCGCGCTCGATGGTGGCCTTGTTGGTGACGGGCTGGTTGAAGGTCACGATGATGGGCGCGCCGACGCCGAGGGTCTCGCCTTTGGCGTTGGGGGTGACGTCGGCGATCTGCAGGGCGCGTTCGGGCTTGACGGTGGTGAAGGCGGAGGTGGTGGTGGTGACGCCGGCCTTGGCGGTGACGTTGTAGCTGGTGGAGGGCTTGAGCGGGGTCTTGGAGACCCACTTGGTCTTGTCGGTGTTGTAGCTGCCCTTGACCTGCTCGCCGTCGGCTTCGACGGTGACGTCCTCCAGCGCGCCGCCGGCGGCGGTCACGACGACCTTCTTCTCCGGGCTGACCTTCGCGCTGCCCTCGGCGGGGCTGATCTTGATGGTGGGCGCCTGCGGGGTGGCGGTCGTGGTGCCTTCGGGCGTGCCGGGGCCCTGTTCGGCCGGGGCGCCGGAGCATGAGACCGTCAGGGCCGCGACGGCCAGCAGCGCGGCCGCGGTGGCGGGTCTCCTCCAAGCAGGCGCAACGTTCAAGACTGTCCTCTCCCCCAAGCGCATCAAACGCACCCCAAAAACCTTAATGCTCCTGCATGTAAGACGAACAATGATTTAGGTAAGTTCGGTCACGTTTCAATCACTTATGCCTGGGAGCAGGCTGGGAACGGCCCGGGCGTGGCGCGGGCCGGTGCGAATGGTGCAAATGGTGCCAATGGTGCGGGCGTGGCGCGAGGGTCAGCGCGTGGACAGCCGGTGGGTGAGGCTGGTGTGGCGCCGCCCGGCGCCCTTGGTGCGTACGGCCTGGGCCAGCGCCCGGCGCGAGCCGACGATCACGACGAGTTTCTTGGCCCGGGTGATGGCGGTGTAGAGCAGGTTGCGCTGCAGCATCATCCAGGCGCTGGTGGCCAGCGGGATGACGACGGCGGGATATTCGCTGCCCTGGGAGCGGTGGATGGACACCGCGTAGGCGTGGGCGAGCTCGTCGAGCTCGTCGAAGGCGTAGTCGACCGCCTCGTCCTCGTCGGTCAGGACGGTGAGCTTGTGCTCGTCGGGCCGGATGTCGGTGACGATGCCGACGGTGCCGTTGAACACCCCCGCCGCGCCCTTGTCGTAGTTGTTGCGCAGCTGGGTGACCTTGTCGCCGACGCGGAAGACGCGCCCGCCGTAGCGGCGTTCCGGCATGCCGTCGCGGGCCGGGGTGAGGGACTCCTGCAGGGCGGTGTTGAGCGCGCCGGCGCCGGCGGCGCCGCGGTGCATGGGGGCCAGGACCTGGACGTCGCGGCGGGGGTCGAGGCCGAAGCGGCGCGGGATGCGGCGGGCGACGACGTCGACGGTGAGGGCGGCGATCTCCTCCGGCTCCTCGCAGGGGAACAGGAAGAAGTCCTTCATGCCCTCCAGGACGGGATGGTGGCCGGTGTTGACGCGGTGGGCGTTGACGACGACGCCGGACTCCTTCGCCTGGCGGAAGATCTGCGTCAGCCGTACGCGGGGGATGTCGTCGGCGGCGAGCAGGTCTTTGAGCACCTCCCCCGCGCCGACCGACGGCAGCTGGTCGACGTCGCCCACGAACAACAGGTGCGTGCCGGGAGCGACGGCCTTGACGAGCTTGTTGGCCAGCAGCAGGTCGAGCATGGAGGCCTCGTCGACGACGACGAGGTCGGCGTCGAGGGGGTTGTCGCGGTCGAAGGTGGCCTCGCCGCCGGGGCGCAGCTGCAGCAGCCGGTGCACGGTGGTGGCCTCGTGGCCGGTCAGCTCGGCCAGGCGCTTGGCGGCGCGGCCGGTGGGGGCGGCCAGGATGACGCGGGCGCGGCGGGCGCGGGCCAGCAGGACGATGGAGCGTACGGTGAAGCTCTTGCCGCAGCCGGGGCCGCCGGTGAGCACCGCGACCTTCTCCGTCAGCGCCAGGCGGACCGCCTGGCGCTGCTCGGGGGCGAGCTCGGCGCCGGTCTGGCGGTGCAGCCAGCTCTCGGCGCGTTCCCAGTCGACGTCGGCGAAGCCGGCCAGGCGGTCGTGGCCGCCGCGCAGCAGCGACAGCAGGCCGGAGGCCAGCGACAGCTCGGCGCGGTGGAAGGGCGGCAGGTAGACGGCGGGTACGAGGTTGTCGCCAGCCGGGATGTGCTCGCGGACGACGCCTTCTTCGGCGACGAGGTCTTCCAGGCAGGCGGTGACGAGGTCGGCGGGCACCTCGAGGATCTTGACGGCGTCGCCGGCGAGGTTGGGGGCGGGCAGGTAGCAGTGGCCGTCGTCGGCGGCCTGGGACAGGGTGTAGCGCAGGCCGGCCTTGACGCGTTCGGGGCTGTCGTGCGGGATGCCGACGGCCTGGGCGATGGTGTCGGCGGTCTTGAAGCCGATCCCCCACACGTCGTCGGCGAGTTTGTACGGCTGGCCCTTGACGACGGAGATGGACGCCTCGCCGTACTGCTTGAAGATGCGCACGGCGATCGAGGTGGACACGCCGACGCCCTGCAGGAAGATCATCACCTCTTTGATGATCTTCTGCTCGTCCCAGGCGGCGGCGATCATCTTGGTCCGCTTGGGGCCCAGGCCGGGCACCTCGCTCAGGCGTTGCGGCTCTTTTTCGATGATGTCGAGGGTGTCGGTGCCGAAGTGGTCGACGATCCGCTCGGCCATCTTGGGGCCGATGCCCTTGATCAGCCCGGAGCCGAGGTAGCGGCGGATGCCCTGCACGGTGGCCGGCAGCACGGTGGTGTAGGACCACACCTCGAACTGCCGCCCGTAGCGGGGGTGGGAGCCCCAGCGGCCGTGCAGCCGCAGCGACTCGCCGACCTGGGCGCCGAGCAGGGGGCCGACGACGGTGAGGAGCTCGGAGCCGGTGCGTTCGGTGGCGACGCGGGCGATGGTGTAGCCGGTCTCGTCGTTGGCGTAGGTGATGCGCTCCAGGACCGCGCTCAGACTCGTACCGACTTCTCTGGAGCCGTCCGGGCTCTCGTTGGGCCTCCCCACACGGACGAGACTAGGGCAGATCTTCGTCACCGCGACACCTGCCCCGGGCCGTCGAGCCGGCGATCCGTCGTCGGACGGACCCGGACCGGATAGCCCACGTGTCCGTGACGTCGCAGAGGACCCGTCACAGGGTGCCGGGGAAGCCTGGGAGCACGAGCTGGAAGAAGCCCTGGGCAGTGTAGGTGGCGAGCTTCCTGGCCGTGCCGGTGCGGACGTTCACCGCGTAGGCCGTGAAGGGAACGTACAGCGGGTCGAAGCTCGATACCGGCGCGTTGTCGTCCCGCTCACGGCAGTCCAGGGGCTTGGCCAGGGCCGTGATCTCCTGGGGGCCGGTCCAGCCGCGCAGGTGGACGAAGTTGGCAGTCATGGACAGGCCGCGCACGGGGACCCTCCGGAGCACCTTGCCGGTTGTCCGGTCCAGGTGCACGAGGTCGGCGCCGCTTCTCAGGCACCCGGTGATGCCCGCGTCCACGCTCTCCACCGCGACGACGCTGTGCCCGTCGGGCCCGAGCGCGCCGGCCAGGTAGTGCCCGGCGACGTCGACGGTTGTCGCAGCGCTCGCCGTGGAGGTCTGCCAGAGCCGGGTGATGGTCTGCAGACGGGTCTTGGGCGCGTACTGCGCCAAGGTGATCGTGTCACCGTCCGGGGACAGGCCGATGGGGTTCCAGCCGTTCGGCAGCGGCCGGACCATGCGCTCGCGCATGTCGAACAGCATGGCGGGATCTTTCAGCGCCGGCGCCTTGGTGAAGGCGAGGAAGCGGCCGTCATCGGACAGCAGGAGGTGCGCGATGCTGCCGAGCCAGGCTGTGGGCACCTTCGTCGGAGCTGTGACCACCGTTCCGGAGGCGAGGTCGCGCACCGCGAAGGTGCCGGCCGTGGCGTCGTAGTACGCGATCTTACGGCCGTCCCGGCTGATCGCCAGCGGGCTCGGCCGCAGCCCCGACGGGGAACCGGACAGGGCCTGCGCCACCCGGTACGTCGCGCCGCCGCGGGTGACCACCCGCCAGCCGCCGTTCACGCATCCCGCCGGCGCCTTGCCACGCTCCGGCCGGCAGAACGTCATGAAGGCGTGGCTCAGCGGCCCCACCCCGCGCGCCGGCAGGTCGCTCCCCGTCCCGGGCGCGACGGCCGGGCGCGGCTCCGCGGGAAGCAGCCGTACGGCGGCCGTCGCGCCGAGCGCGGTGGCGACGACCGCGGCGGCCGCGACGATCGAGGCCGTCCTGCGCCGCCGCCGCTCGCGAGTCCTGATCGTCTGCTCGGTCAGGTCCACCCGGGGCGCGTGGTCGGCCACGTCGTCCAGGACATCTCGCAGCCAGGTCATCGGCGTGCTCCCCTCAGGTCTTCCATGTCGGCGAACCTCGGTGCCAACTCCGGCGCGAGCACCTGTAACCGGGCGAGCGCATGGTGGGCTTGGCTCTTGACGGTGCCGATCGAGCAGCTCAGCAGCTTGGCGGTCTCGTGCTCGGTGAGGTCCTCGTAGTAGCGCAGAACGATCACCGCCCGCTGCCTGGGCGGCAGTTTCGCGAGCGCTCGCAGCATGACGAGCCGGACGATCGTGGAATCCTCGGTGGAGTACGGCCGATCCGGCGGCTCGGCGCTCGACAGCTCGGCCACCCTGGCCAGACGCCGCCGCCAGGAGATGTACTGGTTGACCAGGGCCCTGCGGGCGTACGCCTGCGGACTGGTGACGTCCGCCAGCTTGGGCCAGCGCCTGAGCACCTTCAGCAGCACACTCTGCAGCAGGTCCTCGGCCAGGTGGGCGTCCCCCGTGAGCAGGTAGGCCGTGCGCATCAGCGACTGCTGATGGACGGCCATGAACTCGCGGAAGCTGTCGTTGGGGTCCAAGATGACTCCTCTCACCCGTTACCGACGCCCGTCATCGGCAGATGGTTGGGGCGCCCATCTCGCAGCCGGGGCCAAGGAGTCCGCCCGGAGTGTGAGAGACGCCGCAGACCCGCCCCGGCTGCCGGGGAAGGCGCGGTGTTCCGCTGTCCAGGATCAGGCCTCCCCTACGTGAGGCCTCGACGAATCTTCAACAGATGCTCAACACGTCCCGGCCTACCTTCCCCTCGTCAGCACACACGAGAGGAAGACGGACATGGGAGTGAAGACACTCGGAGCCGTTGCGGTCGCCTCCGTGGCCATGGGGCTCCTCGCCGCGGCACCGGCGCACGCGGCGGTGGGCTTCCCCACTGGGGCCTCCGCCGTGACGGCCCAGATGACCACGGCGGCGACCACGGCGGCGACATCGGACGGCTTCGCCGCGCTCTCCGGGACGGCGCTGGCCGGGACTGCCCCTGCCTGCGTCGCCCGCTACGTCAACAAGGTCCAGCAGGCGGTCATCCTGCGCAACACGTGCAAGAAGAAGATGCACGTCAAAGTGATCATCAAGCACGGGCCCGACAGCCCCTGCTTCGGCATGGGCAAGGGCGGCGTCCGCGCCTGGAAGTGGGGAACCCCGTCCTCCAGCTACGAGCGGACCGTCGTCTGCTGACCGGCGCCCCCTGCTCGCACGTTCCTGTTTCACGCACGAGCCCGCCATGCATCTCGGCCGCGCGGCCGACGGCGCCCGCGGTCATCGATCCCGAAAGGAACCATCATGAACAGAAGGCTCAGACTCGGCACGGTCGCGTTCCTCACCGCTCTCGCCCTCGGGGTGAGCGCGCCGGCGGCGGTCCAGGCCGCCACTCCCCAGTCCGTCGCGTCCGTCGCCCATGTGTCCGCCGCGAGCGCCGCCGTCCCGGCCGCCCTCAACGCGGCCGCGATGGACCGCTGGGTCACCTACGGGCACTACCCCACGAAGTGGCAGTGCCAGGCCCAGGGCAAGTTCTACACGTTCAAGAAGAAGCTGGCCAAAAAGTACCGGTGCGTACGGAAGGTTAAGATCGGGCCCTTCAAGACGTACCGCCTCGACCTGCTGATCACGTGGCTGTGATTCCACTGGCGGCCGCCCCGGAACCCCGGGGCGGCCGCGCGGCCTGGCGCGTCCGCGTGGGTTCCGTCCTCGTCCGCAGGAAGATCGAGCTCCGGCTGTCGCCGCCACAAGCGGGAACCCCGGCACGCCCACGCATCGAATGAAACCGAGGCGAGGTCACCCCTCGCGGAAGCCGAAGACCTGCGACATTCGGCCGCCGCCAAATGTTCTCGACGTGCAGCAGCGCGGCCCCTGAAGCTCCATGTAGAGGTCCGCCAACTGCTGGAGATCGACCATGCCACGCTTCAGACAAGTCGCCCGAATCAGCGCCGCAGCCCCGCTCATCGTCACAGCCTTGGCGGTCGCAACGCCACCAGCACACGCCGTGCTCCCTGCCGCCTCGGCCGCCGTCGCTTATGACGCAAAGTGTCAGTTCCGCACCAGGACGCAGGTCGGCAATAACTGGCACATCAAGGAGGGTGGCGGGAATCTCCTCAGGGGTGAGGTCTGCCAGATCGGCAACGCGCAGCTGATCATGCAGACCGACGGCAACCTCGTCCTGTACAACAACGGCCGCGCCGTCTTCGCGACCGGCACCACCGAAACGTGGACGCAGCCCCCTGCCTACAAAGCCGAGTTCCAGACCGACGGCAATTTCGTCGTCTACAACTACAACCCCCCGACGGCCAGATGGGCCTCCAACACGTGGTCCACGTGCGGCGGCAGCGCGGCCTGCGAACTCGTCATCCAGAGCGACGGCAACGTCGTGATCTACAACGGCAATCAGGTCGTCTGGGACGCCTGGTAGCCATCTATGCCTCACAACAGGTACGGCTACCGCGACCGTCGACGTTCCGACTCCACCTTCAACGGCTCCCGCACATCGCAAGCATGACGAGGCGCGGATGCCGTGTCGCCCGCTACTCGATCGCCGCGGCGACCAGGTCCGAGGGATCGTCCTCCAGCCGCCTGGCGGTCGTCAGGTAGATGTCCGTGGTCGAGGACTGGGCATGGTCGAGCGCTTCCTGGATCTTCTTGACGCTGACGCCCGCCTCCTCGGCCAGGGTCGCGAACGTGTGCCGCAGCTTGTGCGGGTGCAGCCCGTCGATCCCGGCCTGGCGGCCGACGCGCACCACCAGCTCGTACACGTCCTTGCGATCGAGGCGCCGCCCCGTGCTGGTCGCGAACAGCGGCCCGGCAAGCTGCTCCACCATCACCCCGGCACGCTCGGCACGCTTGGTGAGGTACACCTCGATCGCGTACGCCGCCGCCGGCGGCACCTTGCGCGTCTTCGGCCTGGCGCCCTTGCCCACGATGCGCAGGGTGCGGTGGCCCCGCTCGTACCCGAGATCGGTGAGCTGCGCCGCCAGCGCCTCGGTCTCGCGGATGCCGGTCTCCATGAGCAGCCGGATCAGCGCCGCGGTGCGCTGCCTTTCCCGGCCGTGGTCGTGGTCGGCCGCGTGCAGGACGTCGCGGGCCTGCGCACGGGTGAGGCCCACGGTCTCGGAGTGCTGCCGGTTCACCTTCGGCCGCCGGGTGCCCTTGAACCGGTTGGCGTCGATCACGTCCTCGTCGTACAGGTAGTCGTACCAGGACGACACCGCCGAGATCCGCAGGTTCATCGTCTTGGGCGGGATCGGCTTGCCGGCTTGTAGCTCCAGCCACCGCTTGTAGACGTTGCCGTGCGATTTGCGCGCCTGTAGCGGGTCGAGGCCGGTCTCGGCGCAGAAGCTGAACCACCGCTCGATCTCGCGCCGGTAGCTGGCGCGGGTGTTCGGCGAGTCGTAGGAGAGCAGCCACGCCATCGTCAGGTCCTGGACGTAGCCGAGCAGGTCGGGCGGGAAGGCGAGGTCGTGGCCCGGGCGCGGCGCCAGCCCGGCGGTCACGGCGCGCCCCCGGTCGAGCTTGTGCGGGTGGCGATCTTGGCGAGCGCCTCCAGCAGGGTGGGGTTGCCGACGGCGAGCCCGGGGCTGGCGATCTCGTACGAGGCGGCGGCCTCCGGAGTGCGGGTCCGCAGCGCGGCGGAGATGTTTTCCGGGATGGGGTCGGGCAGTCGGGGGCGGGTGCAACGCAGCATCGCGCCGTGCATTTGGATGTTGGGGCTCGTCATCGGGTGATCTCCTGCAAGGAAGGCGTCGTGGCAGGGCGGCTCATGCCGCTGGCAGCTCTCTGCCGCAAGCAGGCGACTGTGGCCGCTCAGCGTTCCTGCTTGCGCCTCTGCATTCGCCGGTCCCAGCTGTTCGGGTGGCGGATGACCACGCCGCCGGTGCCGCCGTTGCCGGTGAGGCGGATCTTCGGCGTCCCGGGGAGCCGCTCCGATGTGGTCTTGTCCCGGAACCCCCCGAGGCCCTGATCCATCTCCGAGGTATCCGCCACCCACCCATCAGGGATGACGATGGTGACACCGCCCGTTTGCCCGTGCGCTTCAATCGCGATCTCGGGCAGCCGGCATTCGGTCTGAGTGAAGTCGAGCTTGACGCTGCCCATGCCGCCGTACACGGTGATCTGCGCCGGCACTCGCCAACGTCCCGTCCGCGTCGCGCCGTTCATGCCTCCCTTGAGGACCAGCGGTTCCACCGGGCCCTCCTGCGGCAGATCGGCGGTGAGAGGAGCCAGGTCGGCGTACGTCTTGGCGTTCAGCGCCAGATCCAGCCGCACTTCCAGCTCGCTGAAGTCGAGACGCCCCTCGGCGGCAGCCGTGTTCAGGCGCTCCACCACCGCTTCGCGCTCGTCATGTGAGACACGCATCTGGGGAGAGTGGAAGGGGGTCGGTTGCTGGTTTTCGCCCATGGTGTTCGCTTCCGGATCGGGGTGAAGTTTGTTCTTCTTCGGGGGTTCGCCGGGGACCATCACCATACCCCCATAAGGAGGATTATGAGGGGTTCTTAACGATCATGTTCTGGCCCGCAACCCGCAAGAACAACCCCCAGGGCGACGCCGCACCCCACGCAGGGAGATCGCAGGCTGGAGACCAGCGGACTCCCCTACCCAGGCGAAGGCGCGTACCCCAGTTGCACCGCCGCGCCCGCACTTCTGCTCCACCACCAACAACCGATCAGACCGCACCAACCGCCGGCTCGTGCAAGTTGCATGTGAAGGTGCTTCGCAGGACGACGGCAAGCTGCTCAAAAAACGGCCGACCCTAAGTGCCCGTACATTCGCCAGTCCCCTTGCGTAGGATCTAGGGCATCCGACCGGTGCTCTTCTAGAGCACTTCTGGGTTGGCGTTGCGGACGTCGGTCTGCTCGCCCGCGACCACGTAGCCGAGTCCTCGGTCGAAGTGCGCATGCAAGTGAAGTCGTGCTCCTTTGAGCTGGGGAAGGCGTGCGGGATCTCGTGAAGCCGCAATGTGCTCGGGCAGGTAGGAGTCGCCGGTCGAGCAGCGCCTGGCCGCGCGCCGTGGCATAGGTCAGGAGCGCGCCGATCTGGCAGTTCTTGATCCCCCGCGGTGCCGGCGTATTGCATGCAGCAGCGATCCCGATCCGGCTCGAACGTGTGCGGGTACTGGGGGCAGCACGTCAGCGCGGCGTTGGCGGTTCTTGGCTGTGCGCGGAGGTTGTGTGAGTGGCCCGGGGGCATCCGTCAAGGGTTGGAGCGCACCTTCGAAGAAAGGACACCGATGGCAACCCAGCAAGCTCAAGAGGATCTGAGCCCGACGGCAACCCGCGACCTGACGATGCAGCGTAACTGGCGGCACTGTAGCAAGTGCTTCGGCCTGTGGTTCAACGGCCATTCCACCAATGGCGTGTGCCCCGCCGGAGGAGCGCACAGTGGCCAGGGCGGCAGCTGGGATTTGATCTTGCCCGCTGACCCGACCAGCCTCGCTTGAACCATCCGCCGGTTGGCGGATTAACCGCCGCTGCGATCGAGCGAATGCGTCGTGCACACAGAGGATTGATGCAGTTAGGCGGGGCGGTGTCCAGCAAAGTTGGCGTCGCCCCGTTTTGTGTGGGGCCAGAGCCTCGGCCGCGCTCGGGGGACGGGGTCGTGGTGGGAGTGGTGCGCTCGGGGCGCCAGGCGGCGACCCTCCTGGCCGACGCGGCCCCGGCATCCATCACCACGCTTGTAGCGGGCATGAACGTCTTCCGGTTCACCCGAGAGCTGCGGCACTGCTTAGAACAAAGTGCCGCGAAGCGCCGACACCACTGCCATAAGGAAGAACGCAGCTGCGACTGCGGCGAGCAGAATCCTCAGCCACACGGGCAGAGAATGCTTCGACCGGGGCGGGTCAGGCTGGTGTTGGAGGTTCATGGGCACACTGTAAGGCTCGCAGCGATCAAGGACCCGTCCGGGATGTAGTGCCTCTCCCAGGCAGCACAAGCGCAGACGGTGTCCTTCGGGATCTCGGGGGTAGATCTTCTCGCCCAGGATCATGGAGACGCGTACATACCCGATGGTGGGTGGTCCTCAAAGGGAGGGCGGCTGGGGGCGGCACGGTTCAGCGGTCCCTGGGTTAAGGCGTAGGGCTTGAGGGGAGAGCGCGGGGTCCGCGGACACGTACGCATCAGAGAAGGAGCCCTCCACCATGCCGCCTCGTCTCCAGCTGACCGCCGTGACGGTCGGGACTTCGCAACCGCGCACGCTCGCGCGCTTCTACGCTCGGCTGCTCGGCTGGCCCGTGACGCAAGAGCACGGCCCGAATCCGGGAGAGCCCGAGGAGACGGGCTGGGCGCAGATCCGGCCGCCGACGGACGTGGCCGGCCCCACCGTCAGCTTCGAGTACGAGCATTGCCATGCCCGGCCCGTGTGGCCCAGCCGGCCCGGAACGCAGAACGCGTCCCAGCACCTCGACATCCAGGTCGGCGACCTGCCCACGGCCGTCGAATGGGCAGTGGCCTGCGGGGCGGTCGAGGCCGGGTTCCAGCCGCAGGACGACGTACGGGTGATGCTGGATCCCGACGGCCATCCCTTCTGCCTCTACCTCTGAACGCGCGCTGTGCTCTGATCAGTCGTGCGGGTCTCGCGCCCTGCGGGCAGGCCGGTCGGCGCTGCGGCGACGGCTCGAATTGTGTCCCCTGGCCGAAACCAGGTTTTCGTCCCTCCTGGTCGGAAAGTAGGGGCTTGCAGAATGCGACCAGAAAGGCACTGATATGAGCACTGGCGACAAGATCCGTAACAAGGTGCAGGAACTCAAGGGACGGGCGAAGGAAAACGTCGGCGACGCCACCGGCGATGAGAACCTGCGGGCCGAAGGGCGCGCAGATCAGACCAAGGGTGGCATGAAGCAGGCCGGGGAGAAGGTGAAGGACGCCGGCAAGAAGGTCAAGGACGCTTTCAAGAAGTGACGGCCCGCTCCGATCATGGAGTATCCCGTACCAAGCCGGGCCCAGTAGCCCCGTTCAGAGGGGCGCTGGGCCCCGCAGAGCGCAGGCCTGTCCGGCCGGGTGCCCACGGCATGCAGGGGGCTGGCGCCTGGGCACGGCGCTGCACGATCATGCAGCATCACGATCATGCTGGCCTTACGATCACGCCGGCCGGCCACGCGTGCGGGCCGGCAGCACGTTGCCGTGGCCGTCGGGTGGCGCAGCGCTCATCATGGGGGCATGAAGCTGCGAGCGCACCCGATCGTGCGACTCGGCGTCGCCCTGTCCGGGCTCATCTACCTGGCACTCGGCCTGCACTGGGCGACCACCGTCCTGAAGGTGGAAAACGGCCACATCTGGCCGGAGCCGCCGGACATGGCCGCGGCAGCCGTCATCTCGGTGGTCATCGTCTCGGCGCCCCTCGTGGCCGTGGGCGTCCTGACCCTGGCACGGGCGGCTTTCCTGGGCGTCACCTGTAACGACACCGAGGTCAAGGTCCACAAGATGCTCTGGACCCGCCGAGTGCCGGCTCAAAGACTCGTCGAAGTCCGCCGTACCTGGACGGGCAAGACCGATCTGTGGTGGAAGGGCGACAAAGGGTGGCCGCGCTGGACCCGGATCCCCGCGTTCTCCCTCTCCCTCCTCACCCGCCCCTACGCCCGGCAGTGGGTGGAGCCCTACAACGAGCAGTGCGTCGGCACGCTGCGCCGGTGGATCGAGGAGCGGCGCCCGGCATGAGGGCGGCGGCCCGCCACCAGGTGCGTTCACCCTGCCGAGCAGGCCGCCCAGAGGCGGAGGGCCGCGCCGCTTGAAAGCCTTCATGCCATCACAGGCTGGGCCCGGCGCCACCCCAGCGCGGCGAACGTCCTGGCTCCACCCGACGTGGACAAGGCCGCCGAGGTGCTGGCCCGCTTGGTACAGCGGCAATGGGAGGCCGAGGCCCGGCACCGATCGCTGGACGACCCTGAGCCGATGCCGGTGCGATGGCAGCTCACCGCCAACCAGGCGGTGATGAGCCCCGCCCGGCTCATCACCGACGAGGCGAGCTGCGCCTTCGCCAGCCGAAGCGCCAGCCGAAGCACCTGCCGAAGCACCTGCCGAAGCGGCGACATCGCCGCCCTGGCCGGGGCTTTCCGCGCCCTGACCCGGCGGCGGCTGGTCATCTCATCGCGTGGGCCGAGCGACCCGCCCTCACCTCGGCCTGCAACCTCACGTCCAGCCGGCGATCGGACAGAACGCTCACGGGGGTGCGCGGACTGGCCGCCGCACTCGGCTTCGGCCCTTACCCACGCTCGTGTTCGCGACCGCGGGATTCCCGTACGCGCTGCTGATCGGATCCGTCGCCGCACTCGCGGGCGGATTCCTGGCCGTCGTCGGGCTGGGCGATCATCACGGGTGGCCGGCATGCCTCATCGCGACGGAGCCAGCTCGCGATCAGGGGCCGGCTGCCCTGGCGGATCATGGCCTTTCTCGGCGACGCCCATCGCCTGGGCTTGTTACGCGCGGTCGGGCCGGTCTGCCAGTTCCGCCACGCCGCCCTGCACGACCACCGCGCGGCGGCCTCGTCCGGCGGCCGCTGGCGCACGTCCCTGAACGTGCACACCGCTGGTCACAGCCCGATCCCCGCCGTCGCGTCGCCGGCCCACTCCTCCACGATCCGCATGTACGCGGACAGCACCCGCGACGTGGGTGACCAGCCGCCCAGCTCGGCGATGGTCTTCGCGTCGTGGCCGGCACGGCGGGCCTCCGTCGCCAGACCGGCGCGGACGCCGTGCCAGGTCTTGCGCGGGATCCCGGCCAGCTCGCAGGCGTTGATCACGATGTCGCCCACCGAGGCCGGGGACATGCGGCGGCCGAGGTTCCCGTGCCGGTCGATGGTGAGGAAAGCCGGGCCGGCGGGATCGAGGCCGGCCGCGTCCCGCCAGGCGGTCCAGGCGGCCACCGGGTCGGTCAGGCCGCTGCCCCGCTTGATGGCGGGCCGGCGGGCGCCGGACCGGCCGTACCGGATGCCGACCTTGAGCCCCTCCTGCTCGTGAACGGTGATGTCGCGGCAGAGAAGGCCCGCCAGCTCCGAACGGCGGGCCGCCGCGCCGATGCCGACCAGCAGCGCCGCCCGGTCGCGCAGGCCGCGCAGGGTGGCCGGCAGCGCCGCCGACATCGCCCGCACGTCCCGGATCGTCACC
>NZ_VCKX01000295.1 GCF_005889725.1 Nonomuraea zeae
CTCCCAGATCACGAAGGCCGCGTGCGCGACCACGGCCAGACCGATGACCAGCGGGTTCCACTCCCGCTCGATGATGGCGTAGACGGCCGAGGTGAGAACGACGATCGACAGCACCACGCCCACGGGGTCACAAGCAGCCGGTCATGGGTGACGAGCGGCCGGTCAGAGGTGACGAGCAGCCGGTCAGGGGTCACGAGCACCCCTCGAACTGCGGCACCGCGATCGTCGTCAGGTCGAGCCCCGACTTGCCGAACCACTTGTGCAGCAGCTTGGCCGCCGTCCCGTCCTGGTACATGTCGGTGATCGCCCGGTTCACCGCCTCGCAGCCGGGCACGTCGCCCTTCCTGAGGCCGACCCCGGTCCGCTGCTCGTTGAACTGCGCCCGCGCCAGCCGCAGCCCCGAGCCGTCCTGCTGGGCCAGCCCGGCCAGGATGACGTCGTTGGTGGTGACCGCGTCGACCTGCCTGCCCTTCAGCGCGGCCAGGCACTGCGCGTAGTCCGCGAACGGCACCACCTGCGCCGCCACCTTGCGCTCCTCCACGACCCGCTGAGCCGCGTTCGAGCCCTTGACCTCGCAGATCCGGCGCCCCTTGAGGTCGCGCACGTTCTTGATCGTCTCGTCCGGCCTGATCAGGATGTCCTGGTAGGAGATGTGGTACGGCCCCGCGAACAGCACCTTCGCCTTGCGGTCCTGGCTGATCGTGTACGTCGCCAGCACCAGATCGGCCGGCCCGCTGACCAGCACCTTCTCCCGGTCGGATGCCAGCACGGGCAGGAACGAGAAGTCCTTGCCGAGCTTGCCCGCCACATACCGGGCCACGTCCACGTCGAAGCCGTCGAACTTGCCGTCGGGCCCGCGGAACCCGACCGACGGCAGGTCGGGGCGTACCCCGATGACGAGGCTGTCCTTGTCCAGGATCGACTCGGGACCGCCGACCCCGCAGCCCGCGACGACCGTCGCGGCCAGGGCCAGGACCACTGCCAGCACCCGCTTCACCGGTACTCCTTGAGTCGTGGCCACACCCCGGCGATCACCAGCAGCCCGATGACGCCGATGGCGAAGGGGAGCAGCCGCCACAGGTTGTTCAGCGCGCCCTCGCCCCTGTTGATCGCGCTCGTGAAGACCGCCTCGTGCGTGTCGGCCAGCACCACCAGCGCCTCGTCATAGGCGTCGAACGCGGTCGTGACCGACCCCAGCCGCTCGGCGACCGCCTCGTTGGTCCGCCCGCTCAGCGCCAGCTCGCGGAACTTCGTGTCGGCCAGCTGGAAGGCCCGGTACGCCTCCACCACGTCGCTGCCCGCCTTGCCGACGATCTCCGGCCCCAGCATGCCGAGGAAGTTGTCGGAGCCCTTGGCCACCTCGGCGTGGTAGGTGTCCAGGTTGCCCGCCTCGAAGTAGAGGACCGACAGCGACTTGTCCAGATACGTGTGCTCGTAGGTGTCGGCCCGCTCCTTGTCCAGCAGGTAGCGGCTCTGGTCGCCCTGCATGCTGTTGCTGATCGCCCGCGTCTTGGCCAGCGTCAGCACCGAGTCGAACCCGGCGGACTTGGCCGTCCGCAGCGCCTGCTCGTCCTGGCTGAGCACGTTCGCCCCGAAGACCAGCGCGACCGCGGTGGCGATCGTGGCGGTCATGAGCGCGGGGCCGAACACGCGGCGGAAGCGATGCGCCAGGAAGACCTGCAGCCAGATCAGGCAGCCGAGCGCGAGCAGCCCGGCCAGCAGCACCGCGATCCGGAGGAGCGGCACCATGAGCGCCTTCTCGTCGTAGGTGCGGCGCACGATCGTGCCGCTCTCCAACGTCAGGTTGTAGGCCTGGGGCAGCAGGACGAGCCGCATCAGGTCGGTGGCGGCGCGGTAGGTCTGCACCACCTCCTGCGGCGGCGGTCCGGGCGCGTGCTTGGCGCGCTCGTTGAGCAGCAGCGCCTGCCCGGCCAGTCGCTCGTAGCGGCCGAGCCCGTCGAGCACCGACTCCACGGTCCTGCGCTCGGCGGGATTGTCGCCCGACAGCTCGAACGCCTTCAGCAGCGCCTGGTTGGCCGCGGAACGCCGTGCCTCGTACTGGGCGAGCGCCGCGCCGCGCTGCTGGGCGTACTGATCGCCCATCACGAGCGCGTTGGCCACCTGCGCGTCCATGTCGCTCAGCGCCAGATAGAGGCCGGCGGTGGCGACGACCTGCGGGCCCGCGTCGCGGCCGATGATCCGCAACCCGTCGCGGGCCGACGAGCTGCCGACCGCGAGCGCCGCGAAGAGCAGCGCCAGCGAGGCGACGGTGATGCCGGAGATGACCCGGATGCGGCCGGGCACGCTGCGGCGTACCGGTAACGGGGCGCCCCGGGTCTGTACCAGGGTCACGGCGTGCCCTCCCTGATCGTGATCACGGTCCAGGCGCCCAGGTGGATCCGATCGCCCGCGCCGATCCTGACCGGCACGTTGACCTTGATGGGCTTGCCGTTGACCTGGGTGCCGTTGGCCGAGCCCGGATCGACGATCATCCACGAGCCGTCCGGCTGGGCGAGCAGCACGGCGTGCAGGTGGGAGACGCCCGGGTCCTCCGGCGGGCCGGTGAGGTCGATCTCGGGCGCCAGGTTCCTGGCCTTGCTGCGCCGCCCGATGCGGACCTGCTCGCCGTACAGGCCGAAAGAGCGCTCGGGGCAGTACGGCGGGAACGCCACCGCGTCCGCGTCCGGCCCGCCCTCAGCGATGATCTTCTCGTAGTAGGTGCGGTCGGCGGCGGTGACCGCCTCCCACTGGGCCCCGGTCACCGGGACCTGGAGGGGAGCGCCGGTGCCGCTGTAGTCGTGGCCGCACACCTCGCAGAACTGGCCGGCGCGCGGCGTCTGGCAGACCGGGCAGCTCTCGGCGCCGGACTGCTGGGACGGGGCCTGGGTCGCGGGCTGCCGGGGCGCGGACTGCGCACCGGCCCCGGCCATCTGCGTGCCGCAGACGTCGCAGTATTCGTCGTCGCCCGAGGCGTGCCCCTGTGGACAGGTCGCCATCAGCTTCCTTCCTTGCGCAGCCGGCTCGTACGCACCGAGCCGGTGTCGAGCTCGATCTCGTCGGCCTTGTCCACGTTCCTGCGGAGTCTGGCCGTACCGGTGGCCGGATCGACCTCGACCACCTTCTCCAGCAGGCGGGCGGTGTCCTCGCGGCCCGACTCGGTGGCGATCTGCCGGGCCTTGGCCAGCCGGGCGGTCGCGGTGTCGACGTCGCCCATGGCCCGGGCGCTGAGCCCGTCCTGGATGAGCTCGTGCAGCTCGGCCTGGCCGGTGTAGTGGGCGACCTTCCGGTTGATCCGGGTGGACTGGGCCAGGTCGTCGGTCCACTGCGCCAGCACGTTCCCGCTGGCCACGACCTCCTGGGTGTCGGGGCGGACGAGCTTGACCCAGCCGGCCCTGATCTCGTTGCCCATCTGGCCGGGCGGCACCTCGACGCAGAGGTGATATTCGCGCTCCTCGGCCCCCCACGAGCCCGTCGGGTAGTCGCCGGTCAGCGGGTTGACATCGGTGCGCTTGCCGGTCAGGTCGAGCAGCGTGGGGGAGACCTGCTTGACGAACTTCAGCGTCGCGGTCTGCGGCACCCACACCCGCAGCGACAGCTCGGCCACCGTCTTGCTCATGGACGTCTGCGTGAGCCGGCGGAAGAACTCCGGCAGATCCCCCTGGTTCCGGACGAAGTCGAACGTGCCGAGCATCGCCTCGGCCACCTTGCGCAGCTCGGCGGGCACCCAGTCGTCGCCGACCCCCAGGCAGTCGCAGACGAACTTGCCGCTCCACGCCGCCAGCACCGAGCCGAACACCTCGGCGCGCTCGTTGTTCTGGCCGTCGGTCATCAGCAGCGCGTGCCTGATCGCCGAAGGGCGGCTGTTGAGCAGGTGCCCGGCCAGCTTCAGCCACTCGCCCATCGCCGTGCCGCCGTGCGCGAGCAGCTGGCCGATTGCCCGCACGGCCTCCGCCTTGGTGGCCGGGGTGGCCTTGACCAGGCTCGGGGTGCCGCCGGGAAAGACGACCCTGGCCTTGTCCGTGCCGGCGATCACCGCGAAGTAGACGCCGTCGCGCAAGGTCTGCACCGCGGTCACGGCTGCCTGCCTGGCCTCACGGATCTTGCTGCCGCTCATCGACCCCGACGTGTCCACGATGATCACTTCGGCGGCCTCCGCGTCGACCGCCTGCGTGGTGACCCCGCCAGTGGAGCCGATGGTGAGGATGGCGTGCACCTCACGGCCGTCGGTCGGGAGATACTTGTTCTGATCGATGTTCAGAGTGAAAACGGGCTGGTCACCCATGCGATTCTCCTAGGGGGATCAAAGCGATCGTCACGTTGTCCTGGCCCCCGGAGTCGAGTGCGTGGCGCAGCATCTCGCGGGCCATCTCAAGGGGGGTCCCCGAGGTGGGGAAGGCGTAGCCGTCCAGATAGCGCCAGAGGCCGTCGCTGCAGACGAGCAGCAGGCCGGGCTCCGGCGGGGTGAGGGTGCGGACGTGCAGGGCGACGCCCTCGGCGTCGGCGCCGAGCCAGGCGGTGATCTCGCCGGTCTCCACCGCGTCGTCCTCGGTCAGCAGGATGCCGTCGGGCAGCCAGTAGGCCCGGGTGTCGCCGGCCCAGCCGAGCGTGAACCGGCCCCGCGCGACGACGGCGCTGACGTAGGTGCAGGCGGGGGCGTCGGTCAGGGAGGTGGCCAGCTTGCTCACGGCCCGCCCGGCCAGCTCGAACGCCTCCTGCTGCGACAGCCCACGCGCCAGCGCGGCCGCCGCGGTCTCGACGGCGACCGCGGACGCCTCGTCCGCCCTGGGCGAGCTGCCCACGCCGTCGCAGACCACGGTCACGACCGCGTCGCCGGCCGCGAGCAGGGCCATCGCGTCCTCGTTGCGGCTGCGGCGCAGCCCCTTGTCCGTCACGGCCGCCGCGCCGCCGTCGAGCACGGTCTCCGCGTGGTCCCGGCCCGTGGGCTGGCGCAGGCCGCACCGCTCGCAGTAGCCCTCCGCGTCGACGGCCGCGGCCCCGCAGGACGCGCAGGTCGGCGCGCCCAGCGCGTGGCCGCAGGCCTCGCAGTAGGTGTCGCCGGCCAGCACCGGAGCTTCGCATACAGGACAGATCACAGCCACGTCCTCGGTCGTACGGCGTTCGCCTGGTCGATGAGCGTGTGACGCTCGTGCCGGGAATCGGCGGCGACCGCCAGCTTGCGGTAGATGGACTCCAGCCGCCTGCGCAGCCCCTGCTCGGTGAACGGGGCCTCGGCCAGCTTCAGCGACGGGGGCGGCTGGTTCGTCTCCAGCCAGGTCAGGGCGTGGCCCAGCAGCTCGGCGGTGAGCAGGTCGCGGCGGCGCGGGTCGAGGTCGGTCAGGTTGGCCAGCCGGCCGGCCGCGCCCACCAGGTCGGCGGCGGCCAGCCCGGTCAGGTCGGGCCGCCTGACCACGGAGGCGGCCAGCGCCACCTGGGCCGCCATCCGGTAGCTGGAGGCGGGCGGCACCTCGTCCAGCATGCTCATCTTGCCGGTCCTGGCCAGGCCGAACGCCGCGCTCACGTAGGAGTGGTCGGTGCGCCAGACGACCTCGTAGAAGGAGGTGGCGGGCCGGCCCGCGCACTCCAGCGCGAACGCCAGGGCCAGCTTCGGGGCCAGCTCGCCGGGCAGCATCGACAGGCACGCGTCGAAGATCGACACGGCCAGGTCGGGCTGCCGCGTGGACATCGCGAGCACCCCGCGGTACCAGGTGACCCGCCAGTCGCCCGGCAGCCGGGCGGCCAGCTCGTTCAGCGCGATGGGCGTCTCGGGCGAGCCCTCCTCGGCCAGCAGCCTGGCCCGCATCAGCTTGGTCTCGGGCGTCGGCGGCATCGCGGCGAGCTGGTCGATCAGCTCCTTGCTGTCGCCGCCGAGCAGGCCGGCCAGCGCGCCCGCCGCCGGATCGGCCGGGTCCACCAGCGGCACCGGCAGCACGTCGGCCACGAGCGCGGGGTCGAGCGGCCCGAACACCGCCTGCGGGTCCTCCTCCGACAGCGCTGTCCCCACGGCCCGGCGCTCGGGCCCGAACAGCGTGGAAGGCGCCGGGTACGGCACGCCGTCCTCGACGGCGCTGATCTCCCGCAGCACCCCGACCAGCTGGTCCTCCATCTCCCACGCGCTCTGGAACCTGTCCGCGGGATTGACGGCGGTGGCCTTGCGCAGCAGCCGGGTGAACGACGGATGCCCGCAGTCCTGGGGCAGCGGCACGGCCGAGCCGCCCGATGCCGGGCTGAAGCCGGGGATGGCCAGCACCGCCAGCGTCCTGGCCACCGTGTAGAGGTCGGAGGCGACCGACGACGGCATGGTCTCCAGCTCGGGCGCGTGGTAGCCGACCGTGGCCCAGGACGAGCCGGGCGGCGAGCCGATCGGCTGCACGGCGCCCATGTCGATGACCTTGAGCCGCTTGCCGACCCTGATCACGTTGGCCGGCTTGAGGTCACAGTAGACCAGGCCGTGCTCGTGCAGGTAGCCGAACGCGTGCAGGATCTCCCGCCCGTACATCAGGGCCTCGCGCAGCGGCAGCGGGCCCTGGCGGCGCAGCTCGTGCAGGGACTGGCCGCCCACGTACTCCATGACGATGTAGCCGAGGCCGGCCGAGCGCTGGAAGTTGAGGATCTTGACGATGTTGGGGTGGTCGACCGTGGTGAGGAACTTGCGCTCGGCCTCCGCCGCCGCCAGCGCCTCGGCGTCGTTGGTGTTGAGCAGGCCCTTGAGCACGACCCACATGCCGTCGAGGTTCTCGTCGGCGGCCAGGTAGATCCAGCCGAGGCCGCCGTGGGCCAGGCAGCCCAGCACGCGGTACTGGCCGGCCACCAGGTCGCCCTTGTTCAGCTTCGGGGTGAAGGAGAACTGGGTACGGCAGTGCGGGCAGAACCCGTCCGTCAGCCCCGGCCGCCCCTCCCTGGAACGCCCCACCTTCTCCCCGCACGCCGGGTTGGCGCAGAAGCGCTTCTCCTCCGGCACCTCGGGATTGGTCATCACGGCGCCGGCCGGGTCGCGCGCGGGGATCGCGGGCAGGTCGGCGATCGTGGCCAGCACGCCGGCCCGCGACCTGCCGCTGCTCACCGGCGAGCTCAGCGACCTGCTCACCGGCTGGGTCTGCGGCGAGGGAGGTTGCGTCGGCGAGGGCGCGGAGGACTGGGCGCTCCGGGCGGGCGGCGAGTTCGCCGCGGTGCCGCACAGGTCGCAGTAGCCCTCGTCGATCGTCCCCGTGCAGCCGGGCTGCGCGCAGCGGGTCATCGCTTACCTCCGTGTATCGCGCCCTGGTAGGTCTCGACGGCCGCCGCCGCCCTCGTCAGATCGCAGGGGGCGCTCCACAGCAACGCCCGCGCCCGCTCGAACAGCTCGGAGACGGCCGCGTCCTCGGCCATCCCCTTCCGTACGGCCATCACCTGGCAGGCGCCGAGCCGCCCCCGCAGCTCGTCGCGCCGGCCGACCAGGCCGTAGAGCGCCTTCGCGGTGGCCTGAGCCTGGCCGGCGGCCTTGAGCGCCTCGCCTTCCAGCGCCGCCAGCCGCTTGGCCCTGATCACCCAGGTGCCGGCGGAGGCGTCGAGCGCGTCCAGCTCGCCGGCCAGCGCCTCTACCCGGCTGCGCGGCTGGGCCTGGGGCGGCAGCGCGATCTTCACGACGACCGTGCCGTGGGCCAGCCGGGCCTCGCTCTCGGCGGCCCTGACCCGGTCCAGCGTGGCGATCAGCTCCTCGCGCCGCCTGGCGTACTCGTTCTTGACGGTGATGGCCAGGTCGAGCTCGGCGCGGGAGGTGGCCAGCAGGCGGGCCAGCCGGTCGAGGTCCGGCTCGACGGCCGCGCCGAGCGGGTCCTCCAGCACCGAGACCCGGATCCGCCGCAGCTCGGTCTCCTGCTCGGCCAGGCCGCCGCCCTCGCCGAGCTCGCGTTCGAGCTCGCGGATCCTGCGCAGGACGCCGTCGGCGTCGTCGAGGCGGGGCAGCACGGCGTTCCACACGGCGTCGATGTCGTTGAGCGCGGAGGTGACCGCCCTGAAGGCGGCGTCCATCCGCGCCACGGTCTGGTCGAGCGTCAGCCGTTCGTCCGACTGGGGGAGCAACGAGCGCTGCTCGACGGGCTTGGCCGCGGCCCGCAGCACGACGGAGGCGCCGGAGAGCAGCTCGGTCAGCTCGGCGAGCTGCTCGGCGCCGAGCTTGCCGCGCGAGGCCCTGATCTGCTCCGCGTCCCGCAGCACCGCGCGATAGGCGTCGTTCAGCGACCACAGCGTGGCCAGCGACTCATGCGCGGCCGTCCATCGCCGCGCGGTCGCGCCGCGTAAGGAGGCTCCCTTGAGTAACTGGTAGGTGGTGTGGGATTCGAGATCGAGCAGGTCGCCCGAGATGCGGTCGCGTTCGTCTGCGCGAGCGCGCAGCGCGTACTCGGCGCCCTCCCTGCTCATGGGTGGTCCCAGGCTCATCACGCTCCCCGTGAAGCGGGTCCCCGTCGCCTCGGTTCTAACCGGCACAACGGGGGGATTGACCGGTTGGTTCCTAAGCGTAGGGGGGACCCCTGACTTGTCCCTGATTCAACCCTGTCTCACCTGCAATCGGCTTAAAGGATCTCCTACCGTTAGAGACATGGGACGCATTCTTCTGATCATCGCGGCGGTCATCGCCGCGCTCGTACTGCTCGGCCCCATCGTGGGCCTCGCTCTCACCCTGCTCAAGTGGGGTCTCATCATCGGCGCCGTCGCGCTCGGCGTCATGCTTCTGACGAAGTGGGCCAAGAGGACATAGCTTCCTGCGGCATCCCCAGGCATAGTTGGGTGATGGAGGCGCGGCCGGCGGTCGACGATGCCGCGCTCGGGCGCGAGGCGCTGGCCGTGCTCGAGGCGAACTGGACAGGCACGGGCACCGTGCCCGCGCCAGGTCTCTACCCGCACCAATGGAGCTGGGACTCCGCGTTCATCGTCATCGGCCTGGCCAGGCATCGGCCGGACCGGGCCAGGGATGAGCTGCTGAGCCTGCTGCGCGGGCAGTGGGCGACGGGAATGCTGCCGCACATCGTCTTCCACACCCGCGAGGCGTACTTCCCCGGGCCGTCCGTGTGGCGCTCGCAGGAGCACGCTGCCGCCCCGAACGTCCTCACCTCCGGGCTCACCTCGCCCCCGCTGCACGCGCTGGCCCTGTGGTGGCTCTACCGCCACACCGGGGACGCCGCGTTCGTCAGGCAGGCGTACCCGGCGCTGGTGGCCCAGCACGCCTACCTCGCCTCCGCCCGCGACCTGGGCGGGGCCGGGCTGGCCGCGATCGTGCACCCCTGGGAGTCGGGCATGGACGACAGCCCCGCCTGGGACCAGCCGCTGGCCGCACTGCCCATGATCCAGTACGGCTACCGCAACGTGGAGCTGGAGGAGCGCCATCCGGACAGCGACCACGACCGCTACGTCTGGCTGGCCATGCGCTACCGGGACGCCGGATACAGCGCCGGCTACCTGCGCGACGAGCATCCGTTCGCGATCGAGGACCCGATGTTCAACGGGATCTGGCTGGCCTCCTGCCAGGCCATGGCGGAGCTGGCGCCGCTGGCCCGCGCGGACCCCACGCCCCATGCCGAGCAGGCCGAGCGCATCAGGGAAGCGATGATCGAGCGCCTTTGGGACGGCTGCTACTACGCCAGGGACCTGCGTACCGACCGGCTGATCAAGGTGTGCACCGTGGGCGCGTTCGGGCCGCTGCTGGACCCGGGGCTGCCCGACGACCAGCTGCACGCGGCCGTGGAGGTGCTCGAATCGGCCAGGTTCATGGGCGCGACCGGCTATCCGGTGCCGAGCTGCGAGATCCGCGCCGCCCAGTTCGACCGTACGCGCTACTGGCGCGGGCCCTCGTGGGTGAACACCAACTGGCTCTTACGCAGGGCCGCCGCCGTCCACTCGCTCGACCAGCTCGGCCACCAGCTGACCAACGGCACGCTGCGGCTGGTGCGGCAGGCCGGCTTCCGGGAGTGCTTCGACCCGTTCGACGGCAGCGGCCGCGGGTGCCGGGACTTCTCGTGGAGCGCGGCGCTCACCCTCGATCTGCTCGCCGATACCGTGGTGGAATGAGCTTTCTCCGCCGCCTGCCCGCCGACGTGCGCAAGTCCCTGAAGACCGAGCCGGGGGAGCGGGTGCTGACGTTCGCCGCCGCCGAGTCGGGCCACGTGGTGGCCACGAACCTCGCGCTCCACCTGCCCGACGGGACCCGGCTGCCGTACGAGGAGATCGACCGGGCCTCGTGGGACGAGGAGGGCGTGCGGGTCGTCACCACCGCCGGGGGGCGGCACTTCGAACGGATCTCCGAGCCACGGCTGCTGCCCGAGACCGTGCGGGAGCGGGTCAACTCGACGATCGTGGTGAACAAGCACGTCAGCCTGCCCGGGCGGGGCGGCGTACGGCTGGTGGCCAGGCGTCCGCCCGGCGGTGAGGTGCTCGGCTGGACCTTCGTCTTCGACGACGGCCTCGACCCCGAGGACCCCGGCCTGCGGGCGCAGGCCGAGCAGGCCCTTGAGGGGATCCGGCGCAGCATGGGCGTGTGAGGGGGGCTGCCCACACCCATGCGTCGCGCCGGCCGGGAGCTGCTCCGTGAGGGGCGGCTCCTTCGGTAGCGGTTCGGTCAGGGACGGCTCACCGAGCCGCTCAGTAAGGGATGCCGCTCTCGCGGGCCTTCCTGTCCATGACGTCCTCTTCCGGCCAGCCGGTTCCGGTGTCCGGTTTGTCGTCATTGGCGTTGAGGAAGGGGATCCGATGCTGCAACGTGTCCCCGACCTTCATCCTGGCCATCCCGGCGAACTTGGACGCCTGCGCGCCGACCACCCCGGCTACTTCCTGCATCCTGGGGTTGTCGGCGACACGCTGCGCCGTCCGCTTGATCTGTTCGTACCGCTCGCGCCCGGCCCGGCTGCCCAGCACGTAGCCGACTGCCAGACCAACGGCGAATGTCATCCGATAACGCATTTTGCACCTCCGCTGTCTCCGGGCCTACCCCAGTTACGATGCGACACGCACTCCCGGAGTGCGCTAATCTATTCCTGCGCACGACGGAGGGGCCCAGCAGGCCCCACCAAGTGGGCAGACGTTCGATCCCGCGTAGCTCAACGGCAGAGCAGCCGGCTGTTAACCGGCAGGTTATAGGTTCGAGTCCTATCGCGGGAGCCGCAGAGCACGCAGGCCCCCTTCCTTGATCAAGGAAGGGGGCCTGCGTCGTTCCAGGGGCCGTCCGGGGAGCTGCTGCCCGGGCCCGAAGGCCGCGTCCCTGGTCTCAGCAGGCCGGCGGGAGAGCGCCCGTGGCACGCCATACCGGCGATATACCGGGCCTTCCTATGCTGACCTCCGGGTTCAGGGCGACGTCACGCGCTTACCGGGCAGCAGGGAGCAATTCATGATCCAAGTGCGACGATGGATGGCTGCGAGCGTCGGCACTCTCGGTCTGCTGACCTTCGGCGTGGTCACCGCGCCGAACGCGTCCGCGTCGAGTGCGATTCCAGGAGACGTGGCCACGTACAGCGTCAAGGTCACTGGAACCATCAACTCGGCGTACAACCCGAGGGAGGTGCTGGCGACCTGCTCCGCGGACATCGGCGGCACCTGCGCGATCACCAGGTCGTACTCGGCGACGCGAACCTTCCAGGTCGCGCTGGGGGTCTCGGTGAAGGTCGTCGCCGCTGAGCTCGGCTGGAGCTCGTCGTCCACGACGACCGTCGCGGCGTCCTGCACTTCCCGGAAGTTCACCTCGAACCGGCAGATCTATCGGGGTTATCCGCGGGGGACCAGGAAGTGGTACACGGTCACCAAGAGCGTTTACAACGTGTACACCAAGAAGGTCCGCAGCACCTCGACGTCGGCTCCGAAGCAAGCATTCAACCCGAACGGGGTTCGCTGCATCATGGAAACCCGCTGAGACGTCTCCCGGCGGAAAGTCGAGAGCCGCGGTGCGAGGCCTCCTCTCCTGGGGTCCGGGGAGGGGGCCTCGTTCGTGTGCGGCTTCGGCCCGTGCGGGTCAGGAGGCGCGGTTGCGCCGGCCGGCCACGGTGCCGGCGAGCGCCCAGCCGAGGCCGAGGATGATGCCGCCGACGGCCGCGACGATGCCGATGTCGCCGACCTGGAGCAGCGCGAGGACGGCGATCGACGCGCCGAAGATCAGCGTCAGGGCGAGCATCAGCCGGAGGTAGGACTTCTGGTTCATGCCTCTACGATCACGCGGAGCAGGGCCCCGGGGTATCCACCGATCGGTGGACATGTCGTCGTAAGATGCCAGTCATGGCTCGCGGTAGCCCGGTGGACGCGCGGGCGGAGAACGCCTGGTTGCGTTCCTACCCCTACTGGGACGCGTACTTCGCGATCGTGCTGGTCGCCACCATTTCCATCATCCTGGTGGACGGCGGCGCGCCGGTCGCCATCGTGCTGCTGGCCCTGATCACCGTCTCCTACCTGAGGTGGGGGCGCAAGGCGGTGCGGGCGCAGGTCGTGCCCGTCAGGGAGAGCTGGTGGCACGCCGCCGTCATGATCGTCCTGTTCGCCCCGGCCGACCTGGTCGCGCCGCAGTCCGCGGTGGCGCTCTCGGCGCTGATCCCGATGGCGTTCATGTCGCTGCGGACGCCGCAGGCGGTGGCGGTCATGGTGGCCATGTTCGCCGCTCCCGCGGTCCAGCTCATGGTGACGCTCGGGTCGGATCCGGTGCTGATCGCGGTGGCGATCGTGCTGGGGCTGTCGGCCAGCTCGCTGCTCGGGGTGTTCATCGGCCGGCTCGGGCGGCAGAACACCGAGCGGGCCAGGCTGATCGAGGAGCTCGACCGGACCCGGGAGGAGCTGGCCGAGGTGAGCAAGGAGGCCGGGCGGCTGGCCGAGCGGGAGCGGCTGGCCGGCGACATCCACGACACGCTGGCCCAGGGCTTCGCGGGCATCATCATGCTGCTGCAGGCCGCCGGGCCCTGGACGGGCGACGGGCGGGACCGGCACGTGACGCGGGCCATGCAGACGGCCAGGGAGAACCTCGCCGAGACGCGCGCGCTCATCGCCGCGCTCGCCCCGCCCGCGCTGGACGGGGCGTCGCTGGAGGAGGCGCTGATGCGGCTGGCGAAGGGGTTCGAGCTGCCGGTGGAGGTGGCCGTCCGGGACCCGGGAACGAGCGCGCCGGTCGAGGTGCCCATCGACGTGCAGGAGGTCCTGGTGCGGGCGGCGCAGGAAGGGCTGGCCAACGTGCGCAAGCACGCTCGCGCGAGCTCCGTGCGTCTCACCCTCGACCACGTCCGCGGCGCGGCCGTGCGTTTGACGATCCGGGACGACGGGTGCGGCTTCGCCCCTGAAACGAGCACCGGCGGGTACGGCCTGCGCGCGATGCGCAGCCGGGTGACGCGGGTCGGCGGGACCGTGTCCGTCACCGGCGGGCCGGGCGAGGGGACCACGGTCACGGTGGAGGTGCCGTGCTCCGGGTGATCGTCGTCGACGACCATCCCGTCGTGCGCGAAGGGCTGCGCGGCATGCTGCTGGCCGCGCCGGACATCGAGGTCGCCGGCGAGGCCGGATCGGCGGACGAGGCCGTGGCGATCGTGCCCCGCCTGCGACCGGACGTGATCCTCATGGACCTGCGCATGCCGGGCGGGGACGGGGTGAGCGCGATCAGCAGGCTGGGGCCGGGGCAGCGGGTCATCGTGCTGACCACGTACGAGGACGACGGGGAGATCCTGCGGGCGGTCGCCGCCGGCGCGGCCGGGTACCTGCTCAAGGACGTGTCGCCGGCCGAGCTGGCCGAGGCCGTGCGGGCGGCGGCGCGCGGCCGGACGGTGCTCTCGCCGTCGGTCGCCGCGCGGCTGGCCGTCCGCGGGGACGCGCCCGGGCCGCCCGCGCTGTCCGCGCGGGAGTGGGAGGTGCTGGAGCTGGTGGCGGAAGGGCTCACGAACGCGGAGATCGGCCGGCGGCTGTACATCGGGGAGGCCACGGTCAAGACGCACCTGCTGCGGGTCTTCGGCAAGCTGGGCGTCTCCGACCGGACCTCGGCCGTGCTGGCCGCGCTGGACCTGGGGCTGGTGCGGCGGCGTACCTGAAGATCACTTCGGCTGCGTTAAGCCTCGCTTCAGGTGCGGCGGGTCACTCTCGGGGGGTCGAACCATCTCGGGGAGGAGACCCCATGTTGAAGCGACGCGTCGCCATCGTCGTCACGGCCGCCGCGCTCGGCCTGACGGGCATGGCCGGGTCCGCGCTGGCGGCCGACGGCTCGAACGGCGATCCGGGCGAGGGGCTGGTACGGGTGCACGGCCCCGGTGAGCGGGCCGTCCACGGCGGCAGGCTCACCTGCTGGATGAACGACGGCAAGATCGTCAAGTTCTCCAAGGCCAAGGTCGCGGAGCTGGTCGAGGAGGAGTTCATCGAGCCGGAGCTCGCCGAGTCGGTCACCGAGGAGGGCGTCACGACCGTGCCCGCCGACCGGCTGTCGATCAGCGTTCCGGCGCGGGAGCTGCCGCGCAAGGCCGGCAAGCGGTGGCATCGCGGGCGTGTCGTCCACCTCACGTGCGTCTGGGACGAGCACGTGCGGCGGTAGACGGCCCGCACATCCGGGGGCGCCCGAGCATCGGCCGGTGGTGGATGCGGACGGCCCGCACACCCGGGGGCGCCCGACGGTCGAGCACCGTCGCGCGCCCCCGGGTGTCTCTGGCGCGCTTCACGGAGGGGCCGGGGGCGCGGTGCCCGGAGGG
>NZ_VCKX01000296.1 GCF_005889725.1 Nonomuraea zeae
GGCCGGGGAGGTGGCGTTGCGGGTCCTGCCCGGGGGTGGCCCGGCGAACACGGCCGTGGCGCTGGCCCGGCTCGGCACCCATGCCCGCTTCCTCGGCCGCCTGTCGGGCGACGTGTTCGGCGCGCTGTTCCGCGAGCACCTGTCCGCCTCGGGCGTGGACCTGTCGGCGGCCGTCGCGGCCGAGGAGCCGAGCACCCTGGCCGTCGCCTCCCTGGACGCGCACGGCCAGGCCGCCTACACCTTCTACGCCGGCGGGACCGCGGACTGGCAGTGGACGTCTCACGAGCTGGAGCTGTCGCGCCTCGGCCAGGCCGGCTGCCTGCACACCGGCTCGCTGGCGCTGGTCCGCGACCCCGGCAGGGCGGCGGTGGAGGAGCTGGTGAAGGCCGCCGCCGCGCGCGCCACGATCTCGATCGACCCGAACGTCCGCCCCACCCTCGCCGCCAGGTCCGACTACCAGGTGACCCGCTGGTGCGAGTGGGCCGACATCCTCAAGCTCAGCGACGACGACCTCGAATTCCTCCTGCCGGGCGTGCCCGTGGAACGTGCCTGCGACACCTGGCACGCCGCCGGCGCCCGCCTCATCGTGATCACCAAGGGCGCGGCGGGCGCGCTGATCTCCCTGGACGGCGCCCGCGCCACCGTCCCGGCGCCGTCGGTGCGGGTCGTGGACACGGTCGGGGCGGGCGACTCCTTCACCGCCGGCCTGCTGCACGACCTTGAGACGAAGGGCCTGCTGGGCGGCCGGCTCGACGGGCTCGACCTGGCCGCGGCCGTGCAGGCGGCGGAGTTCGCGGCCCGGGTGTCGGCCATGACCTGTGCCGTCGCGGGGGCGGACCCGCCCTGGGCGAGCCAGCTCGCCGAACCGGCCCCCCGCCTCTGACGGGGGCGCGCACCGGCCGCGTCACTCCGGCGCCCGCCCCGGCCGGGGGCTACAGGTCGTCGAGCAGGCTTTCGGCGACGAGCTCCTCCGGGATCGCGAGCCCGTGCGCGCGCATGGCCGGGGCCAGCTCCGCGTCCCACGGAGCGTCCGTCACCCGGCCGGGCGGCAGGCGCGCGGCCCGGTGGTCGCCGAGGGCTCGCAGGTAGTCGGCGGCGGACATGCGCCACGGCTCGGCCCCCGTCTTCGCCATCGTGTACGCGGCGATCCGCAGCCCTTCCCCGTCGAAGTCCCCGTGATAGCGCAGGCGGGCGCCCGGCAGCGAGCGCAGCAGCCGGATGGCGGCGCTGTTGGGCCAGCCCGAGGTGCAGACCATGGGCGGGCACGCCGCGCCGAAGCGCCGCTGCGCCAGGGCGAGCACGGTCGGGTTCTCCACCACCCGCACCTCCCGCTCCCCCACCGGCAGGGGCTCCGTGAGCTGGGCGAGGGTGATCACGCTGGCCTGGCCGTCCCAGATCCGCAGCACCCTGGCCAGGGCGGAGTCGCCTACCGGCCGCAGCCCGGCGACGAGCACCGTCGTGGACAGGGCGTCGCAGGCCACGCCGGCCCGCTCCCACAGCGCCCGCCGCGCCTGGGCGCCCTCCGGGGCGGGCACGTCGTAGAGCACCGACAGTGCCTTCATGACCAGCGACGACAGCCGCGTGCCCTCGTCGAGCGCGTGCGGGTCGCCGGTGACGTCGGCGGCGACCGCCGCCAGCGGCCGGCCGGCGGCGGGCAGCGCCGCGAGCACGGCGAGCGCCTGTTCGAGCAAGTCCCGGCCGGCGCGTACGGCGGACAGGGCCAGCAGCGCGGGCTCGGCGGCGACCACCGGATGCGCGGCGAACCAGTCGAGCAGCGCCGCCCGCTCGCTCTGCCGCTCCGCCCGCCTGCGCCGCCGGTCGTCGAGCGGCCCGACGATCGCCTCGGTGACCGTGCGGACGTCGAGCCCGCCGAGCGCCCCTTCGAGCCTGGCCACGTCGATGGTGATCGAGGGGCCCGGGTAACGGTCGAGGCCGAGCAGGTCGGCGACGGCGGCCTGCTGCTCGCCGCCCAGCCCCGCCACCCTGACCCGGCTGACCTGGTGGCCGGAGGACAGGCGCTCGTGCAGGGCCTGCCACACCGGCCGCAGCCCGGCCGCGCGCAACCGCTCGGGAACGGTCATTCCGCCGGCATCGTCCGGTAGCCGTTCCAGACGAACCGGGCCGTCGTCACCGCGTCGTCCCCGTCGCCGGTGATCAGCTGGTGGATCGCGATGCCGTCCAGCTCCCGGTACTCGCACCACTCGTGGTCGGAGGTGAGCACGAGGTCCAGCCCCAGGTTCACCAGCAGGTCGAACACCTGCCCCCGGTTCGTCTTGTCCACCCCGACGAACACCTCGTCCAGCAGGATGAACCGCGGGCATCCCGGATCGGTCTGGTAGTGCGCGGCCACGGCGGCGAACAGCGGCAGGTGCAGCGCGATCGCCTTCTCCCCGCCGGACAGGGCGCCGTGCAGCTTCCTGGTGAGGTCCTGCCAGCCCTGCCCGTCGCCCCGGTCCAGCTTGACCACGAACCGGTGCCAGGCGGTGTAGTCGAGCACCTTCATGAGCTGGTCCTCCCAGCTCGCCGAGGAGTTGTCGGCCCGCGCCTCCTCCACCCGGTCCCTGAAGAAGACGTACAGGGCCTCCTTGTCGGCCTCGTCCAGCCCGGCCGGGTCGCGCAGCAGCAGGTCGCGGGCGGCCCGCGTGCCCGCGGACTGCGTCGGGTCCACCTGCCACACCAGCCGCACCGCCACCCGGGAGGCGGTGCGGACGCGTTCGAGGCGCTGGTTCATGCCCTCGACCAGCGCGGTCGCCTGCCTGATCCGGTCGGCCAGGTGCCGCCGCGTGTCCCCGGCGAGCGTCCGGTCGAAGAGGTCCCGCTCCGCCTCCGTGATGTCGGAGCGCCGGTCGTCGCGCTCCTCGCGCAGCGCCTTGCTGAGCGCCGCGGCCCCCGCGCGCACGCCGCTGACGGTGGCGGTGAGCATCTGCACGTCGTCGTCGGGCGCGAGCTCCAGGTCGGCCCGGTCGGCCAGGATCTCCCTGGCGTGGTGGAAGGCGTCCTGCAGGCGCGCCTCGGCCTCCCTGACGTTCTTCTGCTCGTACGGCACCGTCGCGAGTTGCTCGGCCACGGCCCTGGCCGCCTCCAGCACGGCCCGCACGCCCGCCTCGGCGGCCAGCTCGATCGGTACCCGGGCGTCCACCGGCAGATGCCCGGCCGCCAGGCGGCGGAACCGCTCGGACACCGCGTCCCGCGCCCGCCCCGCCTCGGCGTGCTTCTCCTCGACGGTGCCGAGCTCGCCCCTGAGCTGGCCGAGCCGGGCGTTGAGCTGGGCCAGGCCGTCGTTGACCGACTTGATGAGGCGGCGGCAGGCCTGGTAGGCGGCCTGGGTCTCCTGGAGTTGTTCGAGGACGCGCAGGTGCTCGACGCCGACCGTGGACTCGACGGCGGCCAGCTTCTCCGCCAGCACGACGGCGGCGCCGGCCGCCTCCTCGGCGCGCTCGACGGCCTCGACCGCGAGGTCCTGGTATTCGCGGGCGGTCCCGGCGGCGTCCGTGGCGCGCTCCCTGGCGGCGCGGGCGTCGGCGCGGCGGTCGTGCCAGGTGGTGCCGGTCGCCTCGGCGGCGCGCAGGGCCTCTTCCAGGTTGTCGAGCGCGGGCAGCGCGGTCGGCAGGGCGTGGCCGGCCGACAGCTCGGTGAGCCGCCGCAGCGACCTGCCGACGTCCTTCTCGCGCTCGTGCAGGCGCTGCTCGTAGGTGCGCAGCTGGTCCTCCAGCAGCGCGACCTTCTTCACCGCGCCGTCGAGCGCCTGGACCGCGTCGGCGTACGGCCTCCTGTCGGGCCTGCGCCGCAGCTCGGCGGCCAGCATCTCGTGGGAGGCCGCGAGGTTGGCGAGCAGGTGGTCGCACTCGGCGAGGCGGCCGGCGAGCTCGCCGAGCAGGTCGTCCAGCTCGGCGATGCGGCGCCGCCTGGCGCGCTCGCGGGCGGTGGCGCCGAGGTAGGACGGCTCGGGCTTGACCCAGCGGCCGGCCGCGGGCCCGAGCCGCCAGGTGCCGTCGGCGCCGATGACGGCCGGGTGGTCGAGGCCCATCGCGGTGGAGGCGAACGCGATGCCGCCGAGCACGGTGTCGGCGTTCACCGGGGAGTCCGGCTCGGTGCACAGCACCTGCGCCAGGCTGTAGCCGGGCGCGGGCATGGTGAGGGCGGCCACCGCGAACGCGTCGTGCTCGCCGGGGTCGAAGCCGCCGTCGGGCCGCAGCCACAGGTCGAGCAGGCCGGACGCCTCCAGGGCGGCCTCCACGCCGGCCTGCGCGACGGGATCGAGGCCGGATTTGAACGCCACGGCCCGCCACAGCGGCGCTCCCGGCCGACCGGCTCTGGCGTCGGCGCTGCGGGTGTGCGGTGCGGGGGGTTCGAGCACGGTCTGCTCGTCGAGGCGCTCGCGCTCCTGGACCAGCTCGGCGCGCTCGGCCAGCATCGCCTCGCGCAGCCCGGCCAGGTGCTGCTCCCTGGCGGCCAGCCGGACCGCCGCGCTGGTGCGGGCGGTGCCGACCAGCTCGTCGGCCTCCTCGAACCGGTCCGCCAGGCCCGCCACCTCGTCCGGCGCGAGCTTGAGCTGGACGCAGCCCGCCGCCCACTCCCCCAGGGCGGTGGCCAGGTCGCGGCCCCGCTCGTCCCGCAGGCGCTCGGCCCGGTCGTGGACGCTCTGGGCGGCGGCGAGGTCGTCGCGGGCGCGGTCGCGGTCCTGCTCGGCGACGGTACGCCGGTCGATCGCCTCGCCGTGCGCGGCGGCCGCGGCCCTGACCTCCCTGATCTGGGCGGCCCGGCTGGTGACGGCGGCCCGCAGCAGCTCCCGCGCCCTGCGCACGCCCTGCTCGCTGTCCGCGGCGAGCGCGTCCGTCCCGCCTTCCCCGGAGGCGGCCCCGGCGCGGTCGCCCTCGTGACGGCCGTGGACGCCGGCCCGTTCGCTCTCCTCGTGGACGCCGAGGAGGCCGGCGCGTTCGGCCGCCTGGCGGGCCTCGGTCCTGGCGCGTTCGGCGAGGCCCGCGGCCGTGCGGGCGCCGGCGGCGGCCAGGGCGGACAGCTCCTGCTTGGCGGTGGACGAGCGGGCGGCCGTACCGGCCTGGTCACGCAGCCGGCCCGCCAGCTCGTGCGCGGCCCGCGCCTCCGTGCGGAGCCGGTGCAGGTCACCGCCCGCCTTGTACGCCTCGCTCTCCTTCAGCCCGTCGATCTGCGCGGCCAGCGCCAGCTCCTGCGCCTCCTCCTCGCCCAGCCGCGCGGTGGCGGAGGCGAGCTCGTGCTCGGCCTCCTTCAGCGCCTCCCGCTTGGCCCTGGCCTCGGCGGCCGTCGAGTCGAGCGCGTATCCGGCCGAGGTCACCGCGGCGGCGGCCGCGCGCAGGACCCGCTGGGCGTAGCCCCGCTGCCGGGCGGCCAGCCGGTCGGCCTCCTCCACGTCGCGGTCGAGCAGGCGCAGCTCCTCGCGCTGCCGGTCGAGCCGCTCGAACCCTTCGGCGATCTCGTGGATCTCGCCTTCGCCGAGCGGCGGCAGGGCGCTCGACAGCAGGTCGGACAGCAGCCCGGGGTCAAGGCGTTCGGACAGCTTGGGGGTGCGCAGCTGGCGCAGCGCGGTGAGGAGGGAGTCGTAGCGCTGCTCGTTGAGCGCCCGGTAGAGCGTCTGGCGGACGACCGTCCGGTAGGTCTCGGCGGACTCGTGCACCTTCCCGGTGGCGCCCAGCTCGTCGGCGAGCTGGGCCTTGGTCAGGGGCTGGCCGCCCTCGCCGGTGAGCCGGACGCCGTCGGCGGTGTCCACGCGGGCGTCGGTCGTGAAGTAGGCGGCGGTGACGTTCTTGGTGTGGATCGTGGCCTGGAGGCGGGCGCCGCAGGTGAACCAGCGGCCGTCGGCGTGCCGGAACTCCAGCCACACGTAGCCGACGCGGGTGGTGCCGGTGGCGCCGTCGCCCATCAGGTTCCAGTGCATGGTGCGCTCGGTGCCGCCGAACGTGGACAGCCTGCTGGGCTTGAGACTGGCGTCGAGCACGTACGGGAGCAGCAGCTCCAGCACCTTGGACTTGCCGCTGCCGTTGGGACCGCGCAGCAGCAGCCTGCCCCGGTGGAACTCGAACACCTCGTCGTAGTAGCGCCACACGTTGAGGATCCCGGCCCGTACGGGGGTCCAGCGGGGGTCCACGCCGTGCGCCGCGCGCGCCGGGGTGAGCTCGGTGACTGTCATGAATCCTCCTGGACGGCCGTGCCGCGTTCGACCCGGTAGCGGGCCGCGGCGGGCAGGGCGGCGACCCGGTCACCCGTACGGCGGGCCAGCCCGAACAGGGTGAGCACCTCCAGCGCGTCGGCGGCCAGCCGGGGCCCGCCGCCGTCGGACTGGTAGGCCTTCGCCCACTGGGGGAAGCGGCGCAGCAGGCCGGCCGCCTCGGTGTCGAGCCGGGCCGCGCTCACGGGGCCGGACGAGACGAGCAGGTCGAGCATGAGCAGGGCGGCCACCTTGGCATGGCTGCTGTCGTCGGGGAACTTGGTGTCCGTGGCGGTGGCGTCGGTGTCGATGAGCAGGAAGCCCTCCGCGCGTTCTTCGAGGACGAACCCCGCCTCCTCGGCCGCGCGCCGGATGATCTGGCGGCCGGTGAGCGAGGCCGCGTAGGCCGACTGCTCCGGGGTCAGCTCGTCGCGGTAGACGACGGGCTCGTCGAGCAGGCGGCGGATCAGCGAGTGCCGGGCCCACAGGTTGCGCTGCGTCTCGGTCGGCTCGCCGCCCCCGTAACGCGCCTCGGCGGTGAGCGCGCCGGGCAGCCCGACGCGGTCGTCTCCGCCCGGGTCTTCTTCGGCGGCGACCCGCGACGGGGGCACGGGCGCGGCGAGGAGCCTGATCACGCGGGTGGTGTCCACCCGGTAGAGCACCTTGGCGTCCTCGTCGTCGAGGTAGGAGTCGGTCGCCCCGTCCATCGAGGTGACCGCGCCGTAGTGCTCCAGCAGCTTGAGCACGTCCACGAACGCGGCCCGCTCGTCCGCCCTGACCGGGTCGAACCCGGGCACGTCCGCCTCCACCGCCGCCGCCTGGACGACCCGCTGGGCGAGCATCCCGATCGTGGTCACCGGCGAGGTGAGCAGCTCGGCCGCGCACAGGCACAGCAGCGTGTAGCGCCGGCGGTCGAACGGGGCCCTGGTCGTGCGACGGCGCCGGGCGGGCCGGGTGGCGCTCGCCGTGGACCTGACCTTGACCAGGCGGGCGTACCCCTGACGGGGCTCGACGACCAGCCGCCAGCCGCAGAAGTAGTCGAACCACTGCGTCAGCGGCTGGCGCCGCTTCCTGATCAGGTCGAAGGCGGCCGGGTCGTCGTGCAGGGACACCAGCGGCCGGCCGAGCAGGGTCCTGATCGCGCGCGCGATCTCCTCCTTCTCCGCCCTGACGAGCTGGTTGGCCAGGCTGCTCATGCGCCCGCCGCCCGGCCGTGCGCCTCACCCTGCCCGAGCACCCGGCCGTGCGCCTCACTCAGCCCGGACGCCCGGCCGTGCGCCTCGCTCGGCCCGGACGACGGCGGGTCGCCGGCCAGGCCGGGCGAGCGGACGTCGATCAGGTAGTCGGGCCCCCTGAACCACCCCTCGGACGTGCGCAGGACCGCCACGGCCCCGTCGTCGGGGGCCCGCAGCACGATCTCGACCCGCCCGTCGGAGGTGACGGCGCGGCGGAAGCCGGTGGAGTCGGGCCGCTCGGCCAGCGCCCGCCCGAGCAGGTCGAGCAGCCGCCCGAAGGTCTCGTGATCGAGCTCCCCGAGCTGCGACAGCCGCATCGCCCCCGTGGTCGCCAGCGCCGCCCAGGCGGCCTCCAGCTCGGCCCGCTCCTTCTCGGCCCGCGCCCTGCGCTCGGCCCGAAGCGCCACCACGTCGCGGACCCGCCCCGTGCGCCCCATCCGCTCGGTGCGCCCGCGCGAGCGCAGCAGCGCCGACACCGCGACGGGCTCGGCCTCCTGCCAGGACACCCCGGCCGGGATGAGCTCGGCGTCGGCGTGCCCGAGATGCGCGTGCCTGGCCGGCCCGAGCCCGAACGCCGCGTCCCACAGCCGGTGCGCGTCGTCCTCGCCGGGCGCGGTGGCGAACCAGCGGGCCAGCGTACGGAAGTCGGCGGCGGCGCTGGAGGAGCGGCGGCGCGAGTCGGTGATCCGGTCGAGCACCTGCAACAGCGACACGATCGCCCGCCGGGCCACGTCGTGCAGCTGCCGCACCCGCGGCACGCCGCCGTCGCCGGGCGCGAACCACAGCCGCAGCCCGTCCCACCTGGCCGCCCTGGCCGCCAGCCACGGGGTCGCGTGGTCGGCGCCGGGCACCTTCGGCAGGTCGGCCCCGTCGAGCGCCCGCGCGTGCAGCACGCTGACGCCGTGGGCGGCCACGCCGCGCAGCGCGGCGGCGATGACATCGCCGCGCTGCTCCAGGTTGGTCACGAACTCCTGGAGGTAGGCCACCGTGGCGGACTTGACCTCGTGGAACGTGGTCAAGTCAGTCCCCTCGACGCGCAGCAGCCGCTGCAGCTCGCCGTTGAACTGCTTGGTGTTGCCGCGCAGCCCGTCGAGGTGCCCTTCCAGCTCCTGCAGGCTGGTGAAGATGCGCCGGTTGCGCCCCGGATCGGGGTCGCGCAGCAGCGACTCCAGCTCGCCCAGCCGGTCGGCGATCGCGTCGAGCACGGCGGTCTGCAGGGCGCCGGCGGAGGCCAGCATCGCCATGGCGTGCTGCACCCCGGCGAAGGCCGCCTCGCCGCGCTTGGTCAGCGAATATTGCAGGTTCTTCCGCTCGTACTCCTCGGCGGTGGCGAAGCTCCCGGCGTGGTTGAAGATCACGTCGAGCAGCCCCCAGCCGACGAGCTGCTTGAGCGTGCCGGCCAGCTCCTGCTCGGCGACCGGCGCGTACCAGCCCACGGCCCGCAGCCGCTCGTGCACCTCGTCGACCGTCAGCGCCGTCTCCAGCCGCTCGTTGGCCTCGCCGAAGGCATAGAGGACCGCGGTGTGCAGATCTGCCCGCTCTGTGGTGGTGAACCGGAACATCTCCGGCGGCACCCGTGGCGGCTCCGCCATCGCCCCGCTCCCCTCGCCGCTCCTTCACCGCTCACCGCAACCGTAGCGGGAGACCCCGGCCCCCCGGCCACGGTTTGCGCGCAGATCACGAGGGTACGGCGGCAGCATTGGAACGGGGGCTGAGATGGCGGAGTTCGAGGCGACGCGGGGGATGCCGGCGGACAGCGTGCTGGTGTTCGGGGTCGCGTCCGATGTGGATCTCATGGACAGGTGGCTGCCGCCGGGCCTGTCGGTGAGCGGCAGCGGCCCGGGCCTCCTCGAAGCGGGTGGCGAGCTGGTGCCGGGCACGGGCAGGCACGAGGGGCTGTTCCGCGCGTCGGAGGAGCAGCTGCGGGTGGAGTGGGGCGGCCGCGACCACCCCGATTACGCCGGATGGCTGCAGGTCTCGGACGCGACGGGCGGCACGAGCGAGGTCACCGTGCACATCTCGCTGCTGGACGAGCGCGACGACAGCCAGCGCGCGGCCGAGGTCCGCGAGCTGCTCGACCGCTCGCTCGACCAGCTGGCAGACGAGGTCGTCCGCTACGTCTCGGGCTCCGGCTGAAAAAGCTTCCTCCTTTCGCCGAATTCGCCTTCCAGAAATCGGGAAGCGGCATTACCTGATCTGCGGTCCGAACAATTGAGTTGACTCTCGCATGACCGCACATCATGATCCTTTCCATGATTTCTTCATTCACTCGATTAACGAGCGCATTCACCGCTCTCATCGGTGTCCTGGCATTCGGCGCCGCCGTGGCTCCGGCGGCTCGCGCCGCCGATTCCACGACGCTGCTCGAAGGCGTCACGGGCGTCTCCGACCTGGCCGTGGGCGCAGGCAAGGTCTTCGTCTCCGCGAACGACCGGATCGTCGTCACCGGCAGGGACGGCACCCGCCTGTACGCGGCGCTGAGCGGCTCGAACGAGCTGGTGGAGATCGACACCGGCACCCTCGCCGTCACCCGCAGGCTCGACCTCGCCGCCTACCCGTGCCCGGCGACCCTGTCGCTGTCCGGCGACCGGCTCTGGATCGGCTACGGGTGCTACGCCACGTTCGGCGGCGGCTGAACGACCTGGCGCTCACTCCGGACGGCTCGACGGCCATCCTCGCGCTCGACTCCTCCGTGCAGCTCCACGGCTGGGACGCCACCACCCTGACAAGGTCCGCTCCTACGGCAGCCAGCCCTCGGAGTACACCGGCCACGGGCAGTCCGTGGCGGTCAGCCAGGACTGTACGACGCGGACACGGCGGCCTGGCGGGAGGCGTACGACGACTACCCGACGGGCAACCCGGTGGCCGGCGGCCTCGCCTTCGCCGGCGGCGACGTCTACGGCCTGCTCCAGGACCTGCACAACGGCCGCCACTACCCGTGGCGCGCGCACGGCGCCACCCTCCCGCAGGCGGACCTGGAGCTGACGGCTCCGGCCACGGGGACCGCGCTCGAACCGGTCACCCTGACCGGCCGGCTCCTGTGGCCCAGCGGGATGAAGCCGCGCGGCGAGCCGCTCGTGGTCACCCGGCACCTGCCGGACGGCACGAGCAGGACGCTCGCCGGCGCGGCCACCGCGGCGGACGGCACGTTCACGGTCGCCGACCGCCCGCCGGTTTCCGGGGCGATCCGCTACGACGTGCTCTGGGACGGCAACGCGGACTTCCGGTGGGCCACGAAGCCGGCGACCGTCACGGTGTCCAGGCGCGGGTCGTCCCTGACCCTGACGGGCCCGGCCAAGGGCCTGGCGGGCCGGGAGCTCAAGCTCGCGGGCCGATTGGACACCGCGGGCCAGGCGCCCGCGCAGGGCGTCCCGCTCACGGTCCGGCGCACGGTCACCAACCGCGGCGGCACCGTCACCACGACGCTGCCGCCGGTGCTCCCCGCCGCCGACGGCGCCTTCACCGTCGCGGACACGCCTCCCGTGGGCGGCGACCACGCCTACGAGGTCGCGTGGGCCGGTGACGACACGTTCCTGCCGGCGCGGGCCGTCCACCAGATCAGGGTCTACGGCCCGCAGGAGTGAGGCGGGCACGCGCTTGCAAGGGATCTATTCCAGCGTTTTTAAAGGGGACCGCAAGGTTTCCGGCTCAGCGTTTGAATATGCGACGTCTGGTCAACATCATTTCCCCTGTAATCGCCTGCCTGATCGCCGTGACCGGTCTGGCCGGTACGGCGCGCGCCGCCGCGCCCGGTTCTCTCGACGCCTTTTACGGTCAGCGCCTGGTCTGGTCCGGGTGCGGCAGCGGATACGAATGCGCGAAATTAAGGGTGCCACTGGACTATACGAAGCCGGGCGGCAAGCAGATGAAGATCAGTCTGATCCGTCTGCGGGCGACCGGCGAGAAGACCGGGTCGATCGTGCTGAACTTCGGCGGCCCCGGCATGTCCGGCGTCGACGCGCTGAAGGCGAACAAGGCGATCGTGTCCGCCTCCGTCCGCGAGCGGTTCGACGTGGTCAGCTTCGACCCGCGCGGCGTGGGCGGCTCCTCGCCGGTGCGGTGCCTGGGCACGCTCGGCCTGGACGCCCTGTTCGCCAGCGACCCGACGCCCGACAACCGCACGGAGGTCAAGCAGGCCAAGCAGTGGGCCAAGGCGTTCGCGAAGGCCTGCGCGGCCAACGCGGGCAAGCAGCTGCTCGCGCACGTCGGCACCGGTGAGGCCGCGCGGGACATGGACGTGCTGCGGGCCGCGCTGGGCGAGGCGCGGCTGACGTACCTGGGCTGGTCGTACGGCACCTACCTGGGCGCCAGGTACGTGGACCTGTTCCCGAGGAGGATCCGCGCCATGGTGCTCGACGGCGCGGAGAACCCGAACCAGACGGGTCCCGAGTTCGCCCGGTCCCAGCAGCTCGGTTTCAAGGTGGCGCTGGAGTCGTTCCTGCGCGACTGCTTCAGGACCAAGGGGTGCCCGTTCGGCAAGCACAGCGTGAGCGCGGCGCTGCGCAGGCTTGAGATGCTGTACAAGCGGGCCGACCGCGCGCCGCTGCGCAACACCTACGACGGCCGGCAGGTCAGCGAGGCCGTCGTGCGCACCGGCGTGATGAGCGCGCTGTACTCCGCCGCCTCGTGGCCGTACCTGCGCCAGGCGCTGGGGGCCGCGTTCAAGGGTGACGGCACGTATCTGCTGGGCCTGGCCGACTCCTACAACGGGCGGCGGCCGGACGGCTCGTACGCCAACCAGTACGAGGCGCTCATGGCGATCAACTGCCTCGACCACCCCGAGACGCGGTGCCCGTACTGGCCGGTCAAGGGCACCCGGTTCACCAAGAAGGTGCGGGCCGAGGGCTCGCCGCCGATCGTGGTGGTGGGCACGACCCGCGACCCGGCCACGCCGTACAAGCTGGCGAAGGACCTGGCCGCGCAGCTGTCGAAGGGCGTGCTGCTGACCAACGACGCCGACGGCCACACCGCCTACCGCGGCGGCTCCTCCTGCCTGGAGCGGCAGATCGACCGCTACCTGATCACGGCCAGGGCCCCGCGGCCGGGCCTCTGCGCCAAGACATGAGCTGAGCCCCGCTTGAGCAGGGCGCGTCACCCGTCCCACACGCCGGTGTGGGACTGGTGACGTTCGGGTCAACCCTGGCCGTGCCTGCGTGGCGGCGGTGGCCGGGCGGGAGAGATTGGGCGGACGTAGCCGGAAATTCCCGCCCGAGGAGCCCATGGAGTCGCTGCTGGTCCTGCATGCGGTGGCGGCGGCCTGCGCACCTTGGCTGGCCGCCCGGCTGGGTCGCGCCTCCTTGTTCCTGCTGGCCGTCCCGCCGGGGGCCGCGTTCGCGTACACGATCTGGCTGGCGGTGCGCGGGCTGCCCGTGCGGGAGAGCACCCCCTGGGCGCCCGTGATGGAGCTGGAGCTGTCGTTCCGCGCCGACGTGCTGGCCGTGCTGATGATGTCGCTGGTCACGGGCGTGGGCGTGCTCGTGCTCATCTACAGTGCCCGGTACTTCTCCGCGGGCGACGACGGGCTCGGGCGCTACGGCGGCGCGATGGTGGCCTTCGCCGGATCGATGCTGGGGCTGGTGGCGGCCGACGACCTGCTCCTGCTGTACGTGTTCTGGGAGCTGACCACGGTCTTCTCCTACCTGCTGATCGGGTACCACCCGGAGAGCAGGACGAGCCGGCAGGCGGCCATGAAGGCGCTGTCGGTCACCACGTTCGGCGGGCTGTCCATGCTGGCGGGGTTCGTGCTGATCGGGCAGGCGGCGGGCACCTACCAGATCTCCGCGATCGTCGCGGATCCTCCCGGGACGAGCCCCGTCGCGCTGGTGCTGGTGCTGGCCGGGGCGCTGTCGAAGTCGGCGATCTTCCCGTTCAGCATGTGGCTGCCCGCCGCCATGGCCGCGCCCACGCCCGTCTCGGCCTACCTGCACGCGGCGGCCATGGTGAAGGCGGGGGTGTACCTGCTGGCCCGGCTGGGCCCGGCCGTCGGGGACGCGACGCTCTGGCGGGCGGTGGCGGTGCCGCTCGGGCTGGTGACGATGCTGCTGGGCGGCTGGCGGGCGCTGCGGGAGACGGACCTGAAACGGCTGCTGGCCTACGGGACGGTCAGCCAGCTCGGCTTCCTGGTGGTGCTGTTCGGGGCCGGGAACGGGGGCGCGGCGCTGGCCGGCGCAGGCATGCTGCTGGCGCACGCGCTGTTCAAGGCCGCGCTGTTCCTGATCGTGGGGATCGTGGATCACGCGGCGGGCACCCGCGAGCTGGGCCGGCTCAGCGGCGTGGGCCGCTCGATGCCGTGGGTGTGCGCGAGCGCGGTGCTGGCCGGCGCGTCGATGGCGGGGGTGCCGCCGCTGGCCGGGTTCGTCGGCAAGGAGGCCGCGCTGGAGGCGCTGCTGGGCTCGCCGATCGTGCTGGCCGGGGTGGTGCTCGGATCGGCGCTGACGGCGGCGTACACGCTGCGGTTCCTGTGGGGGGCCTTCGCCGGCAAGCCGGGGGTGGCGGCGAACGAGGTGCATCGGGTGCCGGCCGCCATGTTCGCGCCCGCGGCGCTGCTGTCCCTGCTGGGGCTGGTGCTCGCGCCGCTGGCCCCCTGGTACGACCGCGCGATGTCCGCTTTCACCGGGTCCTTCCGCGATCCCGGGCATGAGACGCACCTCGTCCTGTGGAGCGGCTTCTCCCTCCCGCTGCTGCTGTCGGCGGCGGCGCTGGCGGGCGGCGTGCTGCTGTTCCTGGCCAGGGAGCCGGTGGCGAAGCTCGGGACGGCGACCCACCTGATCGACTCCGGCCAGGTCTTCTGGTCGATCGTGCGGCGGCTCGACCGCGTCGCCATCCAGGTCACCGGCTTCATCCAGCGGGGCTCGGTGCCCGATTACCTGATGCTCACGCTGCTGGTCACCGTGGGCGTCGGCGTGTTCTCGATCGTGTACGGCGGCACGCCCCGCCTGACGTCGCCGGTCGTGCTCTGGCAGCGGCCCGAGCAGCCCGTCGTCGCCGTCCTGATCGCGGCCGCGGCCGTGCTGGCGCTGTTCGCCCGCGCCTACATCCTGGCCGCCCTGGTCATCGGACTCACCGGGTACGGCACGGCGCTGCTGTTCCTCGCCCACGGCTCGCCCGACCTGGCCCTGACCCAGTTCCTGGCCGAGACGCTGAGCCTGGTGATCTTCGCGCTGGTGCTGCGGCGGCTCCCCGTCGATCCGGGCAAGGGGCGGCTGCCGTTCCCGTTCAGGGTGGCGCTCGGGCTGGGGG
>NZ_VCKX01000297.1 GCF_005889725.1 Nonomuraea zeae
CCGGCGCCCTCCAGCACCACCCCGCCGGCCAGCGAGCCCGCCGCGATGCCCGCGTTGTACACCGTGGTCTGCATGGACGTGGCCACATCCGCGTTCCCCGGCCCCGACGCGTTCACCAGGGCCGTCTGCAGCAGCGTCGGCACCCCGCCGAAGGCCGCCCCCCAGAGCCCCACCGCGACCGTCAACAACACCGCCGCCCCGCCGAGCGCGTCCGCGTACCCGGGCTCCGTCCCAGAGAAGAGCCCCAGCACCGTCATCGCCCCCGCCACCACCGCCAGCACCACCACGAGCGACACCCGCAGGAACCGGTCGATCACCGCCCCGATCACCCAGATCCCCGCCACCGTGCCCGCCCCGAATGCGAGCAGGACCACGCTCGTCCGCACCGCCCCTGTCAGCTCCGCGAACGCCGCCACATACGTGTACATCGTCTGATGTCCCACCAGCACCAGCAGCGTCACCCCCAGCACGGTCCGGATCCCAGGGATGACCGCGACCCGCCGCAGCGGCACCCGGGCCGCGGCCGCCTCGCCGGGGAAGTTCGGCACCTGCCACCGCACCCACCCCACCAGCACGACCGCCACGACGGCCAGGCCGCCGAACGCGGCCCGCCACCCGAACGCCGACGCCAGCGCCGCGCCCGCCGGGATCCCCGCGCACAGCGCCACCGTGATCCCCGCGGACACGATCGCGATCGCCCGCCCGCGGCGCTCCGGCGGCACCATCCGCGCCGCGTACCCGACCAGCATCGCCCACAGGATCCCGCCCATCACACCGGCCAGCACCCGGGCCCCGAAGGTGACCGCGTACGACGACGACAGCGCCGTCACCCCGTTGCAGACGGCGAACCCGGTCAGGGCCCCCACCAGCACCGGCCGCCGGGGCAGCCCGCGCAGCAACGCCGTCAGCGGGATCGCCGCCAGGAACGACGCCACCGCGTACCCTGTCACGAGGAACCCGACCTGCGCCTGCGACACCCCCAGCGCCGCCCCGATCTGCGGCAGCAGCCCGGCGGGCAGCAGCTCCGTCATGACCGCCGCGAACGCCGCCGAGAACAGCGCCAGCAGCCCCGGCCACGGCATTCTTCCGACGCGAGGCGCGCCGGCGATCGTCGTCCCAGTCATGCGCATATGCTGAAACCTTCACATCAATGTGAAGGCAAATCCGGACGATCGGGGTACGCGATGAGGATCGGCGAGCTGTCCCGGCGCACCGGCGTCCCCACCAGGATGCTGCGCTACTACGAGGAGCAGGACCTCCTCCACCCCGAGCGCGCCGAGAACGGCTACCGCCACTACCCCGGCACGGCCGTCCACCGCGTCCAGCAGATCCGCGGCCTGCTCGACTCCGGCCTCACCACGGAGATCATTCGCCGCATCCTGCCGTTCCTGGACAAGCCCGACGAGATCCACCTTCACCCGCAATGCCTCACCCCCGAGCTCGCCGACCTGCTCAGGGGCGAGGCCGGTCGGCTCCAGCAGCGCATCGAGTGCCTGTCCCGCAACCGCGACGCCATCTACGCCTATCTCGCCGCCGTGGAGACCTCTTCTCGGTGACCGCTCGTTCCTGACTTGTTCTCCGGAGAGTGTCTGTCCTGAGGCATCCCGTTCGTCGGTGCGACGTCAGGAGCACGAGAAAGGAACACCTCCCATGAACACCGTCACCTCTCCCGATGGAACCCGCATCGTCTTCGACCGCACAGGCACGGGACCTGCGATCATCCTGGTGGACGGGGCCATGTGCTACCGGGGCGCGGGCCCGGCCGGGCCGCTGGCGGCCGAGCTGGCCCGCGACTTCACCGTCTACACCTACGACCGGCGGGGGCGGGGCGACAGCGACGACACCGGCACCCTGGCCGCCGACCCCCTCAGCTCCGACACCCCCGATGCCGACGCCCTCAGCGTCGCCGCTCCCCTCAGCGTCGAGCGGGAGGCGGCGGATCTCGCCGCCCTGATCGAGTGCGCGGGCGGCACGGCCTACGTCTTCGGTCACTCCTCGGGCGCGATCCTGGCCCTGGAGACGAGCCTGCGCGGCGCGGGGATCGCGAAGCTGGCGCTGTTCGAGCCGCCGCCGGTCGGGGACGCCACGGCCGCCGACCTGGTCAAGCGGCTCGACGAGCTGGTGCGGGCGGGTGAGCGGGGTGCGGCGGTCGAGGCGTTCCAGACCGCGATCGGCATCCCGGCCGAGATGGTCGCGGGCATGCGCACCTCGCCGTTCCGCGCCGCACTGGAGGCCATCGCGCCCACCCTCGTATACGACACCACGCTCACGAGCTCGGCCACGCTCACCCGGTACGCCGCCGTCACGGTGCCCACGCTCGTCGTCGACAGCCTGGCCAGCTCGCAGCCGCTGCGCTCGTCCGCCGCCGATATGGCGAGGACCGTCCCCGGTGCCCGGCACCGCAGCGTCCCCGGCCGCGCGCACGACGCCGACCCGCAGACGCTGGCGCCGGTGCTGGCCGAGTTCTTCACCGAAGCGGGCTGAGGCAAGGCAGGGAACGGACATGGAGGCAGGAAAAGGGGGTGGGCAGGGGCGGCACAAGGCGCTTTATGCGGCCGGTTCCCCGCGTACGGCCGCGTACGGCGGCGTACGACCGCGACCGGTGACACCTCCCGAGTTTGCCGGTCAACGGCCCCCCGTTGGACGAAACCGGGCGTGGCGCTGCACGGCTACCACAAGATCGCTACATAGAGTGATGGCCGATGTCACTTCGTGTTACAGGGGGAGATCATGAAAGGTAGCCTCATCGCCGCCGGCGGTGCGCTGCTCGCCGCGGCCGTGGTGTTCGGGACCGCCGGCACCGCCGCCGCCGACACCTGGACCGACTGGAACCACCAGTACCCGGACCACTGCGGCCTCGGGGTGAACGAAGACACCACCTACCACCACGTCACGAAGCACGGCGTGTACGCCGGCACCCGCGACGCCGACGGCTGCAAGGGCGGAGCAGTCTACGGCTGGGGCTGGAAGCACGACCACGACCACCACGGCCATGGGCACGACAGCTGGGGCGAGCACCACTGGAAGCACCGCAACTGGCCCACCAGCGGCAACGGTAACTGGGTAGGCCACGGCTTCGGCCCAGGTGCCGGCATCGGCGTCGGCCGCTGACCCTTCGCCTTCACCTCTGTCCCGGTGCCCGCCGCGCGGACACCGGGACCGGCGTTTTCCGGGACCGGCGCTCTCCGGGGCAGGCGTCGGGACTGGCGGTTTCCGGGACCGGCACCGGGGCCGGCGATTTCCAGGACCGGCACCGGGGCCCTCGGCAGCGTCTCCCTCTCCACGCCCGGTGCGGCGCCGGGCGCCCCTTTCCATCCCTTTCCATCGTGAGATGATCGCGGTGACGAGTGACAGGTGACCACCACTGATATCCTTATGCCGTAAAGAGTTCGCTGGCATGGGGAGTTCCGCGGTGGTCGTCTTCGCGGGTCAGGGTGACGCGCGCCGTTCGATGGCGTTGCTGTGGCGCAGCGGCGAGCCCGGCGAGGTGCGGCCGGGGCCCAAGCCGGGGCTGAGCGTGGACGAGATCGTGGACGCCGCGATCGACCTGGCCGACAGCGAGGGCATGGCGGCCCTGTCCATGCGCAAGGTCGGCGAGCGGCTCGGCCGCACCGGGATGGCGCTCTACACCTACGTCCCGAGCAAGGGCGAGCTGGTCGACCTGATGTACGACAAGGCCATGGCCGAGCTGCCCTCCGGTTACGACCTGAGCGGCGGCTGGCGCCCGGCCGTCTCCTCCTGGGCCGAGCACGCGCTGGCCTGCTACGTACGGCATCCGTGGGTGCTGCAGGTGTCGCAGGCGCGGCCGGTGCTGGGGCCCAACGAGTTCGCGGCGCTGGAGAGCGTGGTCGGCATCCTGCGCGAGACCGGCCTGCGGCCCAGCAGGCTGCGCGGCGTGGTGGCGCTGCTGTTCGACTTCGTACGGGGTGCGGCCAAGACGGTGGCGGAGTCGCGGCTGGCCCCGTCGGCGACCGGGGTCTCGGACGAGGAGTGGTGGCAGGCGCGCTCGCAGCTGCTGGAGGAGGTGGCGCCGGGGTTCGCCACCCGCTTCCCCATGGTGACCTGGGTGGAGTCGGAGGACGACGAGCCCCCTACGGACGAGCCGTACCTGGAGCGCCGGGTGGGTGAGACGTTCGCGGTCGGCCTCCGCGTGCTGCTCGACGGCATCGAGGCGGCGGCGAAGACCGCCTGACACCCCGGCCGCACAACGCCCAGCTGCCCGACACCTCAGCCGCGCTAAGACCAGTCGCCGACCACTCCCGGCGGGGCGAAGGTCAGTCGCCGGCCGAGCGGCGTTCGGCCAGCTCCTCCAGGTCGCGGACGAACCAGAGCTGCCCGCCCCGGTTCGACTCGACCACCCACGCGCGCAGCGCCGAGCTGGCGTCGGTGAAGCGTGAGATGTCCCCCACGATCGCCATCCCCAGCCGGTACTGGGCGAACTTCTGCACCATCTCCCCCGCCACACCAGTGCGCAGGACGAAGAAGTCGTCGTGCAGGCGCTCGGCGGGCACGGCCACCCACCTGGCGCCGCGCCCGAAGGCCGCCCCGATGAGGTCGAGCGCGTCGCGCTCCTGGCGCAGGCGCGGGCCGTCCGGCTCGCAGACGAGCACCCCATCGTCAAGCATGACGGTTTCCCCCGAGTCCCCTGAATTCCGATCCGACGGGACGTGTTCGCCCACGGGTCACTCCCTCACCATCGCGTCGACGATTCTGAGCACCTGCGCGCTCGCCTCCAGCCCTCCCAGCACGATGATCTTCAGGTGCGCCCGTCCCTCGTCGTAGACGAACTCCACCCGCAGCCCGTGCGGCTCGCCCGCCAGGGAGCTCATGACCATCGTGCTGAGCCGGTCCATCTCGCGCCGGTCGATGCCGTCCACCTGCACGATGCTGGACACCTCGGCATGCCGCCGCGCCGGAGCGACCTCGGGCAGCCCGGCGAACTCCGCCAGGTCAAGCTTGGAGATCCGGTACTGCTTGCCGATCCTGACGGCGGGCAGCCGCCCGTCGCGTACGTAGTTACGCACGGTCTTGACGTGCAGACCCAGCAGGTCCGCCACCTGATCTACGGTGTATTGCTCCATATCGCTCCCTATTATGACGCAAAAAGGGAGTGTTAGGGACATCGAGCGGAAGGTCAGGCGTGGCCGCCCACGGTGACCGGGCCGATGGTCAGGCGCGGCCGCCCCTCCATCACCTCGCCCACCCGGTCCACCTGCTCGTCGAGCTCGCGGAGCTGGGCGGCGGTGAGGTCGCCGAGCGGCTCCACGGTGATGTCGATCTTGCTGCCGGACCGCCGCTGGTGCCACACGCCGCCGACGACCCCGTCCACGAGCAGCACGGGGAAGTTGCCCGCCTGCCCGCCGTTCAGCGCCCGCGCGGCCGCCGCCCCCGGGTAGAGCAGCTCACGGGGCCGCCCCGCCACCACGTACGCGTCGAAGTACGGCAGCAGCCGCACGCCCCTCGGCGGATCCGCGGGCACCTCCGTGTCACCCGCCAGCACCCAGGCCCGCTTCCCCTCGAAGACGACCTCTTCCAGCTCCTCCGCCGAGAACGCCTGCGCCGCCCACTTCACCGGCCCGCCGGCCCACTGGGCGAACTGGTCGGGCGTGGCGGGCCCGTACGCCGCCAGATATCTCCGCACGAGCGCCCCCAGCCCGTCGGTCACGGGCGCGAGCTCGGGAGCGGCGGTGTAGGTGACCTTGCGGCCACGCACCGGCCCGAAGACGAACGCGCCCCGATGCGCGGCCACGTGCATCACCATCCGCCAGCGCGGCCACCAGCCCTGGAACGCGGGCATGACGAGATCACCGGCCCAGGGCCCGGTGGCCGCGATGACCGCCTCGCTCAGCTCGTCGATCGTCATCGCGGCCGGGGCCAGCACTTCGCGGATCGCCGCCACCACCTGGTCGGTCTGCTCGGCCGTCATCCTGATGGACTTGGGCGCCGCGGTGTGGGCACCGGGCAACGACGACATCGCGCTCACCCACATCGGCAGGTCGCGGGCGGGCAGGAGATGCACGGTGCCGCGCGGCCCGTGCGTCTTGACCAGGCTGCGCCCCTCACCCCACAGTGCCGCGCGCACATGAGCCCGCGTCACGCCGTCCGCCCGCAGGCCGATGGACGCCTCGGCGGCCGACATCACCTGAGCGTGCGCCCCGCACATGGCCGCCACGATGTCCTCCACTGGGCCCTCCACTGGGCCCTCCACTGGGCCCTCCGCTGGGCCCTCCACCGTGGCCAATCCGGTGCCCGTCGCGGGCCGTCCCGCGCCGAGCCCGGCCCGCTCCAGCCGCCGGGCGCTCACCTGCGGCCACGACATTTCGATCATCAGGTCCTCCTCCGTCAAGTCCCACCCACGGTAGAGGGTGATGCGGAAAGATCCCTTCCGCATTAGCGGTCTCACGAAGAAGATGATGAAAGTGGGTGTAAAGCGAGCTTTCATCCAGTCCCACTAATCTCACCCGTCATGACCCGCCTCAGCCCCGTCCTCGGGCCGCTCACCCTCCGCCAGCGCTGGCGAAGGGCCCGGCTCCAGGCCTATTCCTGGTCCCTCACCGGCGCGTACCGCCTGGGCGCCCTGCACCCCGCCATCTGGCGGATGGTCGCCCGCGGCTACCATCCCGCGCTCGACCGGGTGGCCGCCCGGCACGCCAGGCTGGCCTGCCAGTTCGCCGCCGTGGACGTCCCGGCCTACCGGGACTTCCTGCGTACGCGCGGCGCCGGGCAGGCGAGGAGGCTGGCCGACTTCCCGGAGACGACCAAGCAGAACTACGCCGGGGTGTACGACGAGGAGAGCCGCTGCCAGGAGGGCAGGCTGCACCGGGCCGGCGTGATCGTGGACGAGTCGTCGGGCTCCAGCGGCAAGCCCTACAACTGGGTACGCGGGCCGCGCGAGCTCAAGGGCATCTACCGCAACGCCGCCGGGTACATCGAGCTGGTCTTCCCCGGCAGGAAGCTGTTCGTGATCAACGCGTACTCGATGGGCGCCTGGGCCACCGGCACCACCACGGGCACGGCGATGACCAGGATCGCGATGGTCAAGAACACCGGCCCCGACCTGGAGAAGATCGCCGATACGCTGGAGCACTTCGGCCCGGGCTACGACTACGTGGTGACGGCGTACCCGCCGTTCCTCAAGCATCTGCGCGACCGCCTCGACGAGGCGGGCTTCCCCTGGGCGGACTACCGCGTGCGCGGCATGGTCGGCGGCGAGGGCATGACGGAGGCGCTGCGCGACTACCTGGAGGAGCGGTTCGAGGAGGTCCGCTCCGGCTACGGCGCGAGCGACCTGACGATCGGGATGGGCGCGGAGAGCGGGTTCAGCGTGGCGCTGCGCCGGCGTCTGGCCGCCGACCAGGGATTACGCGACCGGCTGCTCGGGCCGGGCGAGCAGCGGCTGCCGATGATCTTCCACTACAACCCGCTGGAGACGTTCCTGGAGGTGAACGCGGACGGCGAGCTGCTGTGCACCATCAACACCAAGACGTGCCTGCAGCCCAAGCTCCGCTACAACGTCGGCGACGAGGCCCGGCTGCACACCCTCGCCGAGGTCAGGCGGGCGCTGGGCGACGAGGCGTACGAGAGCGCGTGGACCGACGAGCGGATGAACCTCCCGCTGCTGTTCCTGTTCGGCCGCAAGGACTCGACGATCTCCTACATGGGCGCCAACCTGTACCCGCAGGACGTCGAGTACGGCCTCTACCAGGGCAACCCGTACGCCTCCGCGATCAACCGGTTCTGCCTGTCGCTGGAGGAGCTGCCCGGTCTGGAGTACCGGCCGGTGATCAACATCGAGCTGCGCGGCGAGGCCGACCGCGAGCTGCTGGCGGACATCTGCCGCAAGGGGGTCGCCGCCCACCTGAGCGCGGTCTCGCGCGACTTCGCCGAGTCGCTCAAGGAGGACCCGACGGCCGCCGACCTGCGGGTCAAGGTCTACGGCCTGGACGAGGGGCCGTTCGCCGGGCTCACCAAGATGAAGAACATCTACCTGGTGAAGGACGCATGAGGACCACGGATTTCAGCAAGGCCCCGCCGCAGGGGCAGGCCACGGCGATGTTCGTCGGGGCGACCCGCTACCGGGGGCCGCTGTCGATTCTCACGCTCACGCTGACGTGGTTCCGGATGGTCCGCGACATGAAGCGGATGCGCGGCTACCGCTGGCACAAGGTGTACTGGGAGTTCCCGTTCACGCTCGGGACTCTGGCCTTCTTCGAGGACCGCGACGCGCTGCTGCGCTTCGCGCGCAGCCGGCACCACCGCAAGCTCATGCAGTGGGTGACGGACGGCACGAAGAACGCCACGGCGGGATACATCCGCCTCTACAACGCCGAGCCGGAGGGCTACAGCAACGGCGTCTGGCGCGCGGAGGGCGGGCCGATGGCGCACATCGCGACGTTCACCCCGCTGTCCGGCGAGGACGGCGACGGCCCGCGGGTGAGGCGCGGGTGAGCGCCGGGCGCGCAGCCGGGCTGCGGCCCGTCGAGACGCGAGCTGACCTGCGCGAATTCCTGGCGCTGACCGACCGCGTCTACGCGGGCGAGCCGCGGTTCGTCCCGCCGCTGCACGCCCAGGTACGCACCTGGCACCGCCAGGGCGTCGGCCTGTTCCTGCTGCGGCGCAACGGGCAGGTGGTGGCCAGGACCACGCTGCACACCGACGCCGCCCTGGACGCCAAGCTGGGCCGGGCCACGCAGCTCTTCGGGCTGACCGAGTTCGTGGCGGAGGCGGCGGAGGAGCTGTTCGACGGCATCTGCGCCGCCGGGGCGGCCGGCGGCAGGCAGGCGGCGTTCGGGCCGGTCTCGCTGCTGCCGAACCAGGCGGGTGGCGTCATCACCGGCGGCTTCGGCGAGCGCGGCTTCATCGACAGCGCCTGGAACCACCCCTACTACCCGGCGGCCTACGAGGCGTACGGCTTCGCCCGCCGCTTCGAGTCCGACACCTGGATCTGCCCGGTGCCGCCGGAGCCCGTGTTCGCCTTCGACGACGCCCGAATCGAAGCCGAGCGGCTGCGGGTGCACCGGGGCGACCGGCGGCGGGTCAAGGAGCAGCTGCCCATCCTGCGCGAGATGCTCAACGCCAGCTTCGCGCAGCTCGGCTACTACACCGAGATCTCGGCCGAGCAGCTCGCGGCGCAGACGGACGGGCTGGCGTACCTGCTGGACGAGGCGCTGCTGCTGTATCTGACGAAGGCGGAGCGGCCGGTCGCGTTCGTGCTCTGCCTGCCGGACATCTCGCGATTCATCGCGAGGATCCGCGGCGATCTGCACCTGCTGCACCAGCTCCGGCTCCTGGCCACCAGGTCCCGCTACCGCCGCGAGGCGGTGCTCATCATCAAGGGCACGGTGCCGGGCGAGCAGGGGCACGGCTACATGCGCCTGCTCTCCCGCGAGCTGCACGAAGGGCTGCGCAGGGGCGGATACGACACGCTGCGCAGCACGTACGTCGAGCGCACCAACCCCGGCTCCGCCGCCCAGTACGTCGCGATGGGCGGGCGCCCGTTGCACGGTTACACCTTCTACGGCAAGGATCTCGGGTGAGAGAGCTGCGGGCGCTGGAGCCCGACTTCTGGCGTGCGCCCAGCGCGCACAACACCCAGCCGTGGACGCTCACCTACGCCGCCGACGAGGTCGCCGTGGGCTGGGACCCGTCCAGGGCGCTGCCCGTCAGCGATCCCACGGGCCGCGATCTGCGGCTCAGCCTGGGGGCGTTCGTCGAATGCTGCCTGATCGTGTGCGCGGACGCGGGGCTGTCCATCGGATTCCACCACGACCCGGGGCCGCTGCGCGTGGGGTTCCTGCGGGCCGCGGCGCGGCCGTACGAGACGGCCTTCACCACGGCGGACGTGCGGGCGCGCGGCGCGAACCGCGGCGAGTACCAACCGGGCGGGCTGCCCGCCGAGACGGCGGAGCGGCTGACCGGGATGCGCAGGCTCGCCTGCCGGGACCTGGAGGACCTGCTGCACGCGGCGGACCTGCACCAGTTCGGCGACCGGGAGGTGACGCGGGAGCTGCGCCAGTGGCTGCGGCTGACCCGGCGCCACCGCCGCTACCTGCTCGACGGGCTCAGCGACCGGGCACTGGCGCTGAGCAGGGTGGAGGCGTTCGCGCTGCGGGCCTCGCTCGCGCTCTACCCGGCGCTGCGCCGCCTGGGCCTGCCCAGGGTGCTGGCCGGGGCCTCGCGGGGGCTGCTCGACTACGACGGGGACGTGCTGGTGCTGGTGGGGCCGGTCGATCAGGAGGTGGAGATGGGGCGGCTGTTGATGCGGCACTGGCTCACCCTGTCGGGCCTCGGGTACACCACGCACCCGCTCAGCCAGCTCATCGACGACGAGCGGACCAGGGCGGCGCTGGCCGGGCTGCTGGACGTGGCCGATCCGCGTACGCTGCTGCACGTGGCCAGGGTGGGCCGGCCGAAGGCGCCCGCCGCGCCGTCGGCCCGGCTGCGCGACTGACGGCCGGCCCGGCTGCGGGCCTGTCCACGGGCCCGCCCGCGGGCCTGCCTCGACGAACGGGCCCCGAACCGGGAACGATGGGATACATGATCTATGTCGAACGCGTGCGCAGCGGCGCGCGGCGAGAGGGCGTGGACCCGTGGACGAGCTGATCGCCTTCGTCCGCGCCCGGCTCGACGAGGACGAGCAGGCCGCCCGCGACGCCACCCCCGGCCCCTGGTCCTACGATCCCGGCAAGGAGTGGTACGACGGCGACGACTTCGTGACCATGACGAACGGGCAGGAGTTCGTCGGCTACGGGGGCACGTCGCCGTTCCGCGGCGCCATCTGCATCACCGGCGAGGCCGGGCACGCCCAGTCGGCGCGGGACGCCGACTACATCGCCCGCCACGACCCGGCCCGCACGCTGCGTGACGTGCGGGCGCGCCGGCGGACGCTCGACCGCTGCCAGGAGGGGCTGCTGTCCGGCGACCCGCGCCTGGCCGGCTTCGCGGCGGCGGCGGTCCGGGAAATGGCGCAGCGCTGGGACGATCACGACGACTTCGACGAGGGGTGGCGCGCGAGCTCGGATCCCGGCTAGATCCAATAGCTCTCGATATAATGGGACATTAAGCCATAAATCCTCTTACGCCCACTCCGCCGTCCTGGCGGGAGGTGATGTGGAACCCGGTGACACGACCGCCCACTTCGCGTACGAGGGAAGGAACGTCATGCCTGCCAACAAGGCCGTGGTCTACGAAGGCCCGGGCAAGGTCGAGGTGCACGAGACCAGCTATCCCGAGTTCGAGCTCATGGACGGCCCGGGGGTCAACCCGGCCAACGTGGGACGCAAGCTGCCGCACGCCGCGATACTCAAGACCGTCGCCACCAACATCTGCGGCAGCGACCAGCACATGGTCCGCGGCCGCACCACGGCTCCTCCGGGGCTCGTCCTGGGGCACGAGATCACCGGCGAGGTCGTGGAGACCGGCCCTGACGTGGAGTTCATCAAGACCGGCGACCTCGTGTCCGTGCCGTTCAACATCTCCTGCGGGCGTTGCCGCAACTGCAAGGAGCGCAACACCCACATCTGCGAGAACGTCAATCCCGACCGGCCGGGCTCGGCGTACGGCTACGTCGACATGGGCGGCTGGGTCGGCGGGCAGGCCGACTACGCGCTGGTCCCCTACGCGGACTGGAATCTGCTCAAATTTCCTGACAAGGAGCAGGCCATGGAGAAGATCCTGGATCTGGCCATGCTCACGGACATCTTCCCCACCGGCTTCCACGGCTGCGTGAGCGCCGGCGTGGGGCCCGGATCGACCGTCTACATCGCGGGCGCCGGTCCGGTGGGGCTGGCCGCGGCCGCCTCCGCGTTCCTGCTCGGGGCCGCCGTGGTCATCGTCGGCGACCTGAACAAGGAGCGCCTCGACCAGGCCCGCAGCTTCGGCTGCGAGGCCGTGGACGTGTCCAGGGGCGAGCCGAGGGACCAGATCGAGGAGATTCTGGGCGTCCCGGAGGTCGACTGCGCGGTGGACGCCGTGGGCTTCGAGGCCCGCGGGCACGGCCGCGAGTCCGGCGAGGAACACCCGGCCACCGTGCTCAACTCGCTCATGGATGTCACCCGGGCGGGTGGCGCGCTGGGCATCCCCGGCCTGTACGTGACCGGAGACCCGGGGGCGCACGACGACGCCGCCAAGCAGGGCTCGCTGTCGATCAGGATCGGCCTCGGCTGGGCCAAGGCGCACAGCTTCGTCACCGGGCAGTGCCCCGTGATGAGGTACAACCGGCAGTTGATGACGGCGATCCTGCACGACAAGGTGCAGATCGCGAAGGCCGTCAACGCCACGCCGATCCCGCTCGACCAGGCGCCGCGCGGCTACCACGAGTTCGACGAGGGGGCGGCGCGCAAGTACGTCCTCGACCCGCACGGCCTGATTCCCAAAGCGGCCTGACCGTACGGCCTGATTCCCAAAGCGGCCTGACCGCACGGCCTTCCGATCCCCGGGCGCACACGCGTGGAACGGATGGAACGGCATGGAACGCCTCACGGGTAGCCATGAGAATCCTCCGGGCCGCACCTAGGAGGAGGTCAATCATCGGGCTCCGCCCGATCGTCCTGAGGAGACTTCATGTTAGGCAAGCGTGCGCGCGCGGCCCTTGCGGCCGTCGTGGTCATGGCCGGGTTGGCGCTCACAGCGCCGGCGGCCGCGGCGGCACCAAGCACTCACGCCATCGCGTGGGGGCGCGGATCCTTCGGCCAGCTGGGCAACGGGGGCTACGACGACCAGCAGGTCCCCGTCGAGGTACGCCAGCAGGAGGCGGGCTTCACCGAGCTCGCGGGCAGCCTCACCCACTCCCTCGCCATCGCCGCCGACGGCACGGTGTGGGCGTGGGGCCAGAACAACAACGGCCAGCTCGGCGACGGCTCCCACACCGACACCAACGTGCCGGTCAAGACCGTGGGCCTCACGGGCATCGTGGAGGTCGCCGCGGGCTGGGGCTTCAGCCTGGCGCGCAGCGCCAACGGAAACGTGTGGGCCTGGGGGTCCAACGCGTTCGGGCAGCTCGGGCTGGGGTCGTTCGGCGGCTCGTACGCCACCCCGCAGCTCCTGGGCGAGCTGCGCAACATCACGCACATCGAGGCCGGCTGGTTCCACAGCATGGCGCTGCGGAACTCGTTCACCGTGCTGGCCTGGGGGGCCAACTCGCGCGGGCAGCTCGGTGACGGGACGGGCGTCGACAAGGCGAGCCCCATCGTGGTGCCCGGCCTCGTCGGCAAGGACAGCGGGCCGGTCTACGACATCGCCGCGGGCTTCTACCACTCGCTGGCCGTACGCGCCAACGGCACGCTGCTCTCCTGGGGGGCCAACAACTTCGGGCAGCTAGGCAACGGGACCACCTCCGTCACGGCGTCGTTCGGCCCTCAGCAGGTGATCGGCGGCTACGGCCAGGTGCGGGCGGTGGCCGCCGGATGCGGGCAGAGCTACCTGGTGGACGGATCGGGCAAGGTGTGGGCGTGGGGCGACAACTCCCAGGCCCAGGTGGCCTTCACCGGCTCCGTCGTCACGCAGCCGCAGGTCATCCCCGGCCTTGTGGGCATGAGGGACGTGGCGGCGGGCTGTGCCTTCGGGCTGGCGCTCTCGTCGGGGGGCGAGGCGTACGGCTGGGGCCAGTACAACTCCGGCCAGACGGGCACCGGCAAACCCGTGCCGATGCCGCCGTTCCCGGTCGTATCGGGCACGGGGATCACGTTCATCGCCGCCGGCGGTGACCACGGGCTGGCCGCCCGGACGCTGGGCTGACGGCCGCAGGATGTGATCATCCCTGCCCGCTCTCGGGGAGAGCGGGCAGGGATTTCTGCTGTCCGGGCGACCGGGATGGGCGGCCCCGTTCGCGAGTAATGAGGCATTTCACAACTGGAAAGAGAGCCTTGACAGGGGGAAAGCGCTTTCCTATGGTGAGCCTATCCACTGGGACGGATGCCTTCTCTTTACCGGAATACGTCTCCATACGTGGATATATTCACATATGTGACTCGCTGGGGGGATCCGACCCGCAGGCCATCTTCGGCCTGCCGGACCAGCAAGGAGCTCGGCTGTGAAGAGCAGGTTGGACAAGAAGGCGGTCACGATCTGCATCGTGACCGCGGTCGCCGTAGCCGGATTAGCCGTCGGAACCTCCGCCGCCGCAGCCGATCCCGCGCCCGGCGCCTACACCCTCGTCAACGCGGGCAGCAACCTGTGCCTGGGCGTGCCCGCCGCCGGCACCGCGGACGGCGTGCAGCTCGCGCAGGCCGGCTGCGACGGGTCGGCCGCCCAGACCTGGAGCCTGGCCACCGCCACCGGCGGGTACCTGCTCAAGGCCGCGCACAGCGGCAAGTGCGCGGGCGTCGAGGGCGCGAGCACGTCGGCCGGCAAGGCGGTGCGGCAGGAGACGTGCTCGGGCGCCTCGTCCCAGTCGTGGACGCTGACCGCCTCCGGGTCCGCCTACCGGGTGGTCAACGCCAACAGCGCCAAGTGCCTCAACACCAAGGACAACTCGACCGCCGCCGGCGGGCTGATCCAGCAGAACTCCTGCGACTCGGCGGCGACCAAGCAGTGGCGGCTGGTCCCGGCCGGCGCCGCGACGCCGACCGCCACCCCGACCGTCACCCCC
>NZ_VCKX01000298.1 GCF_005889725.1 Nonomuraea zeae
GGTGCTGGGGCCGGTGGAGGGAGCCGTGGTGGCGCTGCCCGGCGACTGGGACGGCGCGCCGAGCAGGCTGGTCACCAGCGCGTCGGCCTCTTCCTTGGTGTATCCGGCGATGCTCATGCTGTCGCCGTCCATCGCCTGGGTGACGATCGGCGCGGCCAGCACGATCTTGGGCTGCTCGGCCTGCTCGGGCGCCAGCACGATCGCCACCTGCCGCTGCTCGGGCACCAATTCGTCGATGAGCTCCACCAGCCGGTCCTTGAACGCCGACGCGATCGCGATGCGCACGGAGTATTGGCCGTCCTTCTCGCGCACCGGCTCGATCTGCTGCACGGCGCCGACGGTGACGCCGTCCTCCAGCAGGTAGCAGGTGCGCTGCTCCTCGTCGAGCACGGCCGGCTCGCCCGGGCAGGGCGCGGGCTTGGTCTCCTTGACCGGGGCGAAGTGGATGGGCACGGCCAGCCGCTGCGGAGGCACGCCGCCCAGGATCGGCGCGTCAGGGTTCTGTGTCATCAGGACGGCCACGGTGCCGAGCACCCCGGCGACCAAGACGACGAGGACCAGCGAGACGATCAACACGATGGTGGTGAGTCTGCTGGCCTTCGGCTCCCCCGGGTCCGCGGGTGGCGGCTCTTCCGGCTTGTCCATCGACGACGACCTCATCCTGACGTTCGGGCTGCCGGTGAGCTTATCGAGGACGAGCCACACCGGGGTAATCAGCTGGAGAATCCGCATCTATCCGGGTTGGGGAAGGAAGAATGGAGGCAGGATCGCACGTGACCGAGAAGAGTTGGCCATGAAGGTCGGGGTTCCCCGAGAGGTCAAGAACAGCGAATATCGGGTGGCGCTCACCCCGGCCGGGGTGCACGAGCTGGTGCGCCACGGCCACCGGGTCTTCGTGGAGCGGCAGGCGGGCGCCGGGTCATCGATCCCGGACGCCGACTTCGCCGCCGCCGGCGCCGTCCTGATCCCGGAGGCGGACGAGCTCTGGGCCGCCGCCGACCTGATCATGAAGGTCAAGGAGCCGGTGGCCGAGGAGTACCACCGGCTGCGCAAGGGCCAGGTGCTGTTCACGTACCTGCATCTGGCGGCCTCGCGCGAGTGCACGCGGGCCCTGCTCGACTCGGGCGTCACCGCGATCGCCTACGAGACCGTGCAGAGCAGGGACGGCGCGCTGCCCCTGCTGGCCCCCATGTCCGAGGTGGCGGGACGGCTGGCCACGCAGGTGGCCGCCTATCACCTGATGCGCTCGGAGGGCGGCAGGGGCGTGCTGATGGGCGGCGTGTCCGGAGTGCGCGCGGCCCACGTGGTCGTCATCGGGGCCGGGGTCTCCGGCATGAACGCCGCCGCCATCGCCCTCGGCATGCAGGCCGAGGTGCTGCTGCTCGACAACAACATCGACAAGCTGCGCCAGGCGGACGTGATCTACCAGGGCCACTGCCAGACGGTCGCCTCCAACACGCTGGAGATCGAGCGGGCGGTGCTGGAGGCCGACGTGGTCATCGGCGCGGTCCTGGTGCCCGGCGCCAAGGCTCCGGAGCTGGTGACCAACGACCTGGTGAGCCGCATGAAGCCGGGCTCCGTGCTGGTGGACATCGCGATCGACCAGGGCGGCTGCTTCGAGGACTCCCGGCCGACCACGCACGAGCGGCCGACGTACCGGGTGCACGACTCGCTCTTCTACTGCGTGGCGAACATGCCTGGGGCCGTGCCGCACACCTCGACGTTCGCCCTGACGAACGTCACGCTCCCGTACGCGCTGGCCATCGCCGGCCTGGGCTGGCGGCGGGCCCTACGCGAGGACAGGGCGCTCGCGGCCGGTCTGAGCACCCACGAGGGCCACCTGATCAGCCGCCCCGTGGCCCAGGCGCACGGGCTGGAGGCGACGCCGCCGGCGGACGTGCTCGGCTGAGCCCGCTTTCCCGGAACCCTGTCCAAGCCCGCCACGAAGAGTTACTCTAAGTAGCGATCAACTACTTAGCGTGACGATCGGAGCGGTTGATGCCCCAACCCGGCTTCCGCGAGAGCGCGGAGCGTAACTTCAACGACCTCGACACCGACGGCGACGGCTTCCTGACCAGGTACGACTACATGGCCCTCGCCCAGCGCCGGCTGGAGCAGACCGGCGTGCGGGCGGACACGCCCGAGGGTGAGGCCGTCGTGGACGCGTTCCTCAACGCCTGGGACACCCACGCCCGCGCCCTGGACACCGATCGTGACGGGCAGATCAGCAAGGAGGAGTACGTCGGCTCCTTCGAGACCCTGATGCGGACGGGGGCGCTCGACGCGGTGCTGACGCCGATCTCCCGGGCCACCTTCGCCGCGGCCGACCGCGACCGCGACGGCTGGATCACCGCCGAGGAGTTCGGCTCGGTGTGGAGCCGCCGCGGGACCGACCTGACCGCCGCCTTCGCCAAGGTGGACGCCGACCGCGACGGACGCATCTCCTTCGAGGAGTTCGCCCGCGCCCGCCGGGACCTGCTCATCGGCGAGGACTGACCGCACGGCTCAGGGCCCGGCGGGGGCCGGGCCCTGAGTCACGCCACGGGTCTACTGCTGGGACTGGCTGGGCGACGGGGCGAGGGTCTCCATCGGCGTCTGCTGGTTGCCCGTGGGCTCCGGCGGCAGGGGCGCCTGGTCGGCCGTGGTGGTGATGGCGTCCTCGCCGCCACAGGTGGCGCCGGGCTCAGGGGTGTCGGCGCCGTTCTGGTAGCGCTTGATGAACGCGCCGAGCTTCGGGTCCTGCGGGTTGTCCAGCTTGAGTTGGTGCCCCCACGACGACACGACCACCGGCGCCGGCAGGTTGGGGAACGGGCTCATCAGCATGTAGTCCTGCTGGCCCGTGGACGTCGCCACCGCCTTCAGCGCGTCGATCTGCGCCTTGGGCAGGTCGGGGCGGTAGGTGATCCAGACCGCGCCGTGCTCCAGCGAGTGCACCGCGTGCTCGGAGTGGATCGGCTTGTCATAGATGGCGCACTGCTGCCAGTAGTTGTTGTGCTCGCCGCCCACCGGCGGGGTCTCCTTGTAGGTGACCGCTTTCCACACGTGCTGGCCCGCGTCGTACTTGACGCTGGTGACGGCGTCGAGCGAGGTCTCGCGGGCCTGCTTGACGAGGTAGAAGCCGACCACGCCGACGAGCACCACGATGATCAGCCCACCGGTGCCCCACATGAGCAGCGCGGCGCGGCGTTGTTTGCGCTTCTGCTCGGCCCGCATCTTCTCCAGATGCTCGCGCCGCGCCTGCGCCTTCTCCTTCGTCATCGTTCCTCCATCGGCGTACCAACTCCGGGTCACCCTATGCCCTCCAGCCGTATGCGGAGAATAAGCCCGTTATAAGGGTCCGATCACGGCCCCTCCCCCAGGTGGGTACGCTGGACGAGCCATGGAAAAGCCCGTGAGGAAACCCATCCTGATCATCTGCGGCGTGCTCGTGCTCGCCGTGGCCGCCTTCCTGTTGTTCGGCCGCGACGGCACACCGGGTGACACCTCGCCCGAGGCCGGGTTCGCCCGCGACATGGCCACGCACCACGCGCAGGCCGTGGACATGGCGTTCACGATCAGGGACAAAGGGCCGGCCAAGGAGATCAGGAGCCTGGCCTTCGACATCATCAACACCCAGGCCAACCAGCGCGGCATGTTCCAGGGCTGGTTGCAGCAGTGGGGGCTGAGCCAGGCCACCGACCAGCCGCCGATGGCCTGGATGAGCGGCCACGGCCACGGCGCCACCCCGGGCGCGGGCGTCACGGCGGGCAAGATGCCCGGCATGGCGTCGCCGCAGGAGCTGACCGAGCTCAAGCAGGCGCAGGGCACGCAGGCCGAGGTGCTGTTCCTGCAGCTGATGATCCGCCATCATGAGGGCGGCGTGCAGATGTCAGAGGGGCTGCTCAAGCTATCGGCGCGCGGCGAGGTGGTCGGCATGGCACAGAAGATCGTCCAGGGGCAGAGCGGGGAGATCAAGCTCATGACGGAGCTGCTGCGGCAGCGGGGCGCACAGCCTCTCCCGTCGATCTTGACGCCCAAGTAGGCCCCCGATGAGGCCCGGTGAGCTTTAGGTGAGCGCGGACGCCGTCGTGGTCGGGTCGGGCCCCAACGGGCTCGTCGCCGCCGTCCTGCTGGCCCGCGCCGGGCGGAAGGTGCTGCTGCTGGAGGCGGCCGAGCGGTTCGGCGGCGGGCTGCGGTCGGGCGAGCTGACCTTGCCCGGCCGGGTGCACGACCTGGGCGCCACCGTGATGGCGATGGCGCTGGCCTCCCCCGCCTTCCGCGAGCTGCGCGAGCAGGGGCTGAAGGGGGTCGAGTTCGCTCATCCTCCGGTGGCCGCGGCCCATCCGCTCGACGACCGGCCCGCCGTGCTGGTGCACCGCGACGCCCGGCGTACGGCCGAGGGGCTGGGGCGCGACGCCGGCGCGTGGCTGGCGACCGCGGGAGCGACGGCCAGGGGCGGGTTCCCGCTGGTGGGCCTGCTGCTCAAGCCGCTGGGGCCGTGGGATCCCGCGCCGCGGGCGTTCGCGTCGGCGGCCAGGTTCGGGCTGGCCGGGGTGCTGCCGGCCACGACGCTGGCCAGGCGGGCGTTCAGGACCGTGGAGGCGCGGGCGGTGCTCGCGGGCATGGCCGCGCACTCGATGCTCGACCTGCGCGCCCCCATCTCTGGCGGCTACGGGCTGCTGCTGGCCGGGCTGGCCCACCTGGTGGGCTGGCCGCTGGTGCGCGGCGGGTCCCAGGAGCTCGCCGACGCGCTCGTGGCCGAGCTCAGGTCGCTGGGCGGCGAGGCCGTCACCGGTCACCGGGTGCGGCGGCTGGCGGAGCTGGACGCGCCGACCGTGGTGCTCGACGTCACGCCCCGGCAGCTCCTGGCGATGGCCGACCTGCCTCCCGGCTACCGCAGGGCGCTCCAACGCTTCCGTTACGGGCCGGGGGTGTTCAAGCTGGACTGGGCGCTGGACGGGCCGGTGCCGTGGCGGGATCCCGCCGTGGCCGAGGCCGGGACCGTGCACCTGGGCGGGACGCTGGAGGAGATCGCGCTCAGCGAGGCCGAGACGGCCGCCGGGCGGCACTCGCCGCGCCCGTACGTGCTGCTCGTCCAGCCGTACGCGGCGGATCCGACGCGGGGCGGCCACACGCTGTGGGCCTACTGCCACGTGCCCAACGGCTCGCCCGTGGACATGACGGACGCCATCGAGACCCAGATCGAGCGCTACGCGCCCGGCTTCCGCGACCGCGTCCTGGCCAGGCACGCCATGGGGCCCGCCGAGCTGGAGGCGGCCAATCCCAATCTGGTGGGCGGCGACGTGGGGGGCGGGATGGCGAGCCTGACCCAGTTCCTCAGGCGGCCGGTCTGGTCGCCGGCCCCGTGGCGGACGCCGTTGCCGGGGGTGTTCCTGTGCTCGGCCTCGACTCCGCCGGGGGCCGCGGTGCACGGGATGGGCGGCTGGCAGGCCGCCCGCCTGGCCCTGAAAGACCAGGCCCGGTCCCGCTAGCCTCCCGCCCCACCAGGCCCCGCGTCGCTGGGGCCTGCGTCACGAGGACCCGCTTGGCCAGGCCCCGTGCCGCTGGAGCCTGGGCCGCCCAGGCGCCGGGTCGCTAGGCCCCGTGTCCGGGGGTGGCGGCCATTTCCTCGGCGACGGCGGCCGCGAAGGCGTCCACGTCCTCCTCCGTCGTGTCGAACGCGCACATCCACCGCACCTCACCCGTCGCCTCGTTCCAGGTGTAGAACCTGAACCGCTTCTGCAACCGCTCGGTGACGTCCTTCGGCAGGACGGCGAAGACCGCGTTGGCCTCCACCGGCCTGGGCAGCTCGACGCCCGGGATGTCCCGTACGGCCTGCGCCAGCCGCTGCCCCAGGGCGTTGGCCCGCCGCGCGCTGCGCAGCCACAGATCGCCCGACAGCAGCGCCTCGAACTGCGCCGACACGAACCGCATCTTCGACGACAGCTGCATGAAGGTCTTGCGGATGTAGTCGATCCCGCGCGCGGCCTCCGGGTTGAGCACGACGACCGCCTCGCCGTACAGCAGCCCGATCTTCGTGCCGCCGAACGACAGCACGTCCACCCCCGCGTCGGTGGTCAGCGCCCGCATCGGGACGTCCAGCGCGGCGGCGGCGTTCGTCAGGCGGGAGCCGTCAAGGTGGACGAGCAGGCCCAGCTCGTGGGCGTGCGCGCAGATCGCGGCGATCTCGGCGGGCGTGTAGAGGGTGCCGAGCTCGGTGGTGTTCGAGATCGACACGACCCGCGGCTGCGCCCGGTGCACGTCGCCGAAGCCCCACGCCTGGCGGTCGATCAGCTCGGGCGTGAGCTTGCCGTCGGGCGTGGGCACGGTCAGCAGCTTGATTCCGCCCGCGACCTCGGGCGCGCCGCCCTCGTCGGTGTTGATGTGGGCGCTCTCCGCGCAGATGACCGCCTCCCAGTGGGCGGTCATGGCGCGCAGCGAGACGACGTTCGCGGCCGTGCCGTTGAACACCGGCCACGCCTGGGCGCTCTCGCCGAAGTGCTGCCGGAAGACCCCTTGCAGGGCCTCGGTGTAGACGTCGTCACCGTAGGAGATCTGGTGACCTCCGTTGGCCGTGACGATGGCCTGGAGGATCTCGGGGTGCACGCCCGCGTAGTTGTCGCTGGCGAACGCTTTGAGCTGGGGATCGTGCCGGGGAGTCACGCAGTGAGGTCCAATCGGGTGCCGTTGATCTCGGCGGCGGGGCGGTCGTAGAGCCCGCCGATCGCCGCCGCCAGGTCGTTGACGTCGGTGAAGCCGGGGAATTTCGCCTCCGGCTTCTCGGCGCGCATCGCGTCGTTGACCAGGGCCTTGACCACCAGAACGGTGGCCGCGCTGCCGGTGCCCGACAGCGCGTCGGCCAGCGCGAGCGTCCACGCCTCCGCCGCGGCCTTGGCCGCCGCGTAGGCGGCGCCGCCCGCGGACGGGCGCTCGGCCGCCTTGGCCGAGACGATCACGAACCGGCCGTTGCCGCTCTCGCGCAGCAGCGGCTCGAACGCGAGCGACACGTGCTGGAGCGTGCGGATCAGCAGGTCGTGCAGGAGGTCCCAGTCGTCGAGGCTGGTCTCGGCGAACGTGGCCGAGCCGCGCCAGCCGCCGACCAGGTGCACCACGCCGTCCACGCGGCCGTGCTCGCGGGCGACGCGCGCCGCGAGATCCTGTACGGCCGCACGGTCGAGCAGGTCGACGTCGTCCTTGTCGACACCGATCACGGTGTGACCGTTTTTCCGGAAATATCCAGAAACGGCCTCACCTGTGGGGCCCGCTGCCCCCGTAACCAGAATGATCATGCCCGGAGTCCCTTAGTCGATTCGACCACATCCGTCAGCTTACGGCGCAGTGCCTCGTAGAACATGCTCAGCGGGAACTCGTCCGCCAGCACCGCGTCCACCTTGGCCTTCTGCTCCTCGGGCAGCGCCTGCACGCCCTTGGCCCAGGTCGAGCCGGGATGCGCCGGCACGTACGCGCTCACCAGCTCGTACGCCGCCAGCCAGTGCGCCAGCTTGGACCGGTCGATGCTGTCGCGGTAGAGCTTTTCCACCTCGCCCCGCAGGTCGGCCACGCCGGCCGGCACCCGCTCCCAGTCGATCGTGAGCCGGTTGTCCGTCCAGCGCACGACGTCGTTGCGGTGCAGGTAGGCGAAGAGCAGCTGGCCGCCGAGCCCGTCGTAGTTCCGCACCCGCTCCCCGGTGATCGGGAACCTGAACAGCCGGTCGAACAGGATGGCGGTCTGCACGTACCTGGCGTGCGGCACCCCCTGCTCCGCCAGCTTCACCGCCTCGCCGAACGCGGTCAGGTCGCAGCGCAGCTCCTCCAGCGAGTAGAGCCAGTACGGCATCCGCTGCTTGATCATGAACGGGTCGAACGGCAGGTCGCCGTGGCTGTGGGTGCGGTCGTGGACCAGGTCCCACAGCACGAACGTCTCCTCGGCGAGCTCCTGCGAGGCCAGCAGCCGCTCGGCCTCCGGGGGCAGGTCCAGCCTGAGCGTGTCGGTGGCGGCCCTGGACACCCGCCTGAACCTGGCGGCCTCGCGGTCGGCGAAGATCCCGCCCCAGGTGAAGCGGTCGGGCGCCCGGCGCACCGCGACCGTCTCGGGGAACAGCACGGCGGAGTGCGTGTCGTAGCCGGAGGTGAAATCCTCGAACGCGATCGGCACGAACATCGGGTTGTCGTAGCCGCCCGCCTCCAGCGCGGCCAGCCAGTCCGGCCAGATCGTCCGGATCCAGACGGCTTCGAGGTTGCGGTCGGGGTTGCCGTTCTGCGTGTACATGGGGAAGACCACGACGTGCTCCAGGCCGTCCTCACGCTGGGTGTCGGGGTGGAAGCGTTCGAGCGAGCCGAGGAAGTCCGGGACGCCCAGATCCTGCTCGGCCCACGTGGCGAGGTCGTCCTGGACGGCCTGGAGGTAGGCCGCGTCGTGCGGGAAATATCCCGAAATCTCACCCACGGCCGCCGCCACCCGCGCGACCAGGCCCTTCGCCCGCTCCTTCTCCTCCGGGACGGACCCGTCCTTGACCTGCAGCGGCCTGAGCTCTTCGACGGCCGCCTTGAGCCGCGCGAACACCTCCGCCTTGCCGGCCCGCTCCCCGCCGCCGGCCGCGACGGCGCCCTCGTGCGTGGCGGACGCGTGCGTGCCAGGCTCGGCGCCGGGGACGCGGGCGGCCCAGGTGACCACGTTGCCCCAGAGCGCGCGATGGTCGTAGTCGTCGATGGAGTCGTCGCCGAACAGGTCGGAGTCGGCGAACGCGACGACGCGGCCCCGCCCGTACCGCACGGCGACGGCCAGCGGCGCGCCCGCCGGGTCGGCGTCGGGCGAGGTCGCGAAAAGCACGGTCGCCTCGGCGGGAACGCCGCCGTCGGCTTCCGCCGGGCCGGCGGTCAGGGTCAGGACGCCCGAGCGGTAGAAGCAGGCCGTGCGGACGCCCGCGAGCAGGCCCGAGGCGACGGCCGGCCGGGCGAGCACCCAGGTGGCCACGCCCCGGTGCGCGTGCTTCGGGTCACGCACGGTGGCGTGCTCGACGCCCACCCCGAACCGCCCCAGCAGGTCCGCCAGGTTGTTGCCGTACTTGTCCTGCTCCTCCTCGGCCAGCACCACCAGCCCGCCGCCGGCTGCCACGAAGGACTGGATCGCGTCCAGCTCGTCGGCGCCGAAGACGGGGCTGCCCTGGCCGGTCGTCCGCTCCCACCGGTCCCCCGCCGGGTGCGCGATCACCAGGACGTCCTGCTCCGCCAGCACCTCGGCGGACAGCGCACCGTCGGTGCGGGCCGTGACCGTGTGCCCCAGGTGCCGCAGCAGCCCGGCCGCGCGGGCGTAGCTGTTGTCGTCGGGGTGGGCCGGATTGATGGCCTCGGCCACCTCGCGCCGCACGGTCCACGACTCGCTGTGGGCCTCGTCGAACAACACCCGGGGGAACGCTGTCATGAAATATCTCCTGTTTCTACCGCCTTATGACGAAAAATATACACACCAGGACGGCATGCCTCACCAAACCCTCCCGCATGGTGAGACGGTCAGGCGGCTCCGGGCCGTACGACGCCGGACTCGTACGCGAACACCACGGCCTGCGCCCGGTCGCGGAGGGACAGCTTCATCAGCACCCGCGCCACGTGCGTCTTGACCGTGGCCTCCCCCACGTACAGCTCCCGCGCGATCTCCGCGTTGGTGAGCCCCCGGGCCAGCAGCCGCAGCACCTCCAGCTCGCGCGGCGTCAGCTCGGCCAGCCGGGGCGAGGGCGTCGGCTCGGCCCGGCTCGCGAACGTGGCGATCACCCGGCTCGTCACGGCCGGGTCGAGCAGCGCGTCGCCGGAGTGCACCACCCTGATCGCCTCCAGGAGCTGCTCGGGCGGGGACACCTTCAGCAGGAACCCGCTGGTGCCCGCGCGCAGGGCGGCGTAGAGGTTCTCGTCGGTGTCGAACGTGGTCAGCGTGATGACCTTGGGCGGCGACGGGGTGTCGAGCAGCTCCTTGGCCGCCGACAGCCCGTCGAGCCTGGGCATCGAGATGTCCATGAGGACGATGTCCGGGCGGGTGCGCCTGGCCACGGCGATGGCCTCGCGGCCGTCGGCCGCCTCGCCGACGACTTCCATGCCGGGGTCGCTGTCGACGACCATGCGCAGCCCGGCCCTGACCATCGCCTGGTCGTCGGCGATGACGATTCGAATGCCCACACGCCGGAGGGTAGACGCCGGGTGCCCGCCTTGAACACCCAGGCCCAGCCGGGCACAAGTGAGTTACAAGTCACGACACATGAACGCTCTGCCTGATGCGGGTCTGGGTGGCGTCGTCGCACGTGGCCTTGGCGCAGAAGTACATCACGAGCATGGTCTTCGGCTGCCGGTCGATCACGTAGCTCACGAAGCCCAGGCGGGTGCCGGTCTCGGGGTCGTGCAGCGCGCCGTCGAAGCGGGTGGCCGGGCTGCTGCCGGCCTGGTCGGGCACGGGTTTGCCGACGTCTACCTGGCCGGGCAGCAGGACCTCCATCTTGGCCTTCATCTGCTCGGAGCTGCCGCTGGCATCGAGGGTGTCGGAGACCTGGACGTACACGCCGGCCGCGCTGTCGGGCTCGTCCGAGACGATCGAGGAGACCCGCGTCCAGTCGGCGCCGGGACCGGCCACGAACAGGGACTCGAACTCCTGGGCGTGCGGCGAGACCACCGCGAACAGGTCCTGGTGGGTGCGCACGGTCCAGTCGGCCGGATATTCGAACGTGAGCGGCGCGGCGGCGCTGGTCTTGTAGCGGGACCAGGTGTCGCTGCGGTGGTTCATGATGATCATGGCGACCAGCGCGAGCGCGGCGACGGCGGCGACCAGGGTGGCGGCCACGATCGGGATGCGGCCCGGGCGCTTCTTCGGCACGGTCGGGTGCGTGGGCTGGGCAGAGGCCCGGTACGCCCCGGCCGCCTGCCCGAACGGGGCCGCGAACTGCGGCTGCGAGTGGGGCCCCGACGAGGGGTCGGTGTGCGGCCCTGACGGGGGCGGGCCGGTCGGCGGGCCGGTGTGGGGCCCGGACGGCGGCCCTGACGAGTAGGGGGCCGCGTGCGCCCCGGAGCGGTGGACGGGGTGGGGCCCCGAGGGCAGGCCCTGGCGGGGCACGAAGCCGGCCGCGTCGGACGGCTGCCCGCTGATCGCGTCCCGCAGCGCGCCCACGAACTCCGTGCACGTCGCGTACCGCTGCTCGGGCGACTTGGCCAGCGCCCGCATCATCACGGCGTCCACCTGCGGCGGCAACTCGGGCCTGATGTGCGACAGCGGCGTGGGCTGCTCGGCGAGGTGGGCCCAGAGCAGCGCGATGTCGTTCTCGCGCTGGAACGGCAGCCGCGCCGACAGCGCCTCGTAGACCACGCAGGCCAGCGCGTACTGGTCACAGCGGCCGTCGATGTGCTCCTTGTTGATCTGCTCGGGCGACATGTACCGGGGCGTGCCGATGAACTGGTCGGTCTGGGTCAGGCCGGAGATCGACGAGCGGTGCTTGGTGATGCCGAAGTCGGTCAGGTAGACGTGGTCCCCGGCCAGCAGGATGTTGGCCGGTTTCACGTCCCGGTGGATCAGGTCGTGCGCGTGGGCGGCGTCGAGCGCGGCGGCGACCTGGGCGAAGATCTGGTTCGCCTGGGCGATCGGCAGCGGCCCCCTGTCGTAGATGAGGCGGCGCAGGTCGAGGCCGTCCACGTAGCGCATGGCGATGTAGAGGACGCCGTCGGCGTCGGCGTTCGCCTCGTAGATCGGGATGATGTTGGGGTGCTCGATGCTGGCGACCGTCCTGGACTCCAGGATGAACCGCTGCCTGAACCGGTCGTCGACGCTGAGCACCGGGTTGAGGATCTTCAGCGCCACCCGGCGGCTCAACCGGGGGTCGAGCGCCAGGTAGACGACGGCCATGCCGCCCTTGCCGACGATGTCCTCGATGTAGTACCCGGCCACCTCCTGGCCGATGAGCGATCTTTCGTTCAATGGCATCACGTCTCGATGGGGTGGCCGCAGTAGCCGCAGAAGCGATGCGCCGGCCCGAGCTTCATGCCGCACGAGGTGCAGTATTTGATCGCCGGATCCGGCGCGGTCATCACCTGCTGTTGCTGCGGGACCACTTGGAACGACTGGGAGCGCCGGACGACCACGGTCTGATTCGCGCCGTCGTCGAGCGGTGGACCGGCCGCCAGCGGCTGTGGCAGCTCTGTCGGTCTTTCAGGAGTGCGGCGACGCCACAGCAGATACGCCCCGCCGCCCGCGGCTATGAAAAGTATCCCGGCCGCCAGGATGAACGGCCACAGCGGCGTGGACCTGACGGGCGCGCTCGCCGCCTGCTTCGTGCCCTGGTCCTCGGGCCCGCCGCGCTTGGCCAGCGAGGTCTTGAGCAGCCCGGCGGCCACCACGTTGCCCGGGTAGAGCTCCAGCACCCGCTGGAAGCCGGGCGCGGCCTCGGTGTAGTACTTGGTGTGGTAGCGGGTCAGCGCCGCCTCGAACGCCGTGTCGATCGCGCCTCTGCGCGGCACCACCTTGGCCGCGGCCAGGACGGCGTTGACCTCCCTGATGCCGATCATCTTGCCCTCTTTGCCGCCGCCGATGAGCAGGCCGATGACGTGGCCGTTCTTGTCACCGATCACCGGGGCGCCGACCAGGCCCTTGTCCGCCAGGCCGCCCAGTTTGACGGGCTCGTCCACCTTCTTCTCGGGGTCGGAGAAGCCTCTGCCGGTCTCTCCCGCGACGCCGCCCTTGGCCAGGTGGGCGATCTCGACCGTGTGCGCGACGTTCGGCCCCGGCCGGCCGAGGAAGCCCGCCACGTTGGTGGGCGAGCCCGCCTGCTCGGGCACCTTGTCGGCGAGCGGCGCGGTGGGCATGCCGACGCCGCCGGACAGCGGGGTCAGCGGCACGAGCACGGCCGGGCTGTCGGGTGTCGGTCCCGCCTTGATGCACTTGACCTTGTAGCCGTCAGCGCTGGCCGGTGACACGTTGGGGTAGGCCGTGAGCTCGGTGGTGACGTTGATGATGCAGGTGGCGGTGGAGGTCTTGGGCGGGTAGCACTCCTGCAGATGATGGTCGAGCAGGTCGTTCGAGAGCTTGTGCTTCTTGTAGTCCAGCGGGATCTTCACCTTGTGGTGCTCGGCGAAGATCTTGTTCGCCGCGTAGATCGCGACGTCGTTCGGGTTCACCGCCAGGCGCCGCAGCGCCACGATCGTCCCGTCAGGGCTGATCACCGTCCCCGTCCCCGCCGCGAACGGGAGGTCGTAGGACCGCTCCACATGTTTGAGCTCGCCGACGTGGTCGAGCAGGGTGATCTCCACATGGGACACGGCTTCCACGCGCACCACGGCGGGGCTCACCAGGTCGGTGATGCCACTCGGGTGTTCGTGCGCCGCGACCGGCATCGCGAGCAGCATAAGTATTGCTGCGACACCGCCGGCCAGAGCTGTGAGGCGCGCCATCTCCGCTCCAAAAACGCAGGAATAGGACCAGGGTCCCAATCACGTGTCGTAAGTCAATAGACCGCCACATAGACAAGCGCTTGCTCGGGGACATAACGTACCTGAATGGGTTACGCGATCGGCGTCGATGTCGGCGGCACCTTCACCGATGTGGTCCTTCGCGATACGTCCGGCGCGATTTTCGTGGCCAAATGTTTGAGCACCCCCTACGACCCCATCGCGGGCATCCTGTCCGGCGTTACGCGCGCTCTCGGCGGTCTCGACCCGGCCCAGGTCACAAGGGTGGTGCACGCCACCACGCTGGCCACCAACGCGGTGCTTGAGCGCAAAGGCCCCCGTGTCGCTTATGTCACGACACAGGGTTTTCGTGCTGCCATTCCGCTCGGCCGTTACGCCCGGGTCGAGGAGGACCGCTACGACCTGCGCTTCACGCCCCCGCCGCCGCCGGTGGCGCCGGGCGACTGTTTCGAGGTGGTGGAACGCGTCACCGCGCGAGGCGCCGTGCTGACGCCGCTGGACCACGACTCGGTACGCCTGGCCGCCGCCGGGATCGTCCGGCGGGGGATCTCGTCGGCGGCGGTGTGCCTGCTGCACGCGTACGCGAACCCGGCGCACGAGCGGCAGGTGGCGGCGATCCTGCGGGAGTACGTCCCGAACGTGGTGATCTCCTCGGAGGTGTGGCCGGAGATCCGGGAGTACGAACGCGCCACAACCACCATCATGTCCGCATATATCGGTCCATTGATGGCTTCGTACCTTTCGCAGCTTCGAGAGCGGCTCGCGGCGATCGGGATCGACGCGCCCATCCACGTCATGGAGTCGAGCGGCGGCGTGATCTCCGCCGAGCTGGCCGCCAGGCGGGCGGTGGCCACGATCGAGTCCGGCCCGGCGGCGGGCGTGCTGGCGGCGGCGGGGACCGGGTTCCCGGACGTGATCTCGTTCGACATGGGCGGCACCACCGCCAAGGCGTGCGTGGTGCGCGGGGGGCGACCGGAGATCACCCACGAGTTCCACGTCGGCGGCAAGGGCAGCTTCGGCGGGCGGCGCGCGGGCACCGGCGTGCCCATCAAGACGCCCGCCATCGACCTGGCGGAGGTGGGGGCAGGCG
>NZ_VCKX01000299.1 GCF_005889725.1 Nonomuraea zeae
CCTCCCCGCCGACCACCCCGGCTGCCGCCTGGGGCAGCTGGCTGTGGGCGGCCATCCCGCTCCTCAGCTGCGGGTACGGCACACCATGGGCGTTCATATACGCGGCGGTCAAACGGCGCTCGTTCAACCTCTGGCTGTCGGCGCTCATCTATGTGGCCCTGTGCGGGGTCTTCTTGGTGATGCCGTTCACCGATGACGACGGGCTCAACCAGCTGGACATCATCCCCATGCTCGCGCTGGTCTCCCTGTGGCTGGGCGGGACCTGCCACGCCGTGCTGGTGAGGGAACACGTCTTCACGGCCACGTCCTCTGCGGACATGTCGCGGCGGGCCAGGGCGGCGCGTGGCGCCATCCTCGTGCTTTTCGCCCTGGTGGCGACGGCCGGATACGTCTGGCTGGAGCCACCAGCCTGAGCCGGACGGGACTCGGCCTACGCTCTTCCAGCTAGCGATCTTTGGTCTCGCGTTTCTGGACGTTTGTGTCAAGTTTCACGACGCCCGAGGGAGTCGGGCTTGGGTGGCGTAGTCGTCGACGTGTCGGGTGATGGTCTTGAGCGCGGCTCGCAGTTCGGGCGGCGCTTGGGCTTGATCGGCAGCGGTCAGCGGGATGAGTAAACGGTTGTAGATCTTGGTGTAGAAGACGGCGATGCGGATGCCCTCCTCGGTCAGGACATATAGCGGTTGGAGCGGGGCAGGCGGCGGATCAGTCCGTTGAGGTGCAGGTGTCGTAGGTCGTAGGTCATCTGGCCCGTGCTGTAGGCGGTGGTGCCGAGCAGTCCGGTCATCAAGACACGAAGGTTCTTGTTGGTGAAGCCGGTTGCGGCGAGCAGTGTGTGGCATAGGGCGCCGGCCAGGGCCATGACCCGAGGATCGCCGAAGCGTAGCGCCGGGGTCCTGCGCCCCACCGCATCGGTGGTGGGGTTCGCGATCCGCTCAAAGGCTGGACTCGCAAGGACGCAACCCTGGCCGGCACGTTCGATCTCCAGTATGCGCCGGTTGGCGGCGCGGGCCTTGGCCTGACTTCCAAGTTGTGCAGGCGTGCCTGGCAGCCCAGATTACGAGGGGCGTTGACGACGGTCTCGATGCGCATTGCCCGGCCGTCCTTGAGGTACTGCTTGATCCGCGAGTGCTTGTAGAAGACGTTGACGAGGACGCCACCGTTATCACGGCGATCGATGGCGGTGCGGAAGGTCCCCGCCGTGTCACGGCGCACCCGGCGGCCGAAGATGATTTCGACGTTGTGCGGGCGGCCGATGTCGAGATTGTCGGCGATCAGCGCTTCGAAGAAGCCGCGGGCGTGCCGGGGAGCGTCGAAGACCAGAGTGCGGGAGATCTCGATCTGCCGCATGGAGGTCTCCCACCAATAGCCCGCGTCATGGTCTTTGTCGGTGAAGGGCAGCGGCAGCCGGTGCAGCCAGCGCTGGACGAACACGTTGATCGTCCCAGAGGTGAGCCAGTCACAGATCTCCTGCAGCGCGGCCGGATCGTCGCAGGTGGCGAACCCGTTGGACAGCTCGGTGAAGCCGAGATCGGCCTTGACCGCTTGGCGTTTGGCCCACTCGTGGCCGTTGATCCAGATCTTGCCCGGGTAGGGGAAGTAGGCACAGATCTTGATGAAGGCCGGGCCGAAGTCGGCATCCCAGAGATAGAAGTAGTAGCAGGTCACCCTCCGGTCGGCCTTGACGAACGACCAGCGCGGGGTGCCGGTGGAGGTCTTGCCCTCGTGTGCGGTCCAGACCCGTTGGAATTCCTGCGCTACCCCGATCGCGGCCACGCCGGAGCGGCCGGTGGCGGCCTGGCGGGCTAGATACGGTTGCATCGTCTCCAGCTTGGCCTGGTCCTTGCCGAACTTGATCCACGGGATGTGGTTGGTCTCGGCGAAGGACACGACCGCACGCCGGAATCGATCGCCCAGTTGCTTGAACAGCACCGGCGAAGGGAACGGGAAGCCCAGATGCCCGGAAAGGAGCGCCACCACTTGCGAGCTGGTCTGCAGGATCGGCACGTAGGCGTTGAGATAGATGCGGTCCAGGCACTCGATGTCCAACTGCACGTGCCCGTCCAGGACGTCGTTCACCGCCACGACTCGCGCCATGGCGACCACCCACCGCAACCGTTTCCTGGTCGCGAGCATGCGCCCACCCGCACGACCGTGTCCACACCAACCACACATCTCGGCGGTCCGAGGCGAAGCCTCACTACTACTACTACAGCGGGGTTTTGTGATGTTTCAGCCGTTGTCTTCGGCAATGGCTGGCCCGGGCCCGGGTCTGATGCACGCGGCGGTACTGGGACCAGGCCAGCACATGGGCGAGGGGGCGGGCGATGGTGCTGGTCAGGTGTGCCAGGATACGGCGGATCTCTGCTGGTGTGAGGCGGACCAGCCCCGCTCGGGCTCTTGGGGCGTGCGCGGCGGTGACGAGCGAACCCGATCATCGGTCCAGGACCTGGGCAGATACAGCTCGGCGTCGATCAGCGCCCGCCCCAGCGGGGAGGCGTAGGCCAGGAAGACGTCCACCTGACAGTTCTCCACCCGGCCCGCGGTGCCGGAGTACCTTGGCGAGCGCTCACGCGAAAGGCAGAAGTCCGCTCCCTGAATGACATGAATCGACCGGTCAAATAGTTGATCGACCGATGTCCAGTACGAAGAATGGGGGCACATCCGTCGCTGTCATGGCGGTCTTGTGTGTGAGGAGCTCGTATGGCACATCCGCCCAGGAACCGACAGCGGGCAGACGTTGTAGTTGTCCGTGGCCATGTAAAAGTCCCCACAGGTGGCCAGTTCGAGGTCGCCACTGATGGCCGGTTTGGGTCCCCACTTCTGCTTCGCGCTGTTCGCGTGTCGTGAGGAGGGGTGTGCCCTGAGCGGTGATCGTGACGGTGTCAGCCAGTCACGAGATCACCGCTCAGGGGGTCTGCCCGGCCATGAAGTCTTCGGGGGAAGTCATGGACATCATCGCCGCCTACCGCGAGGTAGGCACCTATCGCGGGGCCGCCGAGATGTGCGGCACCACGCACAAGACCGTCAGACGCATCATCGAGCGGGCGCTGGCCGGGGACAAGCCGCCGGGCCGCAGACGGCGCGAGCACAACTTCGATGCGGTCGCCGAGCTGGTGGCCGAGAAGGTCAGGAGTACGGCTGGGAAGATCTCGGCCAAACGGCTGCTGCCGCTGGCCCAGGCCGCTGGGTATGCCGGGTCGGCGCGTAACTTCCGGCGGCTGGTCGCCGAGGCGAAGAAGAGGTGGCGGCGTGGTCATCACCGGGGGCGGCGGCCGGCGGTCTGGACGCCGGGCGAGATGCTGGTCATCGACTGGGGCGATGCGGGCGGCGGGCTGCACGTGTTCTGCGCGGTGCTGGCCTGGTCGAGAGTGCGGTTCGTCCGCTTCGCCGACAACGAGCGGGCCGCCACCACGCTGGCGTTGCTGGCCGAATGCTTCGAGGAACTCGGCGGGGTGCCCAAGGCGGTGCTGGCCGATCGGATGGGCTGTCTGAAGGGCGGCGTGGTCGCCAACAAGGTCATCCCCACCAGCGACTACGTGCGCGTCGCCACCCACTACGGCTTCCGGCCCGACTGGTGCGAGGCCGCCGACCCGGAATCGAAGGGCATCGTGGAGAACCTAGTCGGCTATGCCAAAGGTGATCTAGTCGTGCCGCAGGCCCCGTTCGACGACCTGATCGCCGCCAACGTGGCCGCCCGCCAGTGGTGCGCCGAGGTCAACACGGTGACGCATTCGGAGATCTGCGCCATCCCGGCCGAGCGGCTGGCCAACGAGCGTGAGCTGCTGACCGCGCTGCCGTCGCTGCGGCCGGTGATCGGCAAGGCGCCGGTCACCCGCAAGGTCGACCGGCTCTCCTGCGTGCGGTTCGGCTCGGCCCGCTACTCGGTGCCCACGCGGCTGATCGGCACCCGAGTAGCAGTCAGCGAGGAGCAGGGCAGGCTGCTGATTTGTGACCTGGCCACCGGCGAGATGGTCGCTGACCACCTCGCGGTCGCGCCCGGCGAGGCGTCGGTGGCCGATGAGCACTACGGCGGCCCCCGGCCCGCACCCCGCCGCGCCGCCCGGCCCAGGACCGCGGCGGAGAAGACGTTCCTAGCGCTCGGCCCGGCGGCCGAATCGTTCCTGACCGGCTCGGGCGCCTCGGGCAACACCCGGCTGGCCGGCGACCTGACCGAGTTGGCCGCGCTGCAAGCCGCGCACGGCGAGCAGGCGCTGATCGCAGCGCTGGAGCGGGCGGTGAGCTTCCGCCGCTGGCGGGCCGAGGACGTGCGCTCCATCCTGGCCGCCGGCGCCGGAACGCCGCAGCCGGCACCCGCCGGTGAAGCCCTGGTCCTGGAACTGCCGCCGGTCCCGACCCGGTCGCTGACCGAGTACACCCTGGACAAGATCGGACAGGTGTCATGACCGCGCCCGCACCCGCCCCGCTGGCCGCCGACCTCGACGGCGGCCTACGCCGCCTGAATAGTCAACTACGAAGAGGTGGGGACTTCTACATGGCCACCAGCGGCGACACGCACTTGGCCGTTGACATGGAGTCCGCTGCTCAGTCGCGGCATTGGCGAGCGTCGACCCAGGCTTATCCATCGCGCGCACCAGGACGTCCACCCCAGCCATTGCAGGGGTGACCCCAAGACCACGCAGTGGTATCGACGCACCACTGGAAGTCCGGCGCTCGTAAGGGGAGGGGTAGCGGGGTCGCCCCAGTCGGGGCATGGTTGCTCGTTGGCAGGAAGATAGCGGCGGTTGGGGCCTATCGCGGCCAAGCGTCGACGTGGCCTGCCCCGCGTCCGAGATTGGGCGGCCCTGTCCCGGGTCAGGCCGAAGTGCGCGGCGACCATCTAGGGGATCAGAGACAAGCCCACTTACAACTCGTATCTCTCGTCCACAGGCGTCAGCCTCAGCAGCCGGTCCAACGGAAGCGGGGGTGGCGGCGGAAGTGTTGGTCGGGGCTCGCCTGGAAACTCGTTCTCCTCGTCAACCACGCTCCAGCCGGGTCGCTGGCCCAAAAGCTGTTCGTGAGAGGAAGCAGCGAAGGCGGTCCCGGGAGCCCCGACCGTGCAGCCCGCGCCCACTGATCAGGTCACGATTGGGAGCGCTCCAGGCGCAGACCCGCCGGCGATTCTCCCCGCGGGGGCGGGAGGAACCGTGGCGGGAGCGCCGCGACCGGCGACGTCCTGGTGGTACTAGCCGGGAGCGTGACCGGCCACCCCTGAACGGCCTGCCTCCGCACTGTGCGGGGTGCGCAGACCCCGAACTGTCCAGGCACAGCGCGGGAGGCAGGCGGCCGTGCGGCTCGCGCCGCCGCAGGCAGCTTGCCCCCGCCCTGAACATGGGGCTCGTGCGGTAGCCCCGTTCTCCCTCGCCGGAGGGCGGGGGCAAGCCCTCTACTGCTCGTCGCGCCCGTCGAGCGTCGGCACTTCGCTGTAGTCGACGCCGTCGAGGGGGATGGCGATCTTCGCCCACCACTCGTGTTGGTTGTTGGCGACGACGGGGCGCGGGCGAGGAGGAACGCCATGCGGGTGCGGGCGAGGAGCACCATAGGCGGCATGGTGAGCCCACGAGGCCCCTCGACGGCGGATGGCTCCATGGGGGCCGAGCGTACGCCGGTGCGGCGTGCCTCGTCCATGTGTTCGAGTCCGACATGTGTCGATCGGGGCAATAATGACGCGTGTCGGGTCCGCGTCGCGCGATCTTCGCTAAATGATCTCTCTGTAGCGCACGCTGGCGGGCGAACTCGGGACGGCGAATGGTAGGAGATCCAGGAGCGGTGCGGGGGCTCCTGGACCATCTCAGCGTCTTCCGTTGCTCAGGTGTTGATGTGGAGGACCCAGATCGACACGTGATCCACGTCCTCCGGGCCGTGCGTGCAGAGCGCGCGGAAGGTAGGGGTGATCAGCTCGTACGCGCCGGGGATCTTGGCGTACGGTACGGCTTCGGGGGGTGCGGGGTCGTCGCCGAAGTCCAGCAGCGTGTCGACGATCGACGCGCGCAGGGTCATCGGCGCCAAGCGCAGAGCGATCTTGACGTCGGGGGCGAGGTGGACGGGGATCTTCACTTGGAGGCGTCACCTAGCCCGAGGTCGGCGTACGCTTCGGCGCGCGAGTTGTAGACCGTCATTTCGAGGTTGCCGCGGCCGGCCGCCGCCATCAGCTCACGCACGCTCGCGGCTTCGCGCTCGCGCTTGAGGCGCAGGTACTCCTTGAAGTCCTCCTCGGAGATGAGAACGGCGTGCTCCTCGGCGGAGCGCTTGATTCGGGTGGGGCGGTGGGCGTGGACGGCGCGGGAAACGAGCGGGCCGAGCTTGTCGCTCGCCGCGGCGATCCCGAGGGTCTCCAAATGCGACTGGTCCATCGTCATGAGTCCAGGATATGGGAAGTTCCCGATTTAGGGATGTGCCCCCGATGGAAATGGTGGCTGGCTACCCGTAGTCCTTGTCGAACCGGAAGATGGGGATCAGGACGGCGGCAACGCACAAGGCTGCCAAGCACGTGGCGACGCCGTAGAAGGTCCAAAAGTTGGACAAGCGGTATCCGATCGCGGCGAATGCGAGCGCTTCGCCCGCGATGAAGACCCCAGCGATCCACTTCGCCAGATAGTTCCAGTTGTCCATCGAGTCCTTCGCACGATCCATCCTTACGTGATGGATCTTCGAGGCGTAGGCCTTCGGGTCTCTCTCGTACTCCCTCTTGGCCACTGGGTCGATCTGGATCAGGCCGGGGTACATGATTGGCGGCGGGTCGCTCATCTCTGCGTACAGCGCACGGTATGCCGCTTGTTTCCCCTGCAAGATCAGTCCGATCTCGATGATGAGGGCGATGAGGACGGCAGGGAGGACCTGCGCGGCCGTGGCGTAGAACGCTTCGGTTCCCATGCAGATACTTCGCGAAGGCACGTACTGACGTTTCTCAGTGCTCGATTTTTATTACCGGGAATGTCGATTCCCGCCTATAAAACCGCTATGATCTTCGTAAGCGGCAAGCCCGGGAGCGGTCCTGGACTCCCCGCGACACAAGCCCCAGGAACCAGTAAGGACCCCATTCACGCAAGTTCAGGACATCCGGCTCGTGCCGTTCGAGGCCGATCGCGCGACCCTCGTCGCCTACCTCGACACCCACCCCCGGTGGACCCGCCTCTCCAGAGGTACCGCCGGATGGTTCTACGGCTGGGACCGCAAGAACACCCTCGCCGACCGCATCCAGATCCCGCCCGCCGACAGCGAGCCCCGCTACGCCGAAGAGGACCGCGAGATGTGCGCCCAGGCCGCGATCGAGATCAACGCCCTCGTCCTCGGCCTGCCGACCGGCACGCCCGGTGAGGCCGTGCGCCGCCTGCTCGAGATCATCAACGTCATGCGCCCCGGCGCGGAGCGCCTGCCGACCCTCACCGACATCTACGCCGTGGCGACCGGGCAGAAGGTCGCTCCCGTCGCTGTCGTGATCACCAAGCCGGGGTACGACACCGTCCGCCTCGGCCCAATCCCCGCCGACTACGCCCCCACGTGGATCGCCACCCTGGACAAGGCCGCCGGGCACATCACCCTCCCCGAGGGTTCCAAGTGGGGGATCGCAGCCTACGACCCTAAGATGCCCCACGAGCCGCCGACCGCCGCCACCACGCTGCCCGCGCTGATCCCGATCGTGCGTCAGCGCCTCAACGAAAACGAGCGTGTTGGCGAACTCATGGAAGCGCAGCGCTTCCCCGACGAGTACGTCCGCATGTGGGCCCTGATCGGCGAGAAGGAGGCGTACCGGCGGTGGCGCGACGCCGTCATGGAGGTCGACGCCGAGAACATCGCCGCCCGCGCCGCCGGAGGGAACGAGACTCGATGACCACCCCCACGGCCGAGGCCGCCGACCTGGCCATCGCGTCCGGCCTGCCCGACGACCACCCGATCACGGCCCTGCCCGGCCTGACCTTCCACGTCACCAACCCCCTGAAGGACGCGGCCCCGCCGATCCTCACGGTCGGCGACCTGAAGGACTGGACCGACGCCGCGCTCGTCCAACTCCCCGGCTTCCGGAAGACCCGCCTGGAGAAGGTCAAGACCGCGCTGATCGCCGCGAGCAGCATCCCGTGACGACCTCCACCAGGAGGAAGCCGACCCCGGCGCAGGTGAACATCCTGCGCTGGGTCGCGCTGTTCCGCCTCCACGTCTACAAGGACCCTGGCGACTACCTGGCCCGGCCAGGGCATTCGCGCCCGCACCATGCGGATCATCCGCGACGCTGGCTGGGTCGCCCTCGGCCCGCACAAGCTGCTACGAGGCCGGCGCCTCACCATCACGGGCGACGGGCTTGCCGCGCTGCGGCCGCACGTCACCGCCGAGGCGTACGACGTCATCGCCGGATACGCCGCCCAGCTCGCAGCGGGCTCCACCACCTGCCGGTGCCTGAAGCCTGCTGCCTACTGGCGTACCTTCCCGCCGTACAGCGACGCCGTCCCGTTCTGCACGGCCTGCAAGGACCTCGACCAGGACACCGATATGGCCCGCCGGCACGGCGCGACCTACACCCCCATGTAGAAGACGCCGTGATCGACCTGCCGCACTACACCGACGACCCGCCCGTGGACCTCAAGGCCCACCGGTTGCTGCTCGACCTCGACCCGGTCGCGTCCGCCCAGGCCGGGCGAGACCTCCAGTCCGGCACCTGCTCCTGCAGCACCATGACGGCCACCCCGCCGTGGGACGACTCTGCGGTGTTCGAGCAGTTCGACGCCCACATGGCCGACGTCCAAGTGGACGCGCACGAGGCCGTGGCCGAGGCGCTGGAGCAGGCGCGACAGCAGGCGCGGCAAGCCGTGGTCACCGAATGGAACGCCCGCGTCCCGGTCGGCACGCCCGTCCGCTACTGGACCGGCGCCCGCCAAGGCGAAGGTAAGCCGAGCCGGACCCGCACCGCGGCGATCGTTCTCAGTGGGCACACGCCCGTCGTGTGGGTGGAGGGCGAAGGAAGCTTTATCGCCCTCACCCACGTCCAGCCCACCGACACCGAAGGCCCGCAGTGAGTGACAACCTGCCCGAGGTGGTGACCACAGTGGGCGCGGAGACGCTGCCCGCCGTGGCGGCGGCCCACGACCGGCAGAAGAACCCGTACTGGGCCTACCTCGACAGCCTCGACGGTCGCGAATCCCGCCGCACCATGAAGGGCTGCCTCGACCGGATCGCCCGCCTCATGACCGACCAAGAGCCCGCCGGCACCGACCCCGCCACGGGCAAGAAGGACCCGGCCACGCTCGCCATCACGGGCGAGACGATCAGATGGCACCTGCTGCGGGCCGAGCACACCCAGCGCATCCGCGCCCTGATCGGCCAGGCGACCAGCCGCAAGAAGGACGGCACCCGAGAGCCCTGGTCGATCGCTTACCGGAACAAGCACGTCGTGGCGCTGCGCCAGGTCCTCGACCGGGCGTGGCTGCTCGACCTGATGGACGCTGACGAACGCGACCGCGCCCAGCGCGTCAACCAGTTCGAGGGCATCACCCTCCCCGCCGGCTGTCACCTGCCGATCGAGCGCGTCGGCGCGATGATGGCCGCCTGCGACGACGACCTCGACCGAGATGACGTCGAGGAGCCGGTCAAACGGGAGGAACTGCGGCGGGTGGCGCTTCGGGACGCGGCGATGCTGGCCGCCCTGTACTCGACCGGCGTGCGCCGGTTCGAGCTCGCCGGGGCGGCGCTGGCCGACTACGACCCGGTGGCCCGCTCGCTGCGCATCCGGGGCAAGCGGAGTAAGGAGCGCATGGTGTACCTGACGGCCAGCGCGGTCGGCCGGATCGAGGCGTGGCTGACCGTGCGCCGCCGCAACCCGGGCGGCCTGTTTCCGCCGTTCACCCCGCGCGGCAGGCACATCCGCCGCGACGAGCATGGCCGGGTCGCGTTCATGGACGCGCGGACGGTCAGCAACGTGCTCGGCGAGCGCGCCGCCCAGGCCGGGCTGGACGAGACCCCGCGCGCGCACGACTTCCGGCGCACGTTCATCGGCGAACTGCTCGACGCCGGGGTGGACCTGGCCACCGCGCAGGCCCTCGTCGGGCACTCCTCACCGGCCACCACGGCGAAGTACGACCGGCGGCCGGAGCGGACCCGCCGCGCGGCCGTGGACAACCTCGCCACCCCTGACCCGGTTCCGCTACCGGGTGCGGTTCGTAGGTGACACCGGGCGGAAGACGGCACGGCGTGAGTTGACTTCTGATCGCTCCCATCCTGTCCTGCGGACAGGATGAGGACGATCAGAAGTCGGGGCCGAGGGTAAGGGCGAGCCCGGCTCGTCAATGAGTTTGCGTAGCGCGCCCAGGATGAGCAACTCGATAGCCCCAACGAAGATCAGGCTGGTGCCGACGTTGATGAGTAGATCACTCCACCAGCCGCTCACTAAGGCGGACACGGTCAGCGCGCTGATACCTGCGAGTACGAACGATGCGATAGCGATCGCGAGCAGGACCGGCCGCCGTGCGACCGTCAGTAGGGCGCTGGCTATTGCTACTACTTCTATTCCCATGCGCAGAGAGTGAACCCCTGCCGTCTCAATGGCAATCCTGCCAGGCCGCGAATCGGAGGCGGACACTAAGCCGTCTCGGTGGCCAGGATGCCCGACCATGAACACCAACGAGACGAACACCCACCAGTGGCAAGCGGCTACCACCTTCAAAGTCCGGGTAGCGGCCGAGCAGATCCAGGACATGATCGTGGCGGGCGCGCTCGGCGAGACTCCCGTCGTGCAGACGGGCCCCATCTGGAGCGACGACGTCATCGCCGTGAACTGCAGGCGGTGCATGCGCCTATTCGCTGACGCGGCCGACGAACCCTGTATCCCCGTCCCGATGCCGTGACCTGCGGATAAGACACTAACGACGTAATGGTCTAGCTTCCTCTCGCCTTGCCCCCGAGAGGAAGCACGACCACATGACCCAACCCCCTGCCGCCGCCGCGGTGCTCCCGCCGTACAGCGCCCTTGAACCGACCTGCGCGAAGTGCGGGTGGATCGGCGCCACTCTCCAGTACCGGCCGGCGCGCGGCCCGCTCGTCCTGCCGTGGAACCACAATCGCGTTGTGGATGTGGCTAGGCCGGAACGGCTCGCCCGGCATTGCACGTCGTGCGGCTACCACTGGGACGAAGCCCTGTTGGACGCGCCGCCCACCGTCCCGGCCGCCGACGCCCACGAGGGCCAGGCCGACGAGGAGGGGCGTTCGTGATGGCCGTCCCTGACGCCCCGACTGATGCGCTCGATGCGGCGCGGGCCTGGCTGGAGACCGTGGCCGAGCACCACGCGACTGGAGGAGGCGCCGAGCCCGCCCCGCCCCAGGTTCGCGAGGTCTGGGTGAGCATCGACCCGCCCCCGGAGGACAACGTGCTCGTCCCGTCGACCACGCCGCCGACCGAGCTGCACCCGCATCGAGTGCGGCCGCGCTTCATCTGGGAGGCGACCCTGTGGGACGGCCGGACGGTGGAGGGTGGCGCGCGAGGTGACCGACGAGCAGATGGGACGCGCCTGATGCCGTACGTGAAGCACGGGGACCGGTTCTGCATCTGGTTCACCAACGACCCGGGCGATCAGGTGCCGGTGACGCCGGACTGGTGGGGGCCTCCGGAGGAGACCGGTTGGCCGCACGTCGGCGAGTGCCGGAACTGTGGGGAACGCGGCCACGCGTGGGAGCCGCCGCCGGTGGCGCCGGAGGTGCGCGACAACGCCTCCGAGTTCGCACGGTGGATGCGCGAGGCGATCAGCCACCAGGCCGACCGTGGCGGGCCAGCGTTCGTCGGGCACCGCACCGAGGCGGACGTCGCCCTCATGGCGTGGCATGGACCCAAGGAGATCATCGTCCACAAGTCCGGGCCCGGCCCGCGCGACCATCCGCCGGAGCGGATGCTGGTCTGCGGCGAATGCTCCTCCAGCACCGCGTACCCGTGCCGGACGCTGCGGATGGCCGCCGCGCCGTCGCCGTCTCGGCACCGTGCCAGTGACGTGTGCTCCGTTGAGCCGCTGCCCCTGGCTCTCCCTGGCTTCACCGGCCGTGTCGTGCGGATCGGTGCCCGCCCACATCGAGGAGCCGCTCTTGGCATGAGTAGAGCCCCGCCGCAGCGGGGCCCCCTTCCAACCGTATAACGCACTTGACCTGCCGTTTCGCCTCTGCTGTCGGATGCCCAGGCGATCGGCGTAGTTTCGTGTTTCTTCTTCCACTTCGGCATCCCGGCCTGAAGGCCGGGGCCTCCTCCGGTTATCCGTTGAACGCGGGCACGTCGAGCTTGTCGATGGAGGCGGCGATGTCGATGAGCTCTTTGCGGCTCCAGTCGGAGTTTCCGGCGAAGGTGCGTCGGCTGCGCGCCGGCCGCTGCCCCAACCCAGTCACGGCCATCATCGACTTCCAGTCGGTGCGGGCCGCGGCCACAGTAACCGGGCGATCGCGCTCCTACGACGCGGGCAAGAAAGTACAGGGGAGGGAGCGTCACCTAGTCGTTGATACCAAGGGCCTGATGCTGGGCGTGATGGTCACCCCGGCCGGGCAGCCCGACCGTGACGCCGCCCGCGAACTGCTCGCCCGGCTGCGGATGCTGCACCCGCAGCTCACCCTCATCTGGGGCGACAGCGCCTACGCCGGAAACGCTGGTGGAATGGGCTCGGCGGTTCCTGCACCTCACCCTCAAGATCGTGACGGAACGGCCGGGTCAGACCGGCTGGATCGTCGAGCGCTCGATCGGGTGGATGATGAACACCCGCCGCAATGCGATCGACCACGAACGACTGCCCCAGCATGCAGAACCCCGCCTGACCTGGGCCACGATCACCTTGGTGACACGCTGCCTGAGCAGGAACGTCGCCGCGCCGACGTGGACATGACGAGCGTCGGTTTCGGCGCAAGCTGCTTGAGCGAAGACCAGACTCAAGCGAGCTTCGGTGAGTATTCGTCCGGCTGATTCTTCGGCATAGGAGTGACCGCTGTCGCCTATTCGTCCAGCACCGGGGGCGGTGGTGAGAACTTTCTGGATAGATTCCTGCCATCGTGTCGATATGGCGGACTTACCCGACAAAGCAAGAGATCGATCTAGACCCTTGATTCTGGCAGCTCGTATTGTCGCCGCATGACGACTGTACTCTGCGTACCCCAATGGCAAGGATCGGCGTCGAGCAAGGCGCCGCAGCTGATGGCCGGCGCTCGCCGCGCCGCCGAACTCATCCCGGCCGACACGGTGGTGACCGTGCCGGTGCTTGAAACGGGCGGGGACAAAGCCGCCGGGGTCCGCGTACGACGTGCTCGTGGAGAACCAGCGGCTGACGCAGAAGGCACTGGTCGGCATCGACGATCGGGTGATCACTATCGGCGGCGATTGCGCGGTCGACATCCCGCCGATCGCCGCTGCCTACACCCGCTATGGGGACGCCTTGACGGTGCTGTGGATCGATGCCCACCCGGACACCTACAGCCCGCAGACGCTGCCATCAGGCGCCTTCCACGGGATGGTGGTGCGCGCCCTACTCGGAGACGGGCCGACCGGCCTCACCCTGGAGCATCCGCTGGCACCACATCAGGTGATCATCACTGGAGAGCGAGCGGGTGACGCGTCCGAGCACGAGTACCTCGCGAAGACCGGCCTGCGCAGGTACGGCGTCGACGACCTGGAGCGCGCACTCGACGGTCTGCGCGGCCCCGTGTACGTCCACATCGACCTCGATGTCCTGGAGCCCACCATCTTTGGCGCAACCTGCTATCCCGAGCCAAACGGCGTGCAGCCGCAGCGACTGATCGACCTCATCTCCCACGTGGACGACATCATCGGGGCAGCCATCACCGAACACGCGCCATCCAGCGACGACGTCAACCCCGGCGAGGCCGAGGTGATCCGCCTGCTGGGCGCCGCACTGACGCGCTGACGGTCGACCTATCCTCGGTGCCTCCATCGGCCTTATCGCGATGGAGGTGACGCCTTTGGGCTTGCTCCGAGCGTGATCCAAAATCCTTACGGGGATCAAAGACACCTTCTCATACGTTGCGGTCACATCCGCTCGTCATGTGGGCGGTTACGAGGACGCGGGTCTTGGGGCTGGGGTGTGGGGCGTTCGGCAGGCGGATGGGATGCCTGCGCCGGGCAGTCACCATCACCTCCCGAGCCCGGCCGCAGCAGCCGAACCGGCTCACTGCGCGGAATGGGCGGCGAGAACGGCGCGGGCAGCCTCCTCACCTGCGAGGACAGCGTCTTCGACATGACCGGCATGGTCGGTGGCGGCTTCGGTCGACGCCCAGTGCAATTGACCGGCCAGCGCGGGCCGCTGGTAGAGCGGATGCCCGAACAGGCCGTGGTCCGTCAGGTGCTGCGCCCGGGCGGCGAGGTCCACCGTTCGGCGCTCCAGTCCTGCACGTGCAAGGCTTCGGGCTGGGCCGCCTCCTGGCCGAACAGTCGCGCGAGCTGGGTGGTCACGACCGTCGTGAAGCCGAGGCCGACGGCGGTGGCGGGGGCTGTCTCTTATACCCCTCTGA
>NZ_VCKX01000029.1 GCF_005889725.1 Nonomuraea zeae
TGATACTGCAAAACACCCTACCAGGACCCGCCTGGATCAACAAGCCCAAGACCGAGAAAGACACCACAGAGAAGTCGACACAGAATTAGCCCAGCTCAACTGCCCTGATCAAATTGACGGGTTCCGGGCAGACGCAGGGGATGCTTTCTGTCGATCAATCTGAGGCATCTCGGCTTCCTCCCGGGTCGGGGACGACCTGGCAGGCGTCGCCTATCTCACCCTCACGGACGAGTCTGCCGATTGCTTCGATCATCGCGGTGATGCCGGGCCGGGGCGTGATGATGAGATCCGTCATGCAGAAGTGGAGGCGGTTCACCACGAGGCTGATCATCGGCGCGGCCCCGCCCCCGCAAGGCGGGTCACAGCCGGATCAGGTCGGCGACCTCCTCGGGCAGGCCGGGCGAAGTCAGGACATGGCCCATCCCGGGCACGACGTGCAGGACCGCGCCCGGAATCGCGGCAGCCAGGGCCTCGCCGTGACCGAGCGGCCAGAGCGGATCCTGGTCGCCGTGCACGATCGAGGTCGGCGCGGTGATCGACGACAGCGGGGCGAGCAGGTCAGGGGCGTCCCTCCATACGGCCAGGTCATGGTTGGCCGCGGCCGCCGGGTCGGTGGCCCGCGACAGCGCCAGCTCCAGCATCGCCCGGGCAGCCGGCTCGTCGAACGGCCGGACCGGCCCGTTGAAGACCCGGAACAAGGCCACGTCGGACTCCACACCCGGCGGCAGCCCGGCGGCCAGATGCGCGAGAAACGCCGGCGACGGCGGCGGCAGATCATCCGGGTCGGCCGGCTTCCCGGCCCTCGCCCGTGCCCACACCGGCCTCAGATCATGACCCATCGGCGAGCTGGACATCACCGTCAAAGACCGGACCCGGTCCGGCGCGTGCACCCCCAACCACTGCGCGATCATGCCGCCCAGGGAAGTCCCAGCCACATGAGCGGAACCCAGTCCGTAACCGTCCAGCACGGCCAGGCAGTCGCGAGCCATATCCCCGATCGTGTACGGGTGGGCATCGAAGTCGACGACGCTGGACCGACCGGTATCCCGATGATCGAATCGGATCACCTGAACCCCACGCTCCACAAGCCGCCCAACCAGCGCATCAGGGCAAAGGACACCCTGAGCGGCCGACCCCATGACCATCAACACAGCGGGAAGCCCAGGATCCCCGACCCGCTCAGTCCAAATCCGCAGCGGCCCGGAGGCCACAAATCGCTCGTGCGCATCCAACATGGAGGCACGGTAGCGGCTACCTGCTGCCGAACGCCCACATTTTCCGATGGCCCGGCCGGGAGCAGGGTGCCGAAGCCAGGAGAAAATCGGGAAAATCAAGAACTCGCCCAGCACTGCCCGCCTCATCGAGGGACAACGCACCATCGGCTGGCGCGAGGCACCCATCGAACGCGACATCGCCCCTGCGCGAATCGCGCTGGGCGACTGCGCAGGTGACTTCGGACATTGACGCTCCGTTCCAGAAAAGGTGGTTTGTCGGACGGTGACGTGGTCGGATGCAGCGGCGCCTGCGGGACAACATGTGACCTGCAACGCCCTTTGGCTGGGAATCTGCAACATCGTTTTGGCCGCGTACGGTGCGTATAGGGGCGGTGGTCAGCTGATTCCGATGACAAGAGTATCGCGGGCGATCAGGCGGTGACTGAACGGATCTGGATAGCCTCCGGCAGGCGTAGGCGACAGGCTCAGCGACCGTCCGTGAAAGCACCAAGGCACTTCGGGCAAGAAGGGGCGACCATCGTTCACTTGACCCAGCGGAGACGCCTGCACGGCCGTTCCACCTGACCTGGCCGACCCACCCGATCTACGGGTGGACTTCGAGCAGATCTTCAATGCGCACTTCTCCGAGATCCACCGCTACATCGTCAGGCGGTTGTCCGACGACGTCGCTGACGACCTGGCCGCCGAGGTGTTCCTGGCGGCCTATCGGGGTGGCTACGACGCCGCGCGCGGCGGGGTGCGTCCGTGGCTGTACGGCATCGCCACCCACCTCATCGCACGGCCGCCGCACCGAGATCCGTAGATGGAAGGCACTTAGCCGGACGGCTGAACGCGCCGTGCATAGTTCCGAGGACGCAGCCCTGGCCCGCGTGGCCGCAGGCCAGCTGACCGGCAAGCTGGCGGGGGCGCTGGCCGGGCTCAACCGTGGGGACCGCGACGTCGTGCTGCTGAGCGTGCTGGGCGACCTCAGCCACGCCGAGATCGCCGCCGCCCTGCGGATCCCTGCGGGGACGGTCGCCTCCCGGCTCAACCGCGCTCGCAAGCAACTCCGCAAGACACTCGGCGACGTCAGCCCTTTGGAGGAGATCCATGGATGAGCTGAGGCTCCTGGCGAGAGCACTGCCTGACGCTCCGCCACCCTCGGTGGAGGTGGTTGAGAACGCGCGCCTTCGGCTTGCCGCCGCACAGCGCATGCCGGTACGGCCAGGTAGAGCGAATCGCCGTGGCCTCGCCTGGAGATGGACCCTGGGAGCGGCCGCGACAACGATCGCCGTCGTCATGGCCGTCGTCAGGCTCGTGTCGAGCGTGACCGATGTTCCCGCACATGCTCGCGCCCACAGGCGGTAACGATGCCCTGCTCCACCTGGCGGACCAGATCGCGAAACTGCCGGAGGAGCGCGGCGACTACTGGCGGAGGCCGCAGCTCCACCGTGGGCTGATGAGGGTCCGGGCGGGCGGCGATACGTTCAACGTTCTCTCCTCGTCTCGAATCGACCTCTGGCAGCCGCGACCCCGGCGACCCCGTTCAGGTGGAGCAGAGGCAGCAGTTCGTCCGTCCCGCCACCGAGGCCGATGAGCGTGCATGGCGGGCGGCGGGTTCTCCGGTCAAGGTCCAACGCGTGTGCGCGCCGGGCACCCGCTCGGGCGACTGCGCGAAAGTCCAGATGCGGTTCAAGCCCTCACAGTGCGTTTACACGCGCGCAGTCGAACAGGGCCGCGTGCCCGGTTCACGCCTGAGTGGACTCACGCTGGCCGACCTCGCGGCGCTGCCCGGCGACACCGGACAACTCCGGGAGAAACTGCGAACCTACTGGAAGACCCGAAAGCCCAGCCAGCTCAGAATGAGCTTCGACAATTTCCTCCCCACCTCCTCCGCCCTTCTGGAGCTGCCGGTCAAGCCCTCGGTCAGGGCAGCCACCCTGCGTCTCCTCGCCGGACTGCCGACGACCAAGGTGCGTGGCTCGATCACGGACCCTCTGGGACGTCCGGGAATCGAGGTCACCTTCAGACAGAGCGCGCTCTTCTTCGACGAGTTCGGTACCGATGACGAGGTGCTGATGCGATACACCACCATCCTCGACCCGCGGACCGGCACCGTCTTGGCGACTACCGCGATCGCGGTCGAGAGCACGGAGGGGCTCGCCACGGGGACGCTCATGGAATATCAGGCATGGGCACCTGAGGCGGGCTGGACCAGCGAACGGCCACGCGGCTGCCGGCTCAGCAACCGTCCGCTCTCGTGACGGGCCGCCCCTGGGGCGCCGTGCGTCAGGCGCTAGCGTCACTGCCTCTCCGGCAGCGGGCGACTATCATTCTTCGCTTCTACGCGGACCTCACCGAGCACCAGAGCCCTCGGGTGGACGTGGCGAAGCGGACGATCAAACTCCGCGAGCGACGACGGCGCACTGCCGCTTCCTTGTTCGCGGCGGTTGGGTCGTCGTCACCCTCACAGCGACAATCGGCGTTCGACTGGACGGCCATCACGTAGGCGATGGCGCGGGTCGTTTGGCCGACCCGACGCAGACGGTGCCGCCTACTCGCAGGCATGGACGGCCGCCGAAGCGGATCAGGCGCGCGTCGGATCGAGGCGCCGACCGCCTTGGGCGGCTAGAGATGCAACTCTCGGGTTGCGCTTTCAGTCATGCGGTGCAACCTAGAGTTGCACCACAAGGCGGCAGCGAGGAGTCTCCTCACGAGCATGAATCGGATTGAGCGCGTTGCCGATCACCGCGCCCATGGAGTGGGTCTGACGCGCCCCCACCATCCACTCAGCCCGAACGCGAGCGCGACGCCCATCAGCGTGACTCTCCAATGGTTTCGCGCTGCGTCCATGAGGCGGGCACCGCAGCAGCCAAAGCGGTGTCCAAAAGCCGATTCAGGACGGTGGAACGTCTCGTCCCCGAGATCAGCCCGATTCGGCAGGACACCCCGCAACCTACCTGCACCGCAGCGCACGCCGCAGCCACTGAAATAGGAGAACGCCCGTGAGTGTCATCACCCCGTCCACCGGCCAGGTCAGGCCTCCGCCTCGGGACTGTACGGTCACTGGTGTAACTCCTGATCAAGGAGAACGCACCTGATGAGTACTGTGATCCAGGCATCGGCGGAGATCGACCTGGAGGACGCCGCGGTGGCGCGTAAGCCCAAGGACGCCAAGACGAAGGAGTCGGACCGGGAGCTGGTGGCCCGGCTGGTCGACCAGGCCCGCACCGAGGGAGTGGAACTGGTCGGCGAGAACGGGCTGCTGGGCCGACTGACCAAGCTGGTGCTGGAGTCCGCGCTGGAAGGTGAGATCACCGACTATCTCGGCTACGACAAGCACCAACGCTCCGGCGGCGAGACGACCAACAGCCGTAACGGCGCCCGCTCCAAGACGGTTAACACCGACGTTGGGCCGGTGGAGATCATCGTGCCACGCGATCGGGACGGCAGCTTTGAGCCGAAGATCGTGCGCAAGCGGCAGCGGCGCCTGTCCGGCGTGGACGAGATGGTCATCTCGCTGGCCGCCAATGGCCTGACCACCGGCGAGATCTTCGCGCACCTGGCCGAGGTCTACGGCGCCGACGTTTCCAAGCAGACCATCTCCACGATTACCGACAAGGTGCTGGAGGGCATGGCCGAATGGCAGAACCGGCCGCTCGATCCGCGATCTACCCGGTCCTGTTCGTCGACGCTGTCCATGTGAAGCTGCGGGACGGCCAGGTCGCCAACCGGCCGATCTACGTGGCGATGGCGGTCACCGTCGATGGCGAGCGCGACATCCTCGGGCTGTGGGCCGGCGACGGAGGCGAGGGCGCCAAGTTCTGGCTGCACATGCTGACCGAGATCAAGAACCGTGGCGTCGGTGATGCGCTGATGGTGGGCTGCGACGGCCTGAAGGCGCTGCCGCAGGCCATCGAGAGCGTCTGGCCACAAGCCGTGGTCCAAACGTGCGTGGTTCACCTGCTGCGCGCTTCGTTCCGGTATGCCGCCCGCCAGCACTGGGACGCCATCGCCAAGGGCTCAAGCCCGTCTACACCGCCCCGACCGAAGCGGCCGCGCTCGAGCGCTTCTACGAGTTCGCCGAGACCTGGGGCGGCAAGTACCCGGCGATCGTGAAGCTATGGGAGGACGCCTGGGCCGAGTTCGTGCCCTTCCTCAACTTCGACACCGAGATCCGCCGGGTGATCTGCTCGACCAACGCCATCGAGTCGGTCAACGCCCGGATCCGGCGGGCGGTCAAGGCCCGCGGACACTTCCCGAACGAGCAGGCCGCACTCAAATGCGTCTACATGGCGATCATGAGCCTGGACCCGACCGGCAAGGGCCGCAAACGCTGGATCACCCGCTGGAAGGCCGCGCTGAACGCCTTCGCCATCACCTTCGAAGGCCGCCTGACCCCAACCACCCGATAGAACAATTCAAGATCGAGATACACCACTGACTGGGCTCTGTCGCTCTTTCGGTGGTGACGGAGCGTCAGGCCAAGAGGATGCGGTGGCGGAGCAGCGCGAAGCCGGCTCGGCCGTGCATCTGGCGCATGATGCGTTTGGTCTTGGTGTTCACGCCTTCGGTGCCGCCGTTGTGGAAGGGCAGGGTGACGGCCGCATGGACGGCGTCGCGGTCCTGGTCGAGGCCGCGGATAAAGGCATGCAGGTGAGGGAGGTCGGCGGCGCGGGCGATGGCGATCCACGCGTCGAGACGGTCGGCGTTGTCTTCGCGTGGCCGAAGCAGGTCGGCGAAACCGCGGACGAGTCCCGCCAAGTCGATCATCTCGGGGCAGGCGGCGGTGAGGTCGTCCAGCAAGTGCCGGTGCTCATCCTTGAGGTTGTCCGGTTGAGTGAGCAGGAGCCGGGTCAGGCGGCGGGGCGCGATGGGTAGCCGGTCGGCTTCGACTCGCCCTTGGGTGATGTAGCGGTAGAGGAGGTTGAAGCTGCCCGGGTAGCCGAGGGCTCTGATCTCATTGAACAGGTGCAGAACGGGGACTGCGGGGTCTTCGGCACGGCGGCGGCGCAGGTGGTCGCGGTAGGGGTCGACGAGGGTGGGCCGGTATTGCGGGGCGCGTTGCAGGCGCATCGGTTCGGGCACGCGGGCGTAGCGTTTGACGGTGTTGAGGCCCAGGTTCAGCCGGCGGGCGCATTCCAGCAGGCCGACGCCCTTGCCGAGCAGGTCGTGGACCTGGTGCCAGCGTTCGCGGGTGGTCTGTGCACGCTTGCCGACCTTGATCGGGGGGCCGGCCTTGGCCCAGCAGGCGCTGTGTCCGGCCACTTCTTTGAGCACGGCCTCGCCGAAGTTGTGCCACAGGTGCCAGCGGTCACCGACTTGGGTGGCGTGGGGCAGGGCGCGGCGGATCGCTTCGGCGTAGGCGCCCGAGCCGTCCCGGCAGACCACCTGCACCCCAGGATGGGCGCGCAGCCAGGCCTCGAGCACATCGGCGGTGCGGCCCGGCAGCACGTCGATGCGCTGGCGGGTCTCGGCGTCGATGAGCACCGTGGCGTAGCGATGACGCCGACGCAGAGCGAAGTCGTCCACGCCCAGCACGCGAGGCACCCGCAACGCAGGCAACGGCAGACGCAGCAGCAGGCGCAGGGCAGTATGCCGCGATAAGCGCACGGCCAGCGCGGCTAACGCCCGCACGCTGGCGCGTCCGGCCAGTTCGCGGACCACCGCGCCGATCTGCGAGGTCAGGCGAAGGGCGCGGCGCTGGTAGCGTTCCAGCACCCCGGGCACCTGTTCCCGGAAGGTCTGGCGGCAGCCGCGGGTCGGGCAGACCAGGCGGCGCCTCCGCACCACCACCAGCACCCGGCGTCCATCGATCGCGACATCGGCCACACTCCGCCGGTGATAGCCGTGCACACGCGCTGTCTCGGCCCCGCAGCCAGGACAGGTGGCCGAGCCGTCCGGGGTCCGCGCGCGTAACCGAATCTGCTCGCCCTCGTCTGTCACCTCTTCCACAACGAGGGGCGATAGCCCCGAGAACACCGTACGTACGAGTCCGTCATCATCAAGCACAACTCAGCGTGACGACACAGCACGAACCGTCACCATCGAATCCGAGACAGAGCCGAAAGAGCGACAGAGTCGAGTCGGCTTGAGGCGCGATACTCAGATTTCTCTGAACCCGTTTCCTCAAGCCGCTCGCCGAACCCGCCGTGCGCCTCTCAACGCAACGGGCTCTCCACGGTCTCTGCCGTCATGTGGGTATGACCCAGGGGTTGGGGATCTTGCTGCTCCGCCAGCGATATCGGGTGACCGTGATCTTGGCGATGTCGAACAACTCGATCCCGTCCGTCGCCGTAATGGGCAGCCACCGCCCGATCGGGGTGGTGAACTGGCGTCGGACGTCCTTCCAGCTCCAGCGGTGCCGGACTTGCAGCATCCGGATCAGCCTCCACCACACGAACTGGTGAAGGCCGGAGAACCGGTCTTTGGCCACGGCGTGCTTGAAGTAGTTGGCCCAGCCGCGCATGATCTGGTTGAGCCTGATCAGCACGGACCTCAGGTCCTGTTGTGACTTCCTGTGGGTCTGGGCACGAATCTTGGCCTTCAACGACCGGATGGGCCGGTCTGCGATGAAGGTGTAGACGTACCACTTATCGGTTCCCCTCTTGCGGCGCCACTGGATGCGGAACCCCAGAAAGTCGAACCCGTCGCTCAAATGCACGATCTGGGTCTTGGCCGGTGACAGCTGTAACCCGATCGGTTCCAGCACTCTCGCGACGTCCTCGCGCACCGCCAGCGTGTCGGCCTGTGTCCCGTGGACCAGGACGACGAAGTCGTCGGCGTAGCGGACCAGCCGCCACGTCGGTAGCCCCTTGCGGCGGCGGTGTCCGCGCCTACCCTCGTTCGACATCGTCCCGCCCGGCTTCCATGGCTCCACCAGGTGCTCATCGAGCACCGACAAAGCGATGTTGGCCAGCAGCGGAGACAGGATGCCGCCCTGCGGCGTCCCGGTCGTATAGCTCTTGTTCTCACCGAGCTCGGTCAAGATCCCGGCTTTCAAGAACGCTTTGACCAGTGCCAGAACGCGTTTGTCCTTCACCCGGCGACGCACCCGCTCCTCAGGGCCGTGTGGTCGATCCGGTCGAAGCACGCCTCGATGTCCGCATCCAGCACCCACCGATAGCCTCGGGTGCCGAAATGATGAATCTCAGCGATCGCATCCTGAGCACGCCGGTTGGGCCGGAACCCATAAGAGACCGGCTCGAAGTCAGCCTCGAAGATCGGTTCCAGCACGAGTTTCAGCGCGGCCTGCACGACCCGGTCGGCCACCGTCGGAATCCCGAGGGCACGGACCTTCCCTGCCCCACCCGGTTTGAGGATCTTGCGTTCCCGAACCGGCAAAGGCCGGAACGAACCATCCTTCAGGAAGGTTCGCAGGTCGTCCAGGAACCCCGGAACACCGATGCGCTCCTCGACGTCGGTGACCGTCAGGCCGTCCACGCCGGGAGTACGTGCTCCGCGGTTGCCCGCAACCCGATCGAACGCCACGAGTAGCGTCGCCGGGTCATGCACGAAGTTGAACAGGTCATCGAACCGGCGGCCAGGATCAGCCGCCGCCCAACGGTGAAGCTTGGCCTGCATCTCCGATACCCGCCGACTCGGCCCCAGCGGGACCGCCTCCGGCCAGGCGCCGCCATTCGGCAGCGCGTCTTTCGGCATTGCAGCCTCCATCCCTTCTCGAAACCGCTGCCGCCCTTCGCCATGTGACCGGCTCTCCCGGCCTCGGACTACTACGGCGGCTCCGCCCCACCCCGGCCCGTTCAGTGGTCGATGCACCTATCCCGGCCAACGGGCTGGATGCCCACGGCCTGGAGCTGCGACCGGGTGGTTCCCGTTCACTGCGATTCGCTCGACGAAGTAGGAGCCCGACTTTGTCCCTGCGGCCTCGCCATGAGTACGCCGCAGACTTTCCTCATGGCCTCCCTGCCGGCAATGGCAAACCGGCCCAGGAGTTCCCCGCCCGCCTCGGCCGGCGGGTGCGCGCCGCGTCCTGCCCAGATCCACCAGATTCGAGCAGGCGTCCAGTGGAGGGACTTAACGACGTCGGTTCCTCTCGTACTCCTCTCCATCACGCTCACCGGACCCGCACCATCTGGCAGTACTGGCACGTCCCGGCTTTGTCAGGGCTGCTCCCGCCCTCCCCGGCATCACCCGGATCAGGCTGCCCTCAGCTTCACCGACCTGCTGCGACAGGCCGAAGGCGAAGGTCTCCCACCTCCGCTCAAATCACAGCGCCTCACGGCGCACGCCACTGACTGGACACACCCGCCGTAGAGATGGCGGTAGGTGAGCAGGTGGACGAGAGCGACGCTCGGTGGATCAGTGACACATTTCACAGCGACCGTCCCGGGCGGGAGATGATGGAACATGTCACTGGACGGTGGGTGCCGCTGGTCCTGGCCGCCCTGACGCCTGGGCCAATGCGCTTCTTCGAGTTGCGCCAGCGCATCGAGGGCATCAGCGAGAAGATGCTTTCCGCCAAACTGCGGACCCTGGTCCGCGACGGGCTGGTAGAGCGCATCGTGGAGCCAACCACCCCACCGCAAGTCAGTTATGAACTGACCCAGTTGGGTCAAGGCCCGTCCCGCCCGTTCGCCCAACTGGTCCGCTGGATTTCGGCGCACACCCCGGAGGTCATCGCGGCCCAGCAGCGCTAGGACCGCAGCGTAAATCCTGCGGGTCAGGTGATTCTGAGTCCGTAAGACAGATCGCGGCGATCTCCACCCACATCATCCGCTCGCTTGCCCACGCCCTCCTGGCGTTCGACGCCAGGGGGAGAGGGAAGCAACGCTCGCGCCCTCGCACCGCCAGCAGCGCTGCGCAGAGGACTTTTGGACATCTCCGCAGCGAACTCCAGAAATCGACAACAGTTGTCACTTTTCGAAGTCGTGTGCACAGCTGTCCTGGGGATCTCGGGTTCTGTGCTGAGACGCCGTCCTGCAAGAACACCTCCCTGGCCGGAACGCTCATCCGATGGGATGTGCAGCGGTATAGGGCCTCGTCATGCGTTGCATTCGGTCTTCCACTTGGCGCGGGCGCCGCTGCCGCACAGGTACGGGTTGCCGTCGCTGGCTGGAGACCGCTTGCGCAGCACACCGGTGTCGACGCGTTCGAGGATGAACGAGTCGCCCTTACGGGGATGGCCGGGCGGAGCGGGATGTCCGGATACGGCCTGGCCGGACTCGTTCTTGTAGATCACGGTGGCCACTGTGCCGATCAGACCGCGTGGGTCCATTGAAGGCGAGTTCGGCATGACCCGCGCACATGCCGACCGAGCTTGGGCAGGGGCCCGCGTTCCATACCTGGCTGCCTCGCAGGTTCGAGCCGATGGTCAAGACGAGGCCGTGTGTCTGCCATCTGCCGACGAACGGCAGGTGACTGCGGTCGCGCCCGCGCGGCAGCTCCACTGTGCCGTCGTCGCGGATAACGACGATCTCGTGGAGGGTGCGTGACACGCACCGGCGTCAGTCGGTCGAGGCCTCGGATGGGCGGATGACCCCAGAGAGACCTTCCACTCGAAGCTGCTTAGTGTCGGGAGAGTCACGCGCCATGCGCTGACCGCCAGTAACGCGGCCGCCAACGCCCGGTCGTGCGCCGGATCCCGAGTTCCGTGGTGCACCACCACGGCGCCGTCACGGCGCCGCTCCGTAACCGAACCGTTGGCCTCACCTTCGTAGGAGTTCGACGACCTGCTGCGGGCTTGGCCACCCGGGTACGCCGACTGCTGGTCGATTATCGGGACTGGGTGGTCATCTATGGCCCATCGCGATACGAGAAGCACCGTGCCGTCGACCGTGTCGATCGTCGGTGGCAGTTTGCGCAACACCCTCGTGATCTACATTGTAAAGGGCCGGGCGGCGCACAATATCTAGCCGAGTGACTAGCGGTCCTGCCCGGACATGCAATGGAACGGGCTTCGCCCGTACAGCCTCCAAAGATCAAGGGGCACGGAATGGTTATCGTTGGCGCCCGAAATGCGGCTTTCAAGAGGCTCGGGGTTCATCGCTCATGGCGTTTAGGAGAACGCCGCAGGACATCCCGGCGGCCGGTTAGAAGGTCGCAGCGCCGCCACCGCTCGGCTCGGGGAACGCCTTCTCGACTGGTTGGTCAGGTGACGGACCGGAGGATGCCCGAGCCGTCGCTGGCATGGACGACGGCGCGCCGCAGCTGTGCAGTCGGGGCCGGTCATCACCCGGTCAACCATATGGGGTGATTGTCGTCTCGTCCGGGGCCGCAGGGAGTGTGCGCGCAGTGCCGTGTGCAGGATGGCCAGACCGGCGGCAGTCGGTGTGGGCCGACGAAGCCTGACAGCAGTCGAAGTTCCTTCGTACGGCCCCGGGTTGGACTTGCGAGCCAGGAGGCATTGTTGGCGTTGATGGGTAGGTCGATGTAGCTATGGCGCGCCATTCTTCGCCCGCGAGGACGGCAGCGACGGCGGTGTAGAGCTCAGTGTGGCGGGTCGGTACGGCGTTGGTCAGGTACAGCATGCACACGGCCTCGGCGGCTGCCTCCAGGCCGGGATCGCCGGGCACGATGAGCAGGTCGGTCGCGATGGCGTGCCACAAGGCCGCGTCATCGGTGCGGAGGGCGTGGCTGGCCCGGGTTAGGTCGAGGGAGTGTTTGGTGCGGCGGACGGCGCCCAATTGCCGAAGTGCTCGGCGCATAAACGGGGGCCTCGTAGGTGTCGCGTTCCTTGTGCGGTCCTGTGGCTGTGGAGCATCGCCGGCTGAACCGCTGCCATCCCTCGGCGAGCACCGACCGGGCCAGGGTGTGGTTGACGGTGAGCGGGATACCTCCCTGATGAACCATGTCCAGCAACCGTTGAAAAGGGCGCGAGGATTTTCTCGGTGCCGTCCGGGATGACGGCCGGGCATGACGAGCACCCGAACGAAAGTCCCGTTAGCGGATGGCTACAGCTAACTATTTGATCTTCCGGTCGTCCTGCTTACCGGGGACTGCCGTCGAGCTTGGAATGCCAACGCACTGCGGCGTCCCGAACGCCGGCGAGCCGGGGGCAACAGCATCGGAGGGCCCTTGCCGTACGAAACGGTTGGGTTGCAGGATCCACCCCGAGGCGAACCGGTGCAACGGGAAATCCGTCTGTTCACACCAATGCATGGCTCTTCGCACTGGGCGAGAACACTATGGGCGCAAACGACTGGAGGAGGGGGAGCCTGTGATGATGCACCTGGCCATACGGCTGGTTCCCGTCGGCGCCACCACTTTGATCATCGCCCTGACGGGAGAACTCGACGCCACCACCAGAGCCGTGCTGCCATCCTTCCTGGATCCGATCCCGCAGTCGCCGGTGACGGACGTGATCGTGGAGGCCACGCACCTGTGGTTCTGCGACGTGAACGGGCTTGCGCAGCTCGCCATCACCCAGCGGGCTATGCAGGCCAAGGGCGGCCGCCTGGCCGTGGCGGAGGCGCATCCGCCCCTGTGCAGCCTCATCGCGCTGATGAGCGAGCGCTCCGAGCTTGTGATCCCGCTCTACACCGGCATGCCCGAGGCTCTCTCCGGCACTGACGTCGAGATGTACGAGGCCCCGGCGCCGCCCGCGCCCGTGCGCCCGTGCGCCGCCACCTGCCGCGCCTGCGCACCATGCGACGCGTGCCCGCCCTCAGCCACCAGCCCCGCCCGCACTCCGAGCCGCCGCCCTGAGTCGACCGGAACGTCCGGTCGGGTCTTGCGCATCGGGGCTATGACATCGCTCAGCCGCAGGCCTGTCGCAGGTCGGCATACTATTGACCAGCTTGTGCATCAATCCCGCAGCCAGCACTTATGAGAAAAGCGCCATGCTGCTCGGCAGCACTCTCATGACCAGCGACTCTGCCCAAGCGGGGACCCGCAACGAGGAAACCCTCACGCTGCTTGACGAATTTGAGCGAGCCGGGCTACTCAGCATCGACGGGGAACCAGGCGAGCGCGCGACGATCGCCGTCATGATCGCTCCCGAGGATCCGTTTGAAGGCGAGGGTGCCGAAGCACAAGCCGGCGCACTCGTCTCCTTGGCAGCCGGAATGGATGCGGTGAGCCGAGGCACCGTACTCGCTGGCGGTAACACCTCCACCCTTCCCGGCGGCCTCATCGCCGCCTTGCGCGCCAAAGACGAGACCGTCAAGCACGTCACCACGGTTGCCACCGCCGATACCCCCTTGGGATATATCACGGTCGTCTATGCCCTGCGGGAGCAATTGAACGGGCGTGCGGGTCAGTACGGCACGGGCACAGGAGCCTCGTCATTCCCGCTCACGACGTCGCACGCGACCCCATCTCCCAGCCGGTAGAAGGAAGCGTCACCGCTCCAGCTCGATGCCCTGGCGGCCAGCGGCTACGACGAACTGGTCATGGAGAAGGAGTCGGGCAAGCGCGGTATCGCGCGACCAGCATGGGAGGCGCTCTTAGAGGTCCTAACAAAATGATCTAGAGCCGAGTCCCGTGGCGTTGCTGGTCGTTGATCTTCGTGTGAAGAAGGGCGAGCAGTTACCGTGGATGGTGCAGGACAGCCTGTGGGAGCGGATCGAGCCGCTGCTGCCGAAGGTGGAGCGGCGCCGGCGCCATCCGGGACGTAAGCGGCTGGATGACCGGCTGGCGTTGCAGGGCATCTTGTTTGTGCTCTACACCGCGATCCCGTGGGAGTTCCTGCCGCAGGAGCTCGGGTTCGGCTCAGGCATGACCTGCTGGCGGCGGCTGCGCGACTGGCACCAGGCCGGAGTGTGGGACCGGCTGCACCAGCTCCTGCTCGCCGAGTTGCACGCCGCCGGTCAGCTTGACTGGTCCAAGGCGGTGATCGACAGCTCCCACATCCGGGCGCTCAAGGGCGGCCCAAAACCGGGCCGAGCCCGGTCGACCGCGCCAAGCCGGGCTCGAAACACCACGTCATCACCGAAGGCGGAGGCATCCCCCTCGCCGTCTCCCTGACCGGCGGCCACCGCAACGACGTCACCCAGCTCATGCCCCTGATCAAAGCCATCCCGCCGGTACGCGGCCGCGTCGGCCGACCACGTCAGCGGCCCGACTGCCTGTACGCCGACCGCGGCTACGACCACGACAAGTACCGCCGCCTGGTCTGGCGCACCGGCATCAAACCCATCATCGCCCGGCGCGGCACCCCACACGGCTCCGGCCTGGGCATTCACCGGTGGGTCGTCGAACGCACGATCGCGCTCCTGCACTGGTTCCGCCGCCTGCGCATCCGCTGGGAAGTCCGCGACGACATCCACGAAGCGTTCATGACCCTCGCCGCTGCCATCATCTGCTGGCGACGCCTCGTCCGCTGATCTTTCTGTTAGGACCTCTTGGTGGGCATTTGATTTGAGTAGATTGCGGCTTATGCGCTAGTAGGTGCCTCGCCAGGTTGGCGTGGTCTCGTCCGTTATACGCTTCGTGAGATTGTTGATCGGGGCGATGTGGATCATGGCTTGGGAGCTGGTGGGCAGGGTCTCATAATCGCGGGTTAAACGGCGGTAGAGCATGAGCCAGCCCAGGCTGCGTTCGACGACCCAGCGGCGTTTAACGACATGGAATCCGCGAGTTTCGGCTTTTCTGGAGACGACTTCCACGTCGATGCCTAATGCGGCGCCGTGTTCGATCAGGGCGTTCTTGAAGCCGGTGTCGACCCAGGTTTTGGATATCGTCGGGTAGGTGCTCTTGGTTTGGTCGAGTAGCCCTTTTCCGATGACGTTGTCGGACAGACCTGCGGCGGCAACGCTCACAGCGAGGATAAGTCCGAGCGTGTCGGTGACGATGCCGCGCTTGCGACCGACGATCTTCTTGGCGGCGTCGGTTCCTTGGCTGGTGAGGGGCACGCTGGTGGAGGTCTTCACACTCTGGGTGTCCATCACGCACGCGGTTGGTTCGGCCGTACGGCCTTCTTTGACACGGGCCAGGCCGGTCATCTCGTAATTGAGCTGTACAAAGATTCCCTCATCGCGCCAAGCTGCGTAGTGGTCGTAGACGGTGCTGTACGACGGGAAGTCATGCGGCAGGTATTTCCAGGCGATTCCCGTACGGTTGACATACAGGATCGCGTTGAAGACGTCGCGTAGTTCGACCGAGGCGGGTTGACCGGTGGGCCGGCGGTCGAGCCTGGCTTGCCGCCAAGCGGTCAAGGTGGGTTCGATTAAGGCCCAGCGGGCGTCGGATATGTCGCTGGGATAGGGCTTTCGCTCGCTCATGGCGGAATTTCTACCCGACATATGTGATCGATAGTGATCCTCGGCGGGGTCGTGAACTTCTACCGCATTCCTAGACCAGACGGAATTCGAGCATCATTTGCTGATGAAACGGACGCCCTTGCCGGCGGCGAGGAGTGAGCAAATTTGTGCCTATTGGACAAAGAGCCCAAAGCCTGTCGAGACAAAGCGGGTACATGACATCGAGTCATGCCTAAACCCCCACTCAGCTGGCAACCCACCGGCGACCAACTGCACGGTTCAGCCCCCTACCTGGGGCACAGCACGTTGAAACTATGGCTCTGGCCTCTGCCGCCGGCCGGGCCCTTCGAACTCGGCGTGGAATGGTCCAGCGGAGGCGTCGAACTGAGCGTCGCCCAACTCGACGGCGCAGCCATCGTGTCCGCTGCTCAGCAGTCAGTCCCGTACCGGCCGGATCACCAATAGAGCGAGATCTTCGACAGGCTCGATCGCGGGCTCGCGGACGAGATCCAGCCTCAAAACAGGGCAGGCGCAGCGACATGGCGCGCACGAAGCCGCCAACCTGCACACCAAGACCTCGTCAGCCTCACGCTGCCGGGGTCTTCTTACATCGCCACATCCTCACGCCGGCTGGCGCGTTCATCCTCATCTTGAGTGTCCGGGAACAAATCCTCCGCGTCCTCCAAGTCGAGGAGCATTGGCCTGGCTCCCGGGATCAGCAGTACGGCGGTGTCCGGGACTGGGCCGTACAGCCGGCGGATGGCCTCCAGCGTGTCACTGACCTGACACAGTGGCTGGTGCCAGCCGAGCCGTTCCTCTGCGCCGTCCCTATGCCAGTAGGTCACCCCGATGGAGCACGCCATGCGGCTTCGAGGCAGGTCAGCCCCGCGCTCACGAACGGGTCCGCCAGGGGGCGGCCGATCGCTGCCAGTCCGGCGCGTCAGGACCAGTCCATCAGCGGCACCGCCCCTCTGCGCCTGTCCGGCTATCGTGAGGCGATCGCCGCCCACGGGCTCGCGGAGATCACGGCCTCGGTCGAGCGCTACCACCGCGCCGAAGGAGCGTCCGCGATGGCCAGGCTGCTGGACGCGCCGTCCCCGCCGGACGCAGTCTTCTGCTTCAACGACCTGCTCGCTCTGGGCGCCCTGCGCACGGTGCTGGCCTCGGGCCAACGCGTTCCCGAGGACGTGGTGGTCGGCCGTCGAGGCGATCAAGGACCATGACCGACGCCGCGGAGCAGCTATCCCCGCCCCGCGACCATCGAACCGGCAGCCACAAACTGACTTCCGGGCAGGACGCGTGGCGAACCCGGTTCGGGGCGGCGGCTCGGGGAGACGGACCGGCGGCGGCAAGACCGACACCGCGCCTCGGCGCCGACCGCACAGGCGCACTGAGCAGTTCCCCGAAACTCACTTTGGCAGGAAACCTGCATAGATTTGCAGTTTTGTGCCTGGCGCTTGGGGCGTGGCGATCTGATGCTGACCTTCAGTCATGTAGATCGAGTCGCGTCGTGGACATTAGCACGCGGTGAGAGCCGATGACGCCGCACCCGAATGGAAAAGGATGTTCCGGCAGGGGGTGGTCGCGGCCGCCACCGCGGGGGTCCGAGGAAGCGGGTTGCGAAGTCTCCGCGGAGCGGGCTTGGGAGAGGTCCACCTGAGGGCGCGCGACCCTCTGAGCCTCGCCCGCCGTTCGCCGGCGGGCGAGGAGCATCTGACAGGCAAATCACCGACAAGAACCCCGGCGAGGCCTCACGCACCGGGCGCGGCACGGAACAGCCCAGGTAATCCAGGGACGAGAGCAGGAAAGATGATGACAGATCGCCCACCGCGACGGCCACGAGCCGTCGCAGTGATCACGGCGTTGGTGACGGGAATCGCGATCGCGAGCGTACCGTCGCAGCCAGCGGCTGCCTTGCCTGTCACAACCGTCGGCGTCCAGAAGGAGCCGGTCGTGGCGGCTCGCTACGCCGAACGGGTGAAGGCCCCATCGGGCCAGGTGAAATCCTGGCGGGCCACGGCGCCGGTGTGGCCGGCGCGAGGCGTCGCCGAGGTCGAGGTGTCCGCCGCGGGAGCCACAGCGGCGGACAAACGTGGCGCCCGCGCCGGCGACTTACCCGTGTGGGTGGACGCGGCGGCGGGAGCGGCGGCCACGGCCGATGGCGGCCCCGCCAAGATGCGGGTGGAGTCGCTGGGCAAGGTCGAGACCGCGGGGGCGGAAGGCCTAGCGCTGCGGATGACCCGCGCCGACGGTCAGGCGATGGATGTGCCGGCCCGGCTGACCGTCGACTACAGCGCCTTCCGGTTCGCCTACGGCGGCGACTGGGCGTCCCGGCTGCGGGTGTGGCGCCTGCCGGAGTGCGCGCTCCGCACCCCGAAGGAGGCCTCGTGCCAGGGCGCCATGGTGACGTCGGTCAACGACGTCGGCGCGGGTACCGTGTCGGCGCAGGTCACAGTGCCCGGCTCCGCGGCGGAGCCGGGCGCGACGGCCGCCTCGGGCACGCTGCTGGCGGTCGCGGCCGAGCCGTCCGGGTCCGCCGGTGACTACAAAGCGACGTCGCTGGCGCCGTCGGCGACCTGGAGCGCCGAGGGCAACAGCGGGAACTTCTCCTGGTCGTACCCGGTACGGGTGCCGCCGGGGCTGGGCGGGCCGCAGCCGGCCGTCACGCTGGGGTACTCGGCGGACAGCGTCGACGGGCGGACGGCCGCGGTCAACAGCCAGCCCTCCTGGGCCGGTGAGGGGTTCGACTGGCACCCGGGTTTCATCGAGCGGCGCTACATCGGCTGCGCGCAGGACATGGCAGCCAAGAACGGCAAGCCGGCCAGCAACAAGGTGGCGACCGGCGACCTGTGTTGGGCCACCGACAACGCGGTGTTGTCGATGCAGGGTCACGCCGGTGAGCTGATCAAGGACGCCTCCGGTGGCGACACGTGGCGCCTGCGTGCCGACGACGGCACCAGGATCGAGCGCAGGACCGGAGCGGCCAACGGGGATGACGACGGCGAGTGGTGGCTGGTCACCACGACCGACGGCACCCAGTATTGGTTCGGCGGAAGGCCGGGATCGCAGTCGGCGCTGACGGTGCCCGTGTTCGGCAACCATGAGGGCGAACGGTGCTACAGGACGACGTTCGCCGCCTCCTCCTGCACCCAGGCCTACCGCTGGCAACTGGACCACGTGGTGGACCCGCACGGCAACACGATGCGGATCTCGTACACGAAGGAGACCAATCGCTACGGGCGCAATCTCACTGCGGCGGACGCGGTGGAGTACGACCGGGCGGGTTACCCGCAGACGATCGAGTACGGCACGCGCGGCACCACCGACCAGGCCCCCATGCGCGTCTCGTTCGGCCTGGGCGACCGATGCCTGAGCGCGTGCGGCGAGAACAGGAACTGGCCGGACGTGCCGCTCGACCTGAAGTGCTCGGCTTCCCCGTGCGGGTACACGCAGGTCTCCCCGTCGTTCTGGATGACCAAGCGCCTGGCCTCCGTCACCACTCAGGTACTCGACCCCGGCATCGGCCAGTACGCCGACGCGGAGTCCTGGACGCTGACGCACGCCTTCCCGGCGGTGGAGGACTACGGCACGCCCGCGATGTGGCTGGCGAGTATAGCGCACAAGGGGCTCGCGGGAGCAGGCGCCGACGTCGCCGTGCCAGAGGTGCGTTTCACCTCCGAGCTGCTGTCCAACCGTGTCGACACTCGTGAGGACACCTACCCGGCGATGAACCGGCACCGGATCAAGACGATCACCGACGAGAACGGCGGCGTGACCGACGTCGTGTACGCCCCCGACGACTGCGTCGCCGGATCGCGGACGCCGGACGAACGCAACCTGCACGACAACGCCTACCGGTGCTATCCGGTGCGCTGGACCCCCGCGGGGAAGACCGAGGCGATCACCGACTTCTTCCACAAGCACGTGGTGCAGTCCGTCACGGTGGCGGAGGTCGGCACCGGGAGTCCGACGTCCTCGCCGAAGGTGACCACCGGCTACACCTACAACGGCACGCCGGCCTGGCACTACTCCGACGACGACGGGATGGTCAAGCCGGAGTACAAGACCTGGTCAGTGTGGCGGGGCTACTCGTCGGTGACCAGGACGGTCGGCGAAGGTGCCCAGCAGATGCGCACCGAAAAGCGCTACTTCCGCGGCATGCACGGCGACAAGCTGCCGTCGGGCACCCGCGTGGCCGAGTTGCCGGCCATCACGGCGAACGGCGTCCCCTCGTCCAAGGACGAGGAGGCCTTCGCAGGACGGCTGCGCGAGGCCATCATCTACGACGGCCAGGCGGAGGTGTCGGCCGCGGTCAGCCAGTACACCCAGTCCGAGCCGACCGCGTCGCGCACCCTCGGCGGGGTGACCGTGCACGCGCGCATGGTGCACGAGTCGGCCTCGCACACCCGCACCACGCGTGACGGGGCACGGGCGCCGCGCACCACCACGACCACCCGGCAGGTCGACGGCTACCGGCTGCCGACGGCGGTGGACGAGCGCGGCGACGACAACGTCGCCGGCGACGAGAAGTGCACACTGACCGAGTACGCGCGCGACCCCGGCACCCCGATCGTGGACAGCCCGTCACGGGTACGGACGTTTGCCGCCGACTGCGCCACCGCCAAGGACGCCGAGGCGAACAACACCCTGCGCGAGGAGCAGGTCATCGCCGAGGAGCGCACCTCCTACGACCACAAGCCGTGGGGGCAGGCTCCCAGCGCGGGCGACGTTACCCAGGTGGAGACCATCGGCGGGTTCAGCGGCGGGAAACCGTCGTTCGTGGTGGAGAGCAAGGCCGACCATGACGACTACGGCCGCGTCACCGACGCATGGGACGTGCGCGGCGCCAAGACCGGCACCGTCTACACCCCGAAGTCCGGCGGGCCGGTGACCAGCACCACCGTCACCGGCCCGCTGGGCTGGGTCACCACCACGGAGCAGGACCCGGTCTGGGGCGAGCCGACCAGGATCACCGACCCCAACGACCGGGTCACCGACCTGACCTACGACGCCATGGGCCGCCTGACCGCGGTGTGGCTGCCAGGCCGGGACAAGACGACCTATCCGGGCACGCCGAGCTCACGTTTCTCCTATCTGGTACGCAACAACGCCGCCACGGTCGTGACCAGCCAGACGCTCTCCCCCGCGGGCGACGCGTACGACACCACGCATGTGCTGTACGACGCACTGATGCGGGAGCGGCAGACGCAGACCTCCGACGCCACCGGCGGCACCGGGGCCGTGGTCACCGACACCTTCTACGACTCGGCCGGGCGCGCGGTCAGGAAGAACAACCCGTACCTGGCGTCGGTCGCACCCAAGACCGACCTGATCCAGCCGGACGCGTCCAGCAGCACCATCTCCGCGGCGGACGTGACCGTCTACGACGGGGCGGGGCGGGTGTCGGCCGAGGTCCGCATGAAGGAGATGCCGCCGGCCAGCGCTGGGGGCACGGAGCTGTGGCGTTCCACCCACCACTACGGCGGGGACCGGGAGGACCTCGTCCCGCCTGGCGGCGGCATCGTCACCTCGACGGTGAGCGACGCGACCGGCCACACCGTGGAGTTGCGTCAGTACCGCCGGGCCCAGGACGTGGGCACGGCCGCCGAATCCGACAAGACCGCCTACACCTACAACGCCAAGGGTCAGCTCACCCGGCTGGTGGACGCGGAGGGGAACACCTGGCAGTACGGCTATGACCTGCGCGGGAAGCGTACCAGGACCGTCGACCCCGACACGGGCACCACGGTGACGGCCTACAACGCGGCCGGCGATCTGATCACCAAGACCGACAACCGCGGTGAGACCGTCGCCTACACCTACGACGTGCTGGGCCGCCCCACGTCGGTGCGCGACAAGAGCGTCACCGGCGACCCGCGGGTGGAGTTCACCTACGACACGCTGGCCGACGGCACGTCCGTCCGCGGCCGGCCGGTCAAGTCCGTCCGGTACGCCGGCACCGGCCAGTACGTCAAGGAGATCAAGGGCTACACGATCGGCTACCAGCCCTCCGAGGTGACCCACACCATCCCGGCGGCGGAGAAGGGGCTGGCCGGCGAGTACACGTACAAGATGACCTACTACGCCAGCGGCCTGCCCAAGACCATGCGCCTGCCGGCGGCCGGAGACGTGGGGCAGGAGGAGCTGACGTTCGGATACACCACCACGGGCGAGCCGACGACCCTGTCGACCACCCTGGGCGCCACCCTGGTGACGAACACCCGTTACACCAGCTTCAATGAGCTCGGCACCGTCAAGTTGAAGAACAGCACCGGCCAGAGCGTGGACGTGGCGCGTACCTACGACACGCACAGCCGGCGGCTGGCGCAGATCGCCACAGTCCGGCAGCAGTCCCCGACCGCGGTGGCCGATCTGCGCTTCGGCTACGACGGCAGTGGCAACGTCACCGAGATCGCGGATCAGGTCTCCAAGGACTACCAGTGTTTCACCACCGACCATCTCAAGCAGGTGCGCGAGGCGTGGACGCCCGCCACCGAGGGCTGCGGCACGGCGCCCGGCGCCGCCGTGCTGGGCGGGCCGGCCAAGTATTGGCACACCTACGACCACGACGCGATCGGCAACCGCGTCAAGACGGTGCAGCACGCCACCTCCGCCGGTGACCGCACCACGACCTACAGCGTGCCCGCCGCCCACAAACTGACCGCCGTCTCCACGGGGAGCGAGACCTCCGCCTACGCCTACGACTCCGCCGGCAACGTGGTCTCCCGGCCCGGCCCCGCCGGAACTCAGACCCTCACCTGGGACCCGGAGGGCGAGCTCGCCCAGAGCGTCGACGCGTCCGGCCCGACCTCGTACGTCTACGACGCCGGCGGCGAGCGACTGATCCGCACGGACCCGTCCGGCAAGACGCTGTACCTGCCGGGACAGGAACTGCGCTACACCAACGCCACCGGCACCACCTCGGGGACGCGCTACTACACGCACGCGGGCCAGCTCATCGCGACCCGGGCCGCGGGGAAGCTGACCTGGATGAGCACCGACCACCATGGCACAGCCGTCGCGGCGATCGGCGCCGTGGGGCAGACGGTGGCGCTGCGCCGCCAGACGCCCTTCGGCGAGCAGCGGACCGGCGCCGGGACCTGGCCGGCCACCATGGACAAGGGCTTCGTCGGCGGAACCCAGGACCCCACCGGCCTGACCCACCTCGGCGCCCGCGAGTACGACCCGGCGCTCGGCCGCTTCACCTCGGCCGACCCGCTGATGAACCTGGCCGATCCCCAGCAGATCAACGGATACCACTACGGGAACCAGAATCCCGTCACTCTCAGCGACCCCGACGGCCTGTTCTCGCGCTCCTGCCCGGACGGAGTATGCAGCGACGGCCGCGGCGGCGCCTACCAGCACCGGGCCAGTAACCCGGCGACCAGTTACAACCCGAAGCCGCGTCCATGGAATCCGGCACTCCCGCCGGCGCGTACGCCGGTCAACAAGAGTAAGGCGAACTGTCCCGACGGGCAGGCCCCTTGCGCCGGGGCAATCGGTTCGCGGGTTACCAAGCAGGACATCCTGGCCGGCATACGGGACGATCTCGTCAAGAGACTGAGTGCCCTGGCCGCGATACGGAAAGCTCTCGGGCCGACCGACGAATACTGCAAGGATGGCTTTCTCGGTGTCGAACGATGCAAGTCCATCGAGTACACGGATAAGGGTCTCAAGATAACCGAGACGTCTTCGGTCTTTGGCAGGGACTTCTTCACCCGGACGACGACTGTGCCTACCTATGGACCGGGCCGGCAGCAGGTGAGCTGTCACATCGATGCCGATGGCAACAAAAGCGGGTGTACGGTCCTGCGGGACGACAGCATCACCACGAAGACGAACGGGGCTTGCATTCAGTCCACCATCGGAATGGGCGCCGGAGTGACAGGAGTGTTCGCCGCCGCCCCGGCCATCGTGAGTCCCGCGAGTCCGGCTGCCGTAATAGGCCTTGCGGCGGCTACGGCCGGAGCGTACGGGGGGTTGATGGGAGTCTTTCGCAATTGCTGACCGAACGCCGCCGATCCGGGGGGATCGGCGGCGGGAGGCAAGCTCCTGTGGCGGAAGAGCGGCGCAGAACGGCAGATTAACGACTGGCGTGACGGGTGGGCGATCCCGATCCTGATCTCGTAGTCGGGGATTGATGTGAGCCGCTCGTGCACCGGGCGGGGCGATCGGCCAGCTACGCCCCCTGGTGTCTCGTCTGCATGGAGAAAAGATGTTCCGACAAGGGCTGATCCCCGCACTCATCGCGGTTCTCGCGACCGGGTGGGGACTGCCGTCCACCGCCGCGGCGGCGGCCGGGGCCGAGCCGGACTGCCGGCCGTCCACCGCGCAGGTACGGGCCGCCGCGGCGATGGCCGAGGCGTGCGGCGAGCGGGTGGAGGTCGAGTCGCTGCGCACCGAGACCAGCCAGGTCTTCGCGAACGCGGACGGCACCAGCACGCTGGAGATCGACGCCTACCCGCGGCGGGCCCGGCGGGCCGACGGCTCGTGGGCTCCCCCGAACGCCGCACTCGAACCGCGGGCGGACGGTTCCGTGGCGCCACAGGCCTCCCCCCTGGGCCTGGTGTTGTCGGGCGGCGGCGACGGCCCGCTGCTGCGGGCCAGGCACGAGGGCCACGACCTGGCGCTGTCGTGGCCGCAGCCGCTGCCCAGGCCGGTGCTCGAAGGCACCCGTGCCACCTACTCCGAGGTGCTGGCCGGCGTGGACCTGGTGCTCACCGCGCGTGACACCGGCTTCTCGTTCGTGCTGGTGGTCAAGAACGCGCAGGCGGCGCGGAACCCTCGGCTGCGCGCCCTGACCCTGGGCAGCTCGCTGCCGGGCCTGACGTGGCAGAAGGGCGCGGACGGCGGCCTTCGGGCGGTGGACGCCGAAGGCAGGGCCGTCCTCGGTGCGCCGGCGCCCAGGATGTGGGACTCCGCCGAGGCGGGGGCCGCGTCGGTGGAGCGGCCGGCGCAGGGCGCGCGTGACGCGGCGGTGCGGGTGGACGTGGCCTCCGGCGGGCGGCTGACGCTCGTGCCCGACCAGCGGCTGCTGGCCGACCCGGCGGCGCGCTTTCCGCTGGTCGTCGATCCGGACATCGGGTACGCGGCCTGGACCATGATCAACGAATTCAAGCCCGGCCAGTCGTACTGGAACTACGATCGCCGGGACTGCTCGGGCGCGGCGAACTCCGAGTGCGGCAAGGTCGGCTACTACGTCGACCCGGTGCGCTACCGGTCGATGTTCTCCTTCCCGCCGTGGCAGACGCACGGCAAGGACATCATCGGTGCCTCGATGTGGATCGACCTGGTGCATTCGGCACAGTGCGCGGCCAGCGTCACGGAGCTGCGGGTGGTGCACGCCGACCTGGGCGCGGGCACCACCTGGGACAACACCGCCCCGTCCTGGGAGGGCGCCAACGCCTCCAGGGTCAGCAACAGCTCGTGCCGCCAGATACGAACGCCCACGGAGTTCAACGTGACCTCCACGATCAGCCGCGCGGCGTCGGAGCGGTGGGGGCGGCTCGTCCTGGGGCTGAAGGCCTATGACGAAGACACTACGGCGGGGTGGAAGAAGTTCGACGCCGTGACGGCCAAGCTGGCGGTCACGATGAACTCGGCGCCGGAGGCCCCCTCGTCGCTGACCGTCGGCGAAAAACCCTGCGGCATCGGCGGCGAGCGGGCCTTCGTGCCGACGCGGTCCCCGACGTTGCGCGCGGGGGTGCTGGACGCCGACGGCAATTCGCTCAAGGTGAGCTTCTCCTGGCGGCGCGTCCGCGAGGACGGCTCCCTGGCGTCGGCTCCGCCGTCGCCGAACGGGGTGCAGCAGAACGTGCCATCCAACACGACGGCGCAGGTGAACGCCTATCCAGGCGTGCTGGAGTCCGGTGAGCGCATGGTGGGAACGGGCGACCTCACCCGCGACGGCCGCCCCGACGTGCTCGTCCGCGACAGCGACGGCTACCTGTACGTGCTGCCCGGATGGAACAAGCAGCTCGCCGAGCGGGCGCCGCTGGGCGCCGGGTGGGGCGGGCTGACCATCGCCGGCGTGGCGGACTGGAACAAGGACGGCCGCCCCGACATCGTGGCCCGCGACGACGCGAGCGGCGCGCTGCGCCTGTATCCGGGCGGCGCCACGAAGAACACCTTCGACACCCCGGTGACCATCGGCTCAGGCTTCGGCGGTTACACACCGGCAGGGATCGCGGACTGGGACCGCGACGGGCATGCCGACCTGCTCGCCCGCGACAGCGACGGAGTGTTGTGGCTGTATCCGGGCGAGAGCAAGAACGTGCCGTCGGCGCAGCCCCGGGTCAACCTCGGCGGGGGATGGAACGGTTTCACCTATTTCGGCACGATCGACTATGACCGTGACGGGGCGCCCGACGTGCTGGCCCGGGACCCCTCCAACGGCGTGTTGTGGTTGTATCCGGGAATGGGCGCCAGATCGGCCTACCAGGGAGATCCGTGGCGGTACGAGGTGGGCTCCGGCTGGTGGGGCTATGAGGCGTTCACCACCCCCGACCTAGACGGTGACGGCAAGAGCGACTTCGTGGCCGACCCTCCTGACACCACGACGTGGTACGGCTACCAGGGCGCCGGAGCGCGCATCCCCGGCGGGTCACGGTGGCCGATGGCCGCGATCGGGCTGTCGCCGAACAGCACGTACCGCTGGTGGGTCACGGCCCAGGACCATCGGATCAGCGGGCCCGCCTCCCAGCCCTGCGAGTTCACCGTCGACGTGGCCAAGCCCGCCGTGCCCACCGTGACGGCGGACGTCTACAAGGAGGGCATTGACGTCTGCGACGGCGGGCCGTGCGGCTCGGTGGGCCAGACCGGCCGGTTCACCTTCGCCAGCACCTCCCCCGACGTCGTGCGCTACGAATGGGGGCTGAACGATCCGCCCTCGATGGTGGCCACCCCGGCGGCGCTGGGTGGCAGCGTGTCGGTGGACTGGCTGCCGGCCGACGGCGGTCTGGCGACCCTGTACGTCGACGCCGTTGACCGCGCGGGCAACAAGGCTCGCAGGACCTACCAGTTCGTGGTGGGCTCGCCGTCGCCGCCCCTGGCCCGGTGGAAGCTGTCGGACCCGGCCGGATCGGCCGTCCTGGCCGACGACACGGGCAACGGGCGGGACCTGTCCGTCCACGGCACCCTGACGCTGGGCGAGCCCGGGCGGCTGGAACCCGGCTACGACGGCGAATCGCAGACCGCGATGCGGCTCGACGGGGCCAGTGGCTACGCCTCCAGCCCCGACTTCCTCAACACGGCCAAGAGCTTCACGGTGTCGGCCTGGGCGAAGCTGGACAGCACGGGCGCCGACCAGACCGTGGTGGCGAGCACGGGCAGCCAGTACGGCCCGTTCTCCCTCTACTACGCCGGCGCCGCGAACCGGTGGCTCATGCTGGTCCCGTCCCGGGAGACCGAGAACGGCCAGGTGATCTGGTGGCAGGCGAAGTCCACCACCGTGCCTCGCGCGGGCGTGTGGACGCATCTGGCCGGAACCTACGACTCGGTCGCCAAGACGCTGCGCCTGTACGTCAACGGCGTGCTGGAGGGCACGGTGACCGGCGTGACCACCTTCGACGCCGCCGGTGAGGTGCGGGTGGGCAAGGGAGGGGACCCGTTCAAGGGCTCGGTGGCCGACGTACGGCTGTGGGAACGGAAGATCACCGACGCGGAGGTGTTCGACCTGGCCGACCCGCTGGTCACCGGCAGGGCCGGAGAGTGGGACTTCGAGGAGGTGGGTTCCCGCTCCGCGATCGACACTTCGGGCAGGTTCCGTGACCTGCGCCTGTACGGCGGTGCCGAGATGCCGGCGAGCGGGGGCGGCCATCCGGGATCGGCGCTGAAGCTGAACGGCACGGACGGCTACGCTGCGCTCGACGCGCCGGCGTTGCGCACCGACCAGTCGTTCACCGTGGCGGCGTGGGTGCAGGTCGCGAACCCGGCCGTCGCGCAGACGTTCGTGTCGCAGCAGAGCGCGGGAGCTCTGCCGGGATTCTCGCTGTCCTTCGATCCGGCGGGTGGCGGCAAGTGGGTGTGGTCGGTGCCGAACTCCCCCACCGGCACCACCGGCACGAGCTTCGTGTCGGTGGCCGCGGTGGACCTGGACAAGTATCACCACCTGACCGGGGTGCTCGACGCCCAGAACCGGTCGCTACGGCTGTACGTGGAGGGGGAACCGAAGGCGGCCACCGGCCTGAACGCCGCCTGGCAACCGTGGCGGGCCGGCGGCGGGCTGCTGGTCGGCCGGTCGCACCAGGGTTCCGCCCCGTCCGGGTTCACCAACGGGATGGTGGACGGACTACGCCTCTACCAGGGCGTGGTGTCGGACGTGAAGCGGATCATCACCGTAAATCCGTCCACCTTCGCCGACAGGTTCGACGACGGCTCCGCCTCCGGATGGAGGGTCTACAACGGCGCCTGGTCGGAGTCGGGAGGTGTGTTTTCCGCCGACGCAGGCGATGTGCGACGCGCGGTGGTGGACGACGCGTGGATCGACTTCGACGACTTCACCTTCGAAGCCGACGTCAGCATCGCCTCGGCCTCGGGTGAGGCGGGGATCGTGTTCCGCGACACGGCCGACGACTACGGCGTGGACGCCTACCGGGGGTACTTCACCGGCTTCGACGGCACGTCCCTGGTGCTGGGCCGTTCCGACAACGGCTGGCACGAACTGTCCAGGGTGCCCATCACCGCGGCGACAGGAGTGTTCCACCATCTGAAGGTCGTGGCGCACTCGGGACGGATCCAGGTGTTCTTCGGCAACGCCGCGACCCCCCAGATCGACGTGGTCGACACCGTCTTGCGCTCCGGCGGGATCGGTGTCCGGGCATCGCGCACCGCGGCGGCGTTCGACAACGTGTCGGTGGTCAAGAACACCGCCCTGGACGCCTACACCCTGTCCAGCAACTTCTCCGCCGGGCAGGGCGGCAGGAGCTGGCGCTATCAGGAGGCACGCGGCGGCGGCGTCTACGAGGACCTGACCTGGGATCCCCGCGGCTGGTGGCAAGGCAGCGGCGCATGGAACCGGGTGCTCGCGTCCGGGAACCTCCATCCCGACGACCACCCCACGGTGGTGTCCTGGACCGCGCCGAAGGCTGGGAAGGTGCGCATCAACGGCAACCCTCGCAAAGCGGTCGCGGGCGGTGACGGCGTCAATGTGCGGATCATCAAGAACGGTGTGCAGATCTGGCCCGCCTCCGGCTGGCAGGCCATCGGCGGAGCCGACACCACCGGGGTGTGGCACGGCCTGTCAGCCGAGGTCACCATCGGGGACGTGATCCGTTTCGAGGTAGCGCAAGGAGAAACCGACTCCGCCGACAGCACCATGTGGAACCCTACCCTCGAATACGGCTAGCCATCGGCGTCCTTGGTGGCGGTGAGGACGAGGTGGGTGCTCGGGATGGGGGTGACCAGCCGGCCGCTGGACGCAAGGCGGTCAGTCGGCTGAGAGGAATGGAGCGCACGCCGGTCATGGAGACGATGCGGTCGAAGGGGTCGGGCGGCCGGTCGCAGGCACTAAGGATGTGCACGGGCGGGTGCTGGGCGAGGGCGGCGCTTCGCGCCTCCAGCGCCTGCGTTACCCGTGGCAGCATCGCAGCGGCTGAAGGTCACCTACGAGTGGGTAGCAGGCCGCTCGGCCGCCGCGGCGAGCCTAGGAACCCCCCGACGACCGAGGTGGCCCTGGCGATCGTGCGCGGCCGGTCGAACGCGGACATCGCCGCGGAGCTCACCATGGGCGTCATCGCTCGACCTGGTGGAGCAGATCGCCGAACGCTTCGGTCCGGTGGACACCGCCGTCCTTTTCGCCGGGGCTCCTCGCTTCGACGTCCTCTTCGACGGCGCGCTGATCGTCCTCGACAGCGCCCAGACCGCCGAGGCCGCACAGATCCTCGGCGCCCGCCGGGTGGTTCCCGTCCATTACGACAGCTGGGCGCACTTCACCTAGGGCCGCGACGAACTGGTGACCGCCTTCACCGCCGCCGGGCTGCTTGACCGCCTGGACCTGGGCGACCGGGGCTGACCTCGTGACGACTCCCGTGCCTGCCCTGATCGATCACCTTCCGCGCTCCCAGGCGCAGCGCCGCATCCTGATCGTCTTGATCGCCGCCCAGATCCTCAGCGGCGCCGGACTGGCGGCCGGCGTGACCGTCGGTGCCCTGCTCGCGCAGGACCTGCTTGGCTCCACCAGCCTGGCCGGTGTGCTCAAGTGCCCTGGGCACTGCCGGTTCCGCACTGGCGGCCGTCGTGGTGGGGCGCATCTCTCAGGCGCGCGGCCGCCGTCCCGGCCTTGCCGCCGGGTACCTCGCCGGCGCCATCGGCAGCGCGGGCGTCATCGCCGCCGCCGTCGTCGGCAGCCCCGTCCTGCTGTTCATCGCGATGTTCGTGTACGGCGCCGGCACGGCCACCAACCTTCAGGCCCGCTACGCCGGCGCCGACCTGGCGGCCCCCGCGCACCGCGCCCGCGTCGTGTCCACCGTGCTGGTGGCCACCACCCTGGGCGGCGTGGTCGGCCCCCACCTCACTGCGCCCACCGGCGACCTCGCCCACGTCCTCGGCATCCCCTACCTGGCCGGGCCGTTCCTTCTCGCCGGCCTCGCCTATGCGACAGCCGCTCTGGTCCTGGCCATCTGGCTGCGCCCCGACCCGCTGCTGCTGACCCGTACCCTGGAGGGCGAACGCACCGCCGCGGCGAGCACACAACCGGGCGACGCGGGCGCCCGGCCGCGCCCAGCGGGGGAAGGACGCCGCTCGGGTGTACTGGTCGGCACGCTGGTCATGGTGATCACCCAGCTCGTCATGGTCGCGATCATGACGATGACGCCCGTCCACATGCACGACCACGGCCACGGCGCCGCCGCCTCCGGCCTCGTCATCGCCATCCACATCGGCGCGATGTACCTGCCCTCGCCCCTGACCGGCTGGCTCGTCGACCGCTACGCCCGCCTCACGATCGCCACCGCCTCTGCGCTGGCCCTGCTGGCCGCCGGAATCGTTGACGCCAACACCCCCGGCGACTCCATCGCCCCGCTCGCGGTGGCCCTCGCGCTGCTGGGCCTGGGTTGGAACCTCGGTCTCGTCACCGGCACCGCGATCATCACCGACGCCGTCCCGCTGACCACCCGCGCCAAAACCCAGGGCCTGGTAGATGTCCCCGTTGCCATCGCCGGCGCCACTGGCGGCATGGCCTCGGGCCTCGTCGTCGCCGGAGCCGGCTACCCCGTTCTGGCCATCGGCGGCGGCATCCTGGCACTTGTCATCGTGCCGGCGGTCGCCGCAGCGCGCAGCTGATCGACCGCGCAACCGCTGCTAAGAGAGATGATGGGGTGCCTGGCCCGCACGCCCGGCGCGGGCGGCAGCCGGCAGGCACTGCACGACGGCATCGCACTATTCACCCATTACATGAGCGCGGAGCGCCGGGCGCGCCTGCCCATCGATACCTTCGAGACCTTCTTCGGCGGCCGCAGCATCGCCGTGCGCATACGGTCGGCCAGGTGATCCGGCGGCACGGCGAGCATCGGCCCGTAGACGGTCTCGGCCCCCGACCTCGAGGTCGACCTGCGTCAGCCGCACTCGGCCGACTCCGCCGCCCTCGTTCCCGGCATCACCTGAACCGGACGCACCGTGGCGTTCACGCCAAGAACATGGCCGCCGCCTACGGCCTGCTCCAGCTGCTCTCCCTGCTCATCCACAGCGGCCCCTGACACCGCGATACCGCGGTACTCCCCGACAGGGATGGGCTTCGCCCTCGCGCCTGCGGCTGGTGTACAGCCGACCCGCGAAATGGTCGACCTCGTGGGCGACGAGGCGGGCCAGCCCGTACCGGTCTCGGCGCAGGCGTCGGTGATGCGGGGGTTGAGCAGCACGAGGGCGTCGGCGTCCGGCCGATGCCGATCTGCGGCGCGGCCAGGCCCATGCGCTCACCGAACACGTGGTGCTCGCGGACCTGCTGCAGCGCGGCGAACAGTGCGTCGATCACCTCGCGGGCCTGGCCGGCATCGGCGGGCAGAGCAAACGGTTCGGCGACGGTGGCGAGGATGGAGTGCCCCGCCTGGACGATGCCGGCAGCCTGCATCCGGTCGCTGCTGGTGCGCAGGGTCGGCGGCGGGGCAACCGTCGTCCGCTCCTGGACGGTAATTAGGGCAGGAGCGGTCAGGGAAGGCGAGGTCAATGCGGGATCGGGCAGACTACATCGCGTATGTTGAGGCGCGGTCCTCGCGATTGCTCCGGGCGGCGTACCTGCTGTGCCGGGACTGGGCGCACGCCGAAGACCTGGTGCAGACAGCGCTGGCCAAGGTCTGGCGGGTCTGGCGGCGCGTCGGCAGCCAGCCCGATCCGTACGTGTACCGGGTGCTGATCAACACCCATACCTCATGGCGCGGGCGCCGCTGGCACGGGGAGATCCCCACCGACCAGCTTCCGGACATCGCCGACGCCACCGACCCCATGGGTGCGGCCGACACCCGGGCCACGCTGTGGGCTGCCCTGGGACGCCTGCCACCCAGGCAGCGGGCCGTAGTGGTGCTGCGCTACTTCGAAGACCTGCCGGAACACCTGGTCGCCGAGATCATGGACTGCTCCGTCGGCACCGTGAAGAGCCAGACCAGCAAGGCGCTCGCCAAGCTACGCATCGACCCCGAGCTAGCGTCCACGACGTACGCAGTGGAGGATCCCTCATGACCATCGACGATCTGCGCGGCATGCTGGACGAGCAGAGCCTCGACGGACCGGACAACGATCACCGTCTATCCCAGATTCGACGGAGGATCCGCCACTCGGCAAGGCGCCGCCTGGTGGGCGGTGCGGCCGTGGCCGCCGCCGTGATGGTGGCCGCCGCCGGGACCCTCTCCCTTCCCGGCGTGGAAGTCGTTAGCTCGCCTCCGTCGGCCTCCAGCACGACCGTCGTCGTGCCGGAGCCGCCCGAGGTCTTCGCCGGCATGGAGCGCACCGCATACCGCCGATCCACGGCAGCGAATACGCTGCTGCAGCTCGATGTCACAGGACACGGTCCGCACGCGGCGATCGTCGTCACCTGCCCTCCCGGGTTCGAACTGCTCTGGCGGGCCTGGTTCGCCGGTGGGATGAATACACGATGCGATCCTCACGATGGCAACCCGGGCGCGGTCGTCATGATGACCGGAGAGGATTGGGCGATGCCCGGGCAGCCCAGGCGGGTGGATGTCGCCGTCGTGCCATCCGGTACGGCGAAGGCGGCCGGAGCCGTTCACGTCGGCACGTCGAGCCCTCCGCAGCAGAACGGCACCCGTCCCCGGGCGATCACGTTGGAGGAACTGCTGGCCCGTCAGCAGCCGGTGCAGGCTGGCTGGGCGGTGGCGGTGTACAGCGGAACTTGTGCAGGCGACGCCCGGTGCGAATGAGCAGCGTCTGACGCAGGGGCACCGGTCAGGGCCGTGGCCGGAGGGTGAATAGCGCAAGTGGCCCAAGCAGAGCCGCGATGTTGGCGGCTCGCCGCCAGTGCGGCGCGGAAGGGGCCCCTACCGCGTGATGGATCCGTACGCGCAGGCCGCCACGAATGAGATCCAGGGCATCGGATAGGGCAGGACGCTGCTGGGCGGGTGCCGCGCTGTGGAGAAGAACCGCGAGCATCTCCTGTTCATGGAGTCGGCGGTGCCACTGGGGATACCACCTCAACAGGGCACGGTAACGCCGCTCCAGGGAGGTCACCAGGCCTCCTGGGGCGATAGCGGGAGGGGGAACGGTGCCTGGGGGGATGCTCAGCCGGGCAAAGGCGGTCTCGGCGTGGCGATGCAGCCGCTGTGCTTCGGCGGACAGCCGGGTGGTGCCGTCAGCGGTCAGGCGGTAGTAGCGTCGCGCCCGCCCATCGACGATTTCCTCCCGGTCGGTCTGAATGAGCCCTTCGCTTTCGAGGCGGTCGAGCGCGGCGTACAAGGTGCCAGCGCGTAGCCGTACCTTCCCGCTGGATATCGGCGCGACATCGGTGATGATGCCGTAGCCGTGCTGTGGTTTCGCAGCCAGGGCGGTCAAGATCAGGAATGTTGACTCCTGCATCGATCGCATACCCATGCCATCTATGTATACAGTATGACAGCCTATGAGGGCGGGGAGGCCTGCACCCTCAGAGTGCGTTTCGCGAGTTGATGCCCCGTTCGTCGGCGGAGTTGGCTTAGGTCTGCCGGTCAGGCGCTCGTCATTCGGGCTATGGGCGCGGCTGGGTGAACAATCCCGGCTCGGTCTCGGCGAGGATGCCGCGGCTGACCAGGCGTTTGAGCTTGGCACGGAGGTTCTGGATGTCGTTGCGCGTCAAGGGCAGATCCAGGGCCATGGCCAGGTCGCGGGCGCGCAGGGAGCCGCCGGCTTCGCCGAAGACGGTGAGAATCTGCTGGTAGGCAGGGTGGTCGGGGACCGCTGGCGGCGCGAGCGGTTCGGTCGGGGCAGGGTCCTCCTCGGCCAGGGAGATGAGGGTCTTGCGGCTGATCCGCAGATGCTCGACCTGCTCGCTCAGTTCGCTCAGACGCGTGGTGAGAGTGTCGATCTCCGCCTGGGTCTGCTCGATCTGGCAGGTCAGGAAGTGCTCGCGGGCGTCGATCCGGTCCAGGAGCCAGCTGCCGGGGTCGGGCGGGTGCCCGTCGGGACCGGTCATGTCCACCGCCAGGACGGGATGGGGCCACGGGTCAGGCGGCGGGACATCACATCCGTCATCGCCCAATACACCCGTGATTCGGAGCTGGCCGGCAGGTGCTCGTAGTCGCGGACCAGCCGGCGGTGGAACATCAAGATGCCGTACGTCTGCTCGACGACCCATCTCGTGCGCTGGGGGACGAACCCCTTGCTGGCGGGGTTACGCTCGACGATCTCCACGTTGATGCCCAAGCCGGCGCCATGCGCGACGACGGCCTGTTTGAATCCCTGGTCGACCAGCGCTTTGGTCACCGTACCCTCGGTGGTGGCGGCGACCCGGTCCAGCAGCGCGATCCCGGCGGTATTCTCGTGAGCCGACGCGGCCAGCATGACCACGGCGATGACCAGGCCCAGCACGTCCACCGCCAAGCCGCGTTTCCTGCCTGGCACGCGCTTGGCGGCGTCTTTTCCGGTGGTGGAGGCAGGGACCCCGGCCGCGACGTGGACGCTCTGGGTGTCCAGCACCACCAGGCTCGGGTCGGCTAATCGTTTCTTCTTCTCGCGCAGCTGCCAGCGCAGCAGGTCGTGGATGGTCTTGTCGGTGCCGTCGTCGCGCCACTTGGAGAAGTAGTAGTACGTCGCGCTCTTGGGCGGCAGGTCATGCGGGAGGTAGTTCCATTGAACGCCGGTCCGCCCCTGGTAGCGGATGGCGTTGACGATCTCGCGTAACTCGTAGTCGCCCTCGTGACCGCTAACGGACGGGTGCGCGGCCTTCCATGCCGTGAGCACCGGCTCGATCAGCGCCCACTGCGCGTCGGATAAGTCGCTCGGGTATGGCTTGCGCTCAGTCACGCGGCCATCCCAGCATATCCGGACCTGCCGACCGACGGTAACGCTACAAATCCATACGATCACATAGCGACATCACGGGCATGGACTCGCGAACCGCACTCTCAAGGCCGACTGCTTCACCGGCTACGAGGAACTGGCCTAACGTGAGCAGCAAACCTGCCATCCCACGGCTCGTTTCTGCCGCATTCCGGTGGCACCCGCGGTATATCTCCCCCGAGAGTCGATCATTGTCATGATTCAGCTATGGAGGATCGCGCTTCACCCGTATACCAGGCGCGCTACGGCTGGGACCTCAGGACCATCGGCATCGTGGCGGGCGGCGCCGTATTCACCGCGGCCATGCTGCTTTTGGACATGCCGCTGGTCATGAAGATATTGGGTCTAGCGCTGTTCGGCGCAGGTGGGCTCTCCATGGCGTACATGGCGTACATGGCGTCGAGCCGCAAAGTCGCGTTCCGGGTGGACGAGACTGGTGTACTGCTTGGCGGGAGCCCCATCCGATATAGCGCCACCACCGCCCATGTGCCCTGGGAGGACATCACAGGGTTCGTCCTCTGGCGCCAAGCTGTGCCCGGTGCTTCGCTGCCCTATGTCGGGGTCACCCGAAGGGAGGGGGCTCCGGCTCTGCCGGGGGACGGCCCGAAAGCCCGAGCCATCCTGGAGCATCTCGTTCCGGTGCCCGCCGATATTGCGATGTCGTCCCGGGCAGTGAACGGGTGGCGCATTGATAAGGACCGACTGGTCGCCGCTGTCTCCCACTTCGCGCCCGATATCCCTGTGAGGGACCACTCATAGGCAAAGTACGCCTTGCGGGCACACACCTATGCACCATCGCTCAAGGTTCGTTGGCATGAGCTCAAGACCGACTGCTTCACCGGCTACGAGGAACTGGCCCAACGTGAGCAGCAACCCTGCCAGAAAGCCCAGGGCAGTGTCAGTGATGAACAGGTCGTCGCCCAGGTTGAGGATGCGCATCTCGCCGTGATCGAGTTCGAGCCGGAGGCCGATCTCCGTCCCGATCCGGTGGTCGATGATGCGGTGAACAGCTCGGATCGACTGACCGATGAATCGGCTCATCAGAAAGTTCTCTGCGGCGGGACCGACGGTGACCTGGCCGTACTCGTCCATGTCAGAGGAGTTGTGTGGTTGATCGAGCGTCAGCTCGAGCGAGGCGTCGGGGGCGGTGTGAAAGCGAACCGGGCCGAGATCGCTCAGGTGCAACCACATATGCACCAGCGAGGCTTGATCATCGCTGGGATGGGTGTGCCAGGACACCGTCGCCTGGAGCAGCTTTCGGTTGACAAGCTCATCCGCGGGGATCACGACGCCTATGGTGTCACGGTGGTTCGGGCGTTTCCGCAGCGGTCTGCAGGAGGTGGCGGGCGGCATTGGCGTAGCGGATGGCGGTCTTGTCGTCGATGCCGAACACGGCAGCCAGATGCAGGGGATCGGGGCCGCAGGTCAGAGCCTCTTCGAGTTGGCGGTCGATGCGAAAGCGCTCCAGGGTGGCGGTCAGGCCCCGAACGGCGTTGGTGACCCAGAGCTTGCCGGCCGGGCAGTTCTCCATCGCGGTGTGCTGAGTGAGCAGCAGATGGGGGTTAGCGGTGTTCGGCCAGCGGCTGCCGGTAGTCCAGCCAGGCGAGGAGCGCCTGCCGGGTGAGCTCGTCGAGAGGGCGAGGGTGACCGCCGATGGTGATGCGGTGGTTGCCCAGGTCGATGTCGTCGAGCCGGAGGTCGCGGATCATCTTGGGCCGAGCCGCGTGGACGGCGGCCAGGGCGAGAATAAGGCGGATCGCCGGGGTCGTCGCGGTGGCGATGGCGCGGTCGATCACGCCGGAGGCGAGGGGGAGGATTACCTTGTCCGGCCGGCGAGCGATGCGGATGCGGATGCGGATGGTGGGGTCGCGAAAGATCCGCCCGCTCTTCCTGCAAAGCGCATGAGCGAGCGCAGTGCCACGATGGTGTTCTACCGTTTGGCGCCCTGCAGGGTGTCCTTGATGGTCACGATGTCGTCGTGGGTGACCTCCCGCAGGTGATCGTAGGTGCCTGACCAGGCGAGCAGGACAGGCCGGATCTCGGTGACGTAGCTCCAGACGGTCTGGATGTTATCTTGGGTGACTCTTAGTGGTCAGCCATGTAAGGCAAGTAACGTGTCCCCGTACTTGCCTTACCGATATCCAGGGGTCTTCAGGCATGTCAGCCATGTCGGCACGTTGCCTCGCTACTACCGGCCTGAACGGGCGGTGGCCGCCGACGAGTCGGTGTCGTGGGTGGTGGTCGATAAGGACCTCGAGTTGCCGCCGGGGCACGTCCCGAGGGACGTGCCCCGGCGGCCGGCAGGTGCCGCCTATCCGTCAGGTCGACGCCGTTCCGAAGGCAGCGGTGTGGTCGGCGACCCATTGTGCGTAGGTGAAGGGTGGTCGGCCGGTCACTTGTTCGACCGTCGGCAGGACCTCCGCGGTCTTGCCGACTCTCGCGGTGAGCGCGTCGACGTAATCGTCGATGCCCTGGGCGGGCATGCCGAGGCGGGCCATCTCGTCCCGGAACCAGTCCTCGGATTGCTCCTGCCACCGCAACGGCCGCCCGATGGTCTCCGCGATGATGCGCAGCCGGTCGATCTGGGTCAGCGACTGCGGTCCGGTCACCGAGTACCCCTCGCCGGCGCGCCCGTCGAGGAGGCTGCGGACGGCGACCGCGGCGATGTCGCGCGGGTCTACCGGGGCCGTCGCGGCGTCGCCGAACCGTCCGCGCACGACATCGCCGTCGATGATCTGGGATGCCCAGACCAGATCGTTGGTCGTGAACCCGTCAGGCCGCACGAAGGTCCACGGCAACCCGGACGCTTGGACGGATCGTTCGAGCCGCAGGTGCGCCTCGCCGACCCAGCCGGGCACAGACCACGTGACGGATATCGAGGACAGCATCACGAGATGCCGCAGGCCGGCGTGCTTCGCCGCGTTGAGGAATCCGTCGACCCCCTGGAGAACGGGGAACAGGAAGGCACGCTCGATGCCGGACAGGGCCTCCGTCAGGGTCTCCGGCTGGGTCAGGTCGCCGGTCGCGACTTCGACCTGGTCGGGGAACGTCTGGCCGCTGGGGTTGCGGGTGATGACGCGGACCTTCTCACCTTCCTCCAGGAGTTGGCGGACGACGTGGGAACCGACGTTTCCGCTGGCACCGGTTACCAGGATCATGGTGGAGATCTCCTTTAGTTTCGTTTTTGCGTGCACCAACCACGCCAGCGACGACGAACCTCACGCCCAGGGACGGCCTGCGGGGTTGGGGACTGCCCGCCCCGATCCCGCACGCGAGGGCGTCAGCCGATGAAGGACTCGGGGCCTAAGAAGCGGCCCCATGCCACGAAAGCGGCCAGGGCGAGATAGACCACGTCGCCCACGACCGTTGCTCTCTCGCCACGACGGAGGCGCGTGATGATCGCGCCGACAAACAGCAGCACCGCACCTGTAGCGGCCAACGGAACGAGAACCGGCGCGATGCCGAGTACGGCGGGCAGGATCAGTCCCACCGCGGCCAGGAGTTCGAGGCCTCCGATGGTCTTGAGAGCACCGGGGCTGAAGTCTTCGACCCATCGGGTTGCGGCGCCGAAGCCGGCGATCTTCTCCTTGGGCACGAACAGCTTGGCGCTGCTGACCAGCAAGGCGGCGGCCAGTAATCCGGCGACGATCCATAGTGCGATGTTCATGAGTTTTGTCCTTGGCCCAATGTCGGGGGTGACGAACGGACCCGGGGTCGTCCCGGGCCCGCCCGCGATCCTGAGGGGGAATGTCCGCGTCAGCCGAACTGACCGGGCTGGTACTCGCCGCCGGGCGTCCGTGTGATCACGTTCAGCCGGTTGAAGGCGTTGATCGTGCAGATCAGGGCCACCAGGGCCATCATCTGATCCTCGTCGAAGTGCTTCGCCGCGTTCGCCCACGCCTCATCGGTGACGCCGCTGGAGTCGGCGAGGCGGGTGCCCTGCTCGGTGAGTTCCAGCGCCGCCCGCTCCGCCTCGGTATAGACGGTCGTCTCCCGCCATGCCCCGACCAAGTTGATCCGCACCATGCTCTCGCCGGCGGCCGCGGCGTCCTTGGTGTGCATGTCGAGGCAGCCGCCGCAGCCGTTGATCTGGCTGGCGCGGATCTTCACCAGCTCCTGCACCGCCTTCGGCAGTGCCGAGTCGGTGATGACCTTGTTCGACGAGATGATGTACTTGGCCCACTTCGACCCGACCTCGTTGCCCATGGGGTTGATCCGGGTTTCCATCTCGATCTCCTTCGTCTTCGGATGCTTGCACCACTACGACGAAGCCCCCCACGAAGACGTAACAACCCCATGCGACAGACATGCGCTACTCGGGTCGCGCGGGCAGACCCATGGTGTCGAGAAGCTTGCGGTCGCTCACGGTCAGGAGCTCGACGATCCGGCCGTCGACCACGGTGCACCCCACCACGCCGAGCACCTTGCCTTTCGCACCCCAGGCCACGAACCCGGGGTCGCCGTTGACCAGGACCGCCAGCGCCGAGGTCATTGACCGGATGCCGCGCAGGATCGGGCCGGCCACCTCGGCCGCCCCGACCGTGGTCAGCACGCCCTGCGGGTGGTACGTGCGCCAGGTCACCTTCGGATCGAGCAGCCGTACGAGCCCTTCGAAGTCCCCGTTGCGCGCCGCGGCAAGAAATGCGTCGACCACGGCGCGCTGCCGCCGCGGCTCCTGCTTCGGCGGCGGTGTGCCCTGCACCTTCCGGCGGGCCCGGCTGGCGAGCATCTTGGTCGCATCGGTGGACCGGCCGATGATCTCTCCGATCTCGGCGAAGGGCACCGCGAACATGTCATGCAGGACGAACGCCAGCCGTTCGGTGGGCGTGAGGGTGTCGAGCACCACCAGCAGTGCCAGCCCGACCGATTCGGCGAGCATCACGTCGTCCTCGGGTGCCGCCCCGCCGTCGACGGTCACCACCAGCTCGGACAGCCGGTCTTCGTACGACAGCTTGGCCCGGGTCGTGCGCGAACGCAGCACGTCGATGCAGACCCGGCCGACCACGGTGGTCAGCCAGCCGGCCAGGTTGTCGATCGCGGCCGCGTCCTGCCGCGCCAGCCGGATCCACGCCTCCTGCACCGCATCCTCGGCGTCCGCCCGCGACCCGAGCATCCGGTAGGCGACCGCCACTAGGCGCTCGCGCTGCTGTTCGAAGGCTCCCACCAGTGCTTCGTGCGGACCTGATCCGGCCATGTTGTTACCTTCCTTGCGCACATTCCGTCATGGTCATGACGGGCCCGAAGGCGACGAGGTAACCGTTGGGCGTGCGACGGCCCAGCCGATCAGCACCAGGCTCAGCACGGCGATCAGCCCGCAGACCGCGGCGATCGCGAAGACGATGAAAGTGATCACTGCGACGACTCCATGCGCGGCTTACCAGTCTCGCGGACTGGCAGCTGCGGCCAACCTACTTGCCTTACGTGACTGACACGCATCCAAGCGGCTGACCAGCTAGTTCGCTTGGCAACCCCAGATAACCCTAGCTGCGCGCTCGCTGGCGAGGCCCGCCCTCGTGCAGTAGGCGGGCCCATGCCTCGACGTCGGCGGCGATGCCGGGAGCGATACCGCTCAGCTTGCCGGCCAGCCAACTGTCGAAGGCGGGGACGCGGTCATCATCGAGCAGACGATGTGGGCGAGGACTTCGACGGTGCGTCCGACGCTGAGGCCGTGGTGACGCAGCTTGGGAAACACTTCCGAGAAGCGGATCATGTCGCCGGGAGTGTGGGTGGACAGCAGCATGACCAGGGCCCGGTCGACATCGCTGATGATCCACCGGGTCCAACCCCGAGCCTCGGCGAGGGCAGCGGCCGCCGCGCGGGCCGTGCGTAAGGCCGGGTTGGCCGGGTCGGCGTGCCGGCGCCGGTCGAACCGGGCGTAGTCGCGACGCACTGTGATGGGCAGCCGCAGCTGAGCCCAGCGATGGGGAAGATCTCTGGCTGAGCGGGCAGCGGCTGGGGACGGGAGCGTCGGCGTCCCTGCCGTCCAATGCGCGGCCCAGGACCTTGGGATCGCTGCCGGTGCATGTTGCTGAGGAACGGCTGCTGGCAGGTGAGCCTGCGCAGGAACGGTTCCAGCACGGTGACCTCGTCTTTGGCCTCCAGGCTGGCCTGCAGCCAACACAGCCGGCAATACCCTTTCTTGATCGGGACCTCGCGGTGACAGCTTGCGCGCTGGCCGACTTGGGGAGTTGGCCGAAGGTGTAGCAGGCGCGGCAGTATCGGCCCGGGAGCACGCCCCAGGCATAGCAGCCCACGCAGGTCGCCGCCGGTTTGGTCGGGGAGATGAAGCCCATCAGGCGGGTGGCAGCGACCGTCCGTCCCGCCGCTTGGGCGTCACCACAGGCGTCTCGCCCACGGCTGTGACGCGGGCCTGGCCGCTCTCGGCAGGAGCGGGCACGAGTTCCGGTTCGGAGATCAGCAGCTCTGCGATGCCGCAACCGAGCACGGCGCAGATAACGTCCAGATCCTCCAGCTTGACGCTGGCCGGATGACCCGACCACAGGCCGGACATCTTCCCGGCGCTGATCACCATGCCACGTTCGGCGAGCAGACGCTGCAGCTCGCTGGCCTTCCAGATGCCGCGGTTGGCAGCGGCCAGGCGCAGGTTCCACTTCATGGGATCAATCCCTTCAGCCGGTCGGCGGCTGGTTGCTGTCCGGCGAGCCAGGCCTCTTCGACGTGCGTGCGATGGACGTGGATGTACTTCATCGTGGTGGCCACCCACGCGTGGCCGAGGGTTTCCTGGATGGCGATCAAGTCCATGCCGGCGAAGTAGAGCTGGCTGGCGCAAAAGTGCCGCAGAACGTGCGGTGTCAGCTTCTCTTTCCAGTCCGGCAGGTGCCGGGCGGCGGCTTCGGCCAGCGCGGCGCGCAACGCTTCGGTGCCGACGCGGGAGGCGCTGCCGTCGGCGTTCTTGCGCTCGGAGGGCAGGAGCGGGACGCCGTGACGGGTGTGGTCGTCGCCGAAGTGGCCCCAGACGTCCTCGACGAACCAGCGTAGCGTCCGGCCGGCATCGTTGATCAGCGGAACCATCCGCTCGCGCGGGCCGGAGCCGCGGGCGCCCTTGCCGAGGCGAACGTGGAGTTTGCCGAACCTGCCCAGCTCCCATTTGACGTCGGCCAGGTCGAGGCTGCGAGCCTCGTTCACCCGCAGGCCGACCTCGGCCATCAGCCGGGCCGCGGTGTAGTTGCGGGCTGTGGGGGCGAAATTGCGACAGGTGGCAAGCTCTGCGCGCCAGCCGGCGAACAGGCGGGTGATCTGCTCGGCGCTGGGCGGGACCCGCAGCGCCGCGTCCTTCTGCCCGCGCGGCCGGTTCATCTCATCGATCGGGCGCTCCACCACGTGCCCGGTCAGCTGATGGATCTCGATCTTGTGTCGTAGCTCCAGGAACAAGAAGTAGGTAGTGATCGCCTGGGCCCGCGACAGGCGGGTGCCTTTGGCCGCACCGCGTAGTACCTGGCCGAAGTAGGCGTCGGCGTCGGCCGGTTCCATCGACCACCACGGCCGGCCGAGCCATGCCCGGACCTGCTCGATGTGGATCACCTCAGAGCTGATCGTGGCGTCTGACAGGCCGGCAGCCGCACGCGCGAGCACGAACCCGGCCAGCACGTCGGTCTCGAACTCAACCAGCTCTTCGGGGCCGACCGGGGCAGGCGCCTCACGGAGATCTCGCACGACGGACAGGCTCAACCCACGCCTCCTCGTCTTCATCGGCGATGTCAGACGATCGAGGAGAACGATAGACCTTCAGAATCTCTGAAGTCTCGTCAACTTCGGAAACTCCAGGGGCCCCAAGCAGAAGGTGCAGGTCCAGGGACTAGTCAGGCCACAGGGACCTCAAGGAACCCAAGACTGGCCCTGGTCTTCCGCACCCACCGCCAATGCCGAGCTCGACATGACGAGCTGCAGAACCGCGCGTCGCGCCGGACCCAACCCGGCAGGATCTCACCACACCCCGGACATCGCCGCTGAGGCTTTTCCACCACCTCACAAGGATGCTTCGGGTCACTCCAACGCGCCATGATCGTTGCTAGGGAAGATCACCAGCTTTGGAACAGGCATTTAGTCGCATGGAGCGGAGCACCTCGTGGCCAAGGCCACCAACGACGCCCACCTGTGGGCCAGCATGATCTCTCCAATCAAGGCGGCGGGCGTCCGGGAAGCCGAAACCCTCGCGCGTGTCCTGGTCGCCGTCGTGCGGCGCGAACAGGTTCCCAGCGGCGCGCACTTCGGGCCCGGCGACGACATCCCCTACGACGTCACCACCGTCTCCGATCTGGACGGCGACATCTGGCAGCGCCAGTCGTCCGACCCTGCCAGCACCCAGCGTGATCACTGGAGGATGCGCGACCACGACCCCGACGAGCACGAAGGTGTCGCCGCCGGGGTGTACCTCACCCCGCACCTGCTCACTGCCTACGGCCCGGTCACTGCCGTCCAGCCCAAAGCACGGTGACCGCGGCCGCCGGGCTCGCAGAGCAAGACCCCGCCGGCTGGTGCCTGCTGCGAGAGCAATCCAGATCTACACCGACTTCGTGTCAGGCGGTGTCTCCTGGAGCACCCGTGCCACGGGCACCCACTGGGGCGGCTGCCCATTATGAGCTGTATTGGTCGGGGGAGATAGGTCGACGCTGGGCGTCGCTCATGGACCTCTCCCGAGGGTGCGGATCTGCTCTCATCGTGACCGCTCGGGTGCGGTCGCTGGTCGCGGGAGTTCAGCGCGTGTACAGCGACGGCACGATCCGCCACTACGGCCGGGCGATGGCCCGGACCTCGGCCTCGAGCGCGGCCGCCGCCGCGGCGGCGGAGGACCGGGGGACCGGCCTGCTCGGCCAGCGCGGGCAGCACCTCGCCGATGAGCCGCATGTCCTCATCATCGTCGGGGTCGCCGGGCATTCTTTCGCCAGTAACTGCTGTGGCTGAGGAGCGATGTAGCACCGTAGCGAGCCGCCACCGACAAGTCGATCAAGTAAGACCTTGGCCTCGGCGGCCGCCTGAAGTCCAGTGTTCTAGGCTGAGGGCTGCTGCACGGGGACGGGCGAAAGCAGCGACGGCTCGGCACGGGGAGCGGCGAGTTCGTGGGCCGAACGGGCCAGCCAGATCGTGACCAGGACGTCGAGGGCCGCCACGGCGTCGGCGTAGACGTTTCCCAGGTCCGCGAGCAGCCAAGCCACCGGCATCGAGACGAAGGGCACCACCAGGCCGGCGATGCCGTACCGGACGGTGGATCGCGGCCAGCGGCCGTCCCCCCGCTGCGCCCGCAGAATCAGGATTGTCCAGAGCAGGCCTGCCCCGCCGCAGACCAGCGCCAGCGAATCGGGCATACGAAGGCTGAAGAGGCGCAGCACGACATAGGCGATGACGCCTCCATATGACAGGAGGCCGACGGCCCGGACGTGACCCGCATGCCGCAGGCTCGCGCCCAGCACCGGCGGGAACAGCACCACGAGCGGCACCATCGACACGGCGCTGAGTATCGCCGCCACCCCGAACCAGTCATACACGAAGGGCGAGATCAGCCCGTACGCCGCCGCGATGTACAGCGCTGTCCGCAGCCGTCGCACGGCGCGGTCCTGCTCCGGCGGCGGACCCGCCAGCGGCCCCCGCAGGCACTGCCACAGCGCCCAGGCAAACGGCAGCCCGGCCACCACCAAGACGAGCGTGTTCGGCCACGTCACCGGAGCGGTCTCGTTCGCCGGCGTGAAGAGGGTCAGCCGCCACAACGTGCCGAGATCGCCGGACGTCAGCGCGATCATCGCGGCGACCACCAGCGCGGCGAGATAGAAACCCGTGAAAAGCAGAGCGGGAACGCCCAGACGGTAACGACGGACCACGTGACTCTTCCGATGACGGCGGGGGAACAGAGGGCGTCTTACCTTAGCGAGCCGCCACCGCCAAGTCGATCAGACGCGACCCCGGCCTTGCGCCGTCGCGATGCGGCGCGGCCGTGCTGTCAGAGCAGGCGTCGAAGGGCAACACCTGTGTTGCATAGCTCAGCACTGTCATCGGCCAGATGACCAGGAACAACACCGCCTCAGCGCTGCACAGGAGCCAGTCTCCAACAGCGGGAGAACGTGCACCACGGTGACGGGGCACTCTGCCCCTGCGCCGCGAGCACGGCACGCTCGGCCAGCCGTTGTGCCCAGTCTGGCTGGCGTGGCCCTTCCGGTGGGTCATCGCTGTCGGGCGTTTCGGGCCGCTTGTCGGTGCTCATCGGGGGGAGAGGTCCTTTCGTTGACGAGGTGGTCGCGGTGGCCGGGGAGGGGACTTGGCGGTCCCGTGCTAAGGCGATCAGGAGCGCTCGGAGGAGGCGGCCAGGATCGCGGCGGCCACAGCCGGGCCGTGCTCGGCGGCATGCCCGGGGTCGCCGAGCGGGATCCGGGTGTTGCGCCAGTGCAGCACCACGGTGCCATCCGGGTGCCGGGCGACGACCTCGATGCCGGCGTCGGACAGCGCCACGCCGCGCACGCCGTCGCCGTGGTTGGAGCTCAGGTCGGTCAGGTCGGGGATCACCAGCCCGGCGGCGGCCTGGGCGGTGGCGAGCCGGCCGCGCAGTTCCGCCAGTTCCGCGGCGCTGCGCTCACGTTCGGCGTCGGCGGCGCGGGCCCGCTCCTCGGCGGTCACGGCGCGTTCGCGCTGACTGTCGTGCTCGGCGCGGGCCTGGCGCAGTTCGGCGTCGGCGCGGGCCTGCAGCCCCTGGGCGGCGGCCAGGGCGAGGTGGGCCTGGGCGGCCTCGGTGCGGGCGGTCTCGGCGCGGCTGTCGGCGGCCTCGGCCCGGTCCTGGGCCTGGCGATGGTCGTGCTGGGCGAGTTCGCGGGCGGTGTCGGCGGCACGGGCGCGCTGCTCGGCGGCGGCGGCCGCGGCGCGGGCGGTGTCGGCCTGCTGGATGCGCTCGTCCACGGCGGCGCGCAACCGGTGGAGCTCGCGGCGGGCCTCCTCCAACTCGGTGGCCATCGCCGTGTGTTCGGCCATGGCCTGATCACGCTGGGTCTCGGCGCTTTCGCGGGCCTGTTCGGCCGCGCCGCGGGTGCGTTCGTGCTCGGCGACCTGGGCCCAGGCCGCCCGGGCGTCGTCCTTGGCGGCGGCGACCTGGTGGGCGGCCTCGCTCTTGGCGTGGCGCCGGGCTTGCTCGGCGGCCTCCCGGTGCTCGTGCGCGGCCTGGGCGCGGCGCTCGGCCAGCTCGGCCCGCGTGTCGGCCTCGGTCTTCTCGCGGCGGGCCCGGTCGGCGTCGGTCTGGGCGGAGCGGGCCTCGGCCAGCGCGTCCGCGACGGAACCGGCCAGATCGGCGCGCAGCGCGGTGGCCACGGCGGCGAGCTGGTCGGTTAGCGGCCCGAGCACGGCGGCGGCCTGTTCCAGGCGCGCCTCGCCGCTGTCGCGGGCGGCGGCGGTCGGGACGCGTTCGCGGTTGAACCGGCGCCGGTGGTCGTCGCTGCAGTCCAGCGCGTCGGCGCGCTTGCCGGCCGGCAGGGCGCCGCCGCAGTAGCGGCAGGCCCGGTGCCCGGCGGCACGGGTGCGCGCGGCGCGCGCCGCGGCGTCGTCCTCCGTCATCGGGCCGGGCAACGGCTCCGGGAGATCTTCCTCTGACACCGTCTGCAGATTCCTACTGACATCCCGCTGCAGAGTTGCATGCTCGCCTGCGGGCCGGGGCTGCTCGTCGCGCTCGCTCATGCCTCCGATCCTAACAAAAACATACCCGATCCGTATCCGCGTCGTTCGATTCGGAACGGATATGAATAAAGGAAGATCTTAAATCTCTCACACAATTCGACTTATGTGAGATAGCGTGACGAGCATGGCTCAGAACGCCCTCAGCGCGCCCGGCGGGACCTCCGACGAGGACGCCCCTGCGGCGCACCACGGCGTGTGCGACGACCGCGCGGCGCGACCTGACTCGGGTGGACCGGACACGGCGAGCGAACCAGGCGAAACCGTGCGAACAGGCGATCGGGGACCGCGTGTGGCTGCCGGGCCAGGCGCAGGTGCCGACGAGTACCGGTCCCGGCCGTGCGCGGGCGCTGTGCGGGTGTGCCCGTGGCGGCGCGATGCCGATCTGACCGCCTTCTCCGGCGACGACATGGCTCTGCTGTCGGCAGCAAGCCGCGGCCACACCAAAAGCGGCGCCTACGCGTTCGACGAGGTCGAGCAGAAGACCGAGGCCCGCCGGATGTCCTGCCACCTGGATCGGCACGACACCGCGCACCCAATCCGGTTGTGCGCCGGGTGGCTGGCCGTGGTCGGCCCGCACCAAGACGGCACCCTGCTCAGCGTGCTGGCCGACAGGCTCGGGTCCAAGGCGAGCCACCCTGACACCACCGCCTGGCCGCCGCTCGTGGCCGACCTGGACGAGCTGCCGGAACGACGCTGCGCTCGGCTCGCCGCCCTGGGCAGCACCGCGCCGAGTTCGAGCGATGCGCAGGGCGGTGCGGCTGAGCTCGGGGGAGCCGGCCCCACCCCAGGCGGACCGGCCGGGCAGGTGTGCGGCGCATGAGCGGAGCTGAGCCCGGTGACGACGCGCTGGTTCCGACCGCCGTTCTGCCCCCCTCCGGCGCCGCCGCAGCGCTTCGGCGCGAGGAGCGCAGCGACGGCGTGGCGGCGTCGGCCGTCTCGTCCATGTCATCCGCGAGCGGGGGAGCGGATGGTGACCTGGTGCGCGGCGTGCCTGGCGGGCAGGCGCCCCCGCCGCCCCGGCCGCTGGTGGACTCGGTCGGCGACCTCGCCGGGCTGCGGCCACGCCGCCGTCGCCGGGACGGCGGCGAGGTGCCGGGCGCGCACGTCGACCTGATCGATGCGCTGGCCCGCACCGACGATGACCCGGTGCCCGGACAGCGGGCCAGCTGGCCGACGGTGGCGGCCTGGTTGCGCGCGGGCAAGACTGCTTCCACCCGCCGTGCCCGGCTGGCCGACCTGGTCCTGTTTGTCCGCTGGCTCGCGGCCACCGCGCCCGGCGCTGGGTTGTGGCAGGTGGATGAGGACGTCGTGGCCGCCTACATCGAGGAGCTCGGCACCGGCAGCGGAAAGGCGGCCGAGCTCACCCGCGGCGGGCAGGCCCTGGCCGCCGCCACGGTGGCCCGGCACCTGTCCACGCTGAAAGCGTTGTACGGCTACGCCGTACGCCGCCGCGTGATCGGCTACAGCCCCCCGGCGTTCGTCGAGCCGCCCGAGGTGGGCAAGGCCGGCACCACCCCGGCTCTCACCCTGGGTGAGGGCGGAGCGCTGCTGCGCGGCGCGCAGGCGATCGCCGGGCGCCATCCCGTCGATGCCGCCGCGGTGATGCTGCTGGCCACGGTCGGGCTGCGCGCCGGTGAACTCGAGGGCCTGACCGTCGGCCGGATCACGCGTTCAGCAGGGCACTGGGTGATGAGCTTCCGGCTCAAAGGCGGCAAGACCATCCTGGTGCCGCTGGCCGCCGAGGTGATGGTCCTGCTGCGGCCGCTGCTGGACGGGCGCGCGGCGGGGAAGTTGCTGCTGCTGCGCGCCGACGGCAGAAGCTTCGACCGGTGGCGGCAGCAGACCGCGCTGCGCCGCGCCGCCCGGGCCGTCGACCTGGATGTGGCCACGCTGACCCCGCACATGCTGCGGGCCACCGCCGCCACCCTGTTGCTGGCCGCCGGCGTCCCGGTCGAGCACGTCCAAGAGCTCCTGGGCCACGCCTCCCCGGTCACCACCCAGCGCTACAACCGCGGCGAGACCGCGCTCGACGGGCACGCCGCCTACCGGCTGGCCGACCTCCTCACCCAGCAGGCCGCCCAGCCACCCTCCGGCCCCCCTGCCGGGTCCTGCGGCGAATCCTTCGCCCAGAGCGCTACTGAACCGCCCCGAGTTTGATGGAGACCTCAGCGGTTGATGGTCAGGGCATCGTTGGGCTGGTGTTGAGCGTAGTAGATCGCCTCGAATTCCTCAGGTGGAAGGTGTCCGATGGCCGAGTGCAGTGGCCGCCGACGTCGATCAGCGGCGCCGCGAACGCGGCCGGGGCGCCAGCCGGCCGCGGCCGATCCGCTGGCTGACCATCGACGGCGCCGCCGAAGCGCCGCGAGCGTTCGCCGAAGAGATCATGGTCGGCATCGTCCAGGCCGCGACCGCCTCATGGGAGGAGTACTACGGGGCGGCCTGCGCCTACTCCGAGGCCCACGGTGACCTCCTGATTCCCGATGAATGGGTGAGCCCGACCGGGCTGCACGTGGGCAAGTGGCTGATCACCCAGCGCGCCCAGCGCACGCGCGGCCAGCTTCGGCCCGACCGGATCACGCTTCTGGACGCGATCGGCATGGCCTGGAGCCTGCGCGAGGCCGAGTGGAAACGCCAGTACGCCGCGCTTGCCGCCTACCACTGCGAGCATGGCCACGCCGACGTGCCCTACGAGTACGTCACCGCGGACGGATTCCGCCTCGGCGTGTGGGCCAGTCGCCTGCGCAGCGGACGCAGGGCCCTGACGGCCAAGCAGCGTGGTCAGCTCGCCGTGCTGGGCGTGACGATCAACGACGGCCCGAGCGCGTGGGAGCTCAACTACGCCGCCGCGGCGGCCTTCCACCGCGAGCACGACCATCTGAAGGTTCCCGTTTCCTACGTCACCCCCAAGGGCATCCGGCTGGGGATGTGGATCAGGTTCATGCGCGCCACCGGAGACAATCTCCCCGAGCAGAAGCGAAAGCGCCTGGACGCGCTGAACATGATCTGGAAACCGCGCCAGGAGGCCGCCAAAGCGCGCCAGGCCGACTGGGAAGCAGCCGTGGCCGCCGCCACCGCGTACGTCACGGAGCACGGCCATCTCCGCCCGCTGACCCGCTACGTCACCCGCGACGGCTACCCGCTCGGCAGGCGGCTGGGCCGTTGGCGCTCGTCCTTCTCCCGTCCCCTCACGGCCGAGCAGCGGGCCGTGCTCGACGCGCTGGACCCCAACTGGGCCCAGCCAGGCCAGCAGTCCTCTTCCTTGACCTGCCCAGCGCCAGAAATGGCCCACCACCCAAGGAGGTCATCATGACCGCACGGAAGACAACGCCGAACGTCCAGACGTCCGCCCCGAGCAGCCCTCCCTCCGGCGAGGCGACCGAGACCAGCCACGACTCCAGCCAGGCGATCCAGCGGATGCGCAGCGCCTTCGCCGATCAGCTCAGCCAGCAGGGGATCGTCCGCACCCCGGCAGTGGAGAACGCGCTCCGCACCGTGCCCCGCCACCCCTTCGTGCCCGGCGCGTCGCTGGAGCAGGCCTACGCAACCACGCCCGTGCACGCCGCAACCAGCTTCATCACGGCTGAACCAGCTCTCGCCGCGCTCCTGCTCGAACAAGCGCAGGTACAGCCCGCCATGCGGGTGCTGGACACCGGCGCCACCACCGGCTACCCCGCCGCCCTGATCGCCCACATGGTTGGCGGGCAAGGCCACGTGACGACCGTGAACACCGACGCCGACCTGGTCCGTACCGCCATCGCCAGCCTGGCCGAGATCGGTTCCAGCACCATCCGCGTCGCCAGCAGCCAGGCGGCCATCGGCTACGCCGACGGCGCGCCCGGCTGATCACCTCCGACGCCACCTGGGACCTGCCATCGGCCTGGCTGCCACAGATCGCGCCGAACGGCCGCCTGGTCGTGCCGCTGCGCCTGCGCGGCAGCATGTACCGCCTCATCAGGTTCGAGCGCACCAACGACCACTGGACCGCGCGCTTCTCCGACACGGCCGCGTTCATCCCGCCGCCCGACCGGCTCGCCGACGACCCCCTGCGCTTGGCAGCGCTGAACGCAACCTGCACGGTCACCCTCCACCTCCACCAGGACCAGAAGGTCGACGCGGCCGACCTTCTCGGTGTGCTGGGTCGCAAGCGCAGCGAAGTGTGGATGGGCGTGCGCATCGCCAGGGACGCCGACAGCATCGAACTCCTCCACCTGTACCTCGCGTGCGCCATGGAGGCGGGCCTGTCACGCATGACGGCGACCACGGACGCGATCACCACCGCGACGATCACGCCACCGTTCGAGTGGGGCGCCATGGCCGTCCCCGGCGCCGGCGACCTCGCCTACATCATCCTGAGGCCTGCCCACACCACCACCGTTGCGAGCGACCTGATGTACGACATCGGCGTCATCGGGCACGGCCAGGGCGGCTTCAGCCTGGCCGGCTACGTCGCCGACGCGATCTGCCTGTGGGCGCGGAAGTACCGCGAGCGCTCCGTGCGGATCGATCTCCAGCGCTCCGACGCCTGCAAGCAGATCGACGGCCAGTTCGTCTTCGACCGGCCGAACACCCGACTGGTGATCGACTGGGAATGATCCCGCGTGCCGCACCCGGCGAGAAGCATCCAAGCACGCCCTCCACACACTTGCGACGGCCAGCACGCGCCCCAACAGACGAACCGCCCATCATCGATCAACAGGTAACCGTATGACTACACGAGATTCCGACGTGGAGAACGCCGACCGGCTGCGCGCCTCCATGGTCGAGGCGCTTCGCGACAACGCGATCACCTCCGACGCGGTGGCCAAGGCCATGGCCATCGTGCCCCGGCACGTCTTCGTGCCAGAGGTACATCTGGCGCAGGTATACGAGCCGAACACCGCGGTGCCGGTCAAGCGCGACGGTGGCGGCATGACCCTCAGCTCCCTGTCGGCGCCGCGTCTCCAGGCCGCCATGCTGGAGCAGGCCGAGGTCAAGCCCGGCATGCGGGTGCTCGAAGTCGGCTCCATGGGCTACAACGCGGCTCTGCTCGCCGAGCTCGTCGGCCCGGCCGGGCACGTCATCTCCGTCGATATCGACGGAGACATTGTCGAGCGAGCCCGCGCCCACCTTGCCGCCGCCGGCTACGACCGCGTCGAGGTCGTGCATGCCGACGCCGAATACGGCGTCCCCGCCAGCGCCCCTTACGACCGCATCATCGTCACCGTGGCAAGCCCGGACATCCCGCCGGCGTGGCTGGCGCAGCTCGCCATCAAGGGCCGGATCGTGGTGCCCCTGCAGCTGAAGGGCGTCACCAGGTCCATCGCGTTCGACCGCGGCGGCGTCGGCCTGATCAGCCGCAGCTACCGCCCCTGCCGCTTCGTCCCCATGCAGGGCGACGGCGCCTGCAAGGACCAACGCCTCACCATCGACACATGCGTCTGCCTGAACATTGAGGACGCCGAGCACAGCATCGACGTGAACGCGCTGCACTCGCCACCCATGGAAAGCTGGCCCGGCGCCGTCTTCGATCTGCCCGACGAACTGGAACTGTTCCTGCTGACCAACTCACCGCGGATGACTCTCCTGCGCGCCAGCCCTGAACGCGTCAACGAAGGACTGGTAAACGCCTCCGCACGCCTGGGCGTGCCCGCCCTCATCGGTGACGACGGCAGCTTCGCCTACCGAATCGAACGCGTCCAAGACGGCAACGTCTTCGAAAGCGGCGTCATCGCGCACGGCCGCTCTGCCGAGTACGCCGCGGCACAGTACGGCCAACTGCTTCGCCGATGGGCGAAGCAGTACCGGCGCCGCGGTGCCGCCTCCATCCGCTACCTGCCCGCCCCGGCCGTCACATCGCCTGAGCGCGCGCCGCAGCAGGGCGGGCTGCTGCGCAGGTGGCACGGAAGCGTCGCCGTCTTCTGGCCTGAGACCTTCACACCCCGCTGCGGTGATCCCGCCTGAGATTCAGGAGCCCCGCCCCGCCACGACGCCACTCCTGCACGCGCTAAGAACCTGACGTAGGCCGATCAGACAAGAGGCGTTCATGTCCTCCCATCCGACGCGCCACCCACCGCCCGAAGCGGCAGGCTCACACACTGACAAGAGCGTCATGGAACGTCGCTGCGGCGGCGTGACCCGGCCACGCCCGGACAAGATCACCATCCAGCGTGCGCAGCTCGCGCCAGATCCGCGCCGAGCCGGTCTGTTGAGCCGTCGCAATCGTCTCCAGCCCCAGCGTCGCCGCCCGCGCCGGGTCGGTAGTCGCGAGGGCTACGGCCAGCTTCGCAGTGAGGTGGCCGCGATCGCGGACGAGACGGCCGGGAGTGGCCGCGATCTGCTCCTGCAGGATGGAGGCCGATGTGGCGACCTGGCCGGCGGCCCGGTAGCAGACCGCGCTCTGCTCGCGCAGGGTCGCCAGGTCGTAGTGATGCAGGTACACCGGCACGTCCGGCTGGCGTACCTGCGGATGGTCTTTCAATGCCTCACCGGCGTCCTCCAGCAGCGCGAAGCACTCGTCGGCCTGTCCGAGCATGACCAGGCCGCGCGCCTGCTGCTGGGCGGCCAGCGCCAGCAGCTTCGGCTCCACCTCAGCCGGGTTCCGGCGGGCGGCCGCAGCGAGCTGAACCACACCGGCGTAGTCGCCGCCCAGAGCGGCGATGTTGGATTGGCGCACCAGCGCGTACGCCGCCATGTTGGCGTCGCCGGCGCATTGCGCCCACTCCGCCGCCCGGCGTGTCCACTGGGTGGCGGGTTCCAGCTGGCCCAGGTCCTGGTACAGCCATCCGACCATCTCGCCATAGTGGGACAGCACCTGCAGCAGCGGCTCGGCGTGTGCCCCTGCGGCACCGCGGCGAAGTTCGTCCAGCACGTCAATCTGCGCCAGGACCGGCTTGAGAAGGCTGCGCGGCCCCAGCATCTTGTCGGCCGCGTAGTGCTCGGCCAGCACGCGCCGGAAATATGCGATCACCTCGGCGTCGACGCGCGCGGGGGAGCTGATCGCCTGCGTCACCCGGTCCATCTGGTCGGCGTTGGCCAGCCCTGGCATCGCGGACGAGAGCACGCCAGCGGCGAGCAGACGGCCGAACTCGCGTCGCGACAGAGTCACCGGGACACTCCTTCCCTGCACCTGAAGCACCAGCATGACCTCCTGTCCGCTGGTGGCGCCAGCCAGCCTCGCCGACAAATGCGATGTGTGCCCGATATTGGCCGCCCGCCGCAACTCCACCAGAAGCCCTTGGGTGTCGAACAGGGCGTCCAACGCCGCGGCGTGCTGCTCGGGAAGGAGGTACTCGCCCCTCTCGGCGCGGCCCAGCCAGCCGAAGTCGTAGTGAGTGAGCGTGGCGGTCTGGCGAAGCGACAGGCCGGCCTTTGTGCGCTGTTGCCGCAGGACCTGCCCCATCAGGTGCGCTGCACACGCGCGCCGCTCATCTACCTGCTCAGGCACGTCGACCCACTCCTCCGCCGTGTCGCGGCCTGTGGCATGCCACAAGGCTGCCACAGCGATCCTCTAGGCGACCGCTTTGAACTCCATGACAATGCGTTACAGGGAGTTGATCGGAGCGTAAGCCCGGAGGTCAACGAAAGCAGCGGTTTTCATCAGACCCTCACCCCACGGCCACAAGCCGTGCCGCAGCACGAGCCGCCTCACGTCGTCATCCTCGTGATCCGGCCGGCAGCAGAACGGAGACCACGATGACATCGCCCCGCCCCTGTTCAGCTCTTGTCGGATCGCCCCCTGATCTGCGCGATCTGGGCGGTGCCGGACTCACCATCGGCAAGACCTTCACCTTCGAGGCGGCCCACCGCCTGAACGGGCTGCCTGACGGGCACAAGTGCGGCCGTCGGCACGGCCACAGCTACCAGGTGACTGTCGAGCTCACCTCCGACGAGCTCGTCGGCCCGGGATTCGTCACCGACTTCGGCGACCTGGCGCCGTTCGCCGCCTATCTCGCCGAGCACCTCGACCATCGCGACCTGAACGAGGTGCTCACGGTCGAGCCGACCTCCGAACACCTGGCTGTCCATCTGGCCCGGTGGTTCCTCGACAACGTGCAGCCGGGCATCCCCGGGCGGCTGGTCGCCGTCACCGTCAGCGAGACCTCGAAAACGTGGGCGCGCTGCACGGTCGGAAACGTCGCATGACCGCCGCCTCGGTATCCGCCCCGCCTCACGGCGCGACGCTCCGGATCGCCGAGCGCTTCGGCCCGACACTGCAGGGTGAGGGGCCCAGCGCCGGGCAGCCTGCGCTGTTCATCCGGCTGTCAGGCTGCAATCTGTCATGCAGCTGGTGCGACACCCCGTACACGTGGGACGCCAGACGGTTCAATCTGCGGGACCAGCGCGAGCGCGTCCCGGTCGCCGACCTGGTCGCGTGGGCGCTGGACCACCCTGTGCCGCTGATCGTCATCACGGGTGGAGAGCCTCTGATGCAGCAGCGCCATCTGCCCGCGCTGGCCGGGCCGCTGCTCCAGGCCGGCCGACGCTTGGAGATCGAGACCAACGGCACCGTCACTCCCGATCCAGCGCTGCTGGTGGACGGGCTGCACTTCAACGTCTCCCCGAAACTGGACAATGCGAACGTTCCGCACAAGCGGCGCATCAAGCCCGCCGCCCTGGAAGCGCTGTCGGCCAGCGGGCAGGCGGTGTTCAAGTTCGTCGCCTGCAACCTGGCCGACCTCGACGAGATCGCCGAACTCGTCGAGCGCTTCGCGATGACGCAGGTGTGGGTGATGCCTGAAGGCGTCACCGCCGACCACGTACTGGGCCGTGCCCACCTGCTCGCCGAGGCGGTCATCGCCCGCGGCTGGTCGCTGTCCCTGCGCCTGCACGTCCTGCTGTGGGGTGACGAACGTGGCCGCTGACTGCCATCGCCCCGCGCCTGCCGACTCCACCCCTGGAAGCGAGGACGGATCATGACCACCAACGCCGTGCGGCCCCCTGAGACGGCGCATCCCGGCCGTGCCGTGTCACAGCCGCCCGAGGAGATGCCGGTCTCGACGGTGAACACGCCGCGCGTGGCCGAGCTCGTCCGCGAACTGCTCGTCGCTGTTGGCGAGGACCCCCAGCGCGAGGGCCTGCTCGACACACCGGCCCGCGTCGCGTCCTGGTGGCACAGCTTCCTGTCGCCGGACCTTTCGGCGATGGCGACCCGCTTCACCGAGACCCACGCCAGCGACCAGCTCGTCGTGGTCGGCGGGCTGAACGTGTGGTCCCTGTGTGAGCACCACCTGCTGCCGATGCAGCTGGACGCGCACGTCGGCTACCTCGCCAACGGCACTGTCCTGGGCCTGTCGAAGTTCGGCCGGATCGCGCAGCGTTACGCCGGGCGGCTCCAGGTGCAGGAGCGTTTCACCCGCCAGCTCGCCGACGAGGTGGCCGCAGCGATCGGCAGCCCAGACGTGGCTGTCACGGTGCACGGCGTGCACCTGTGCATGAGCATGCGCGGCGTCCGGATGGAGAGCGCCCGCACCTCTACCGTTCACGCCGCCGGCCGGTTCAGGACCGATCCGCTGCTGTCCCAGCAGTTCCTCACCCTCACCACCAGCGGCGGGGGGACGGTGTGATGCCGATCAACCCTGGGCGGTTCGCTGCCGCGATCCTGCCGACGGCGGCAGGGAACGACGGACCCGCGATCACCCAACTGGCGTGGCCTGGAGTGGAAGAGCTCATCAGCCAGATCGCCGAGGCGATCAGGAACGACGGCGCCCCCCAGACCATGGTCGCCATCCTGCGCGGGGGTGCCATCCCGGCCGTCTGCCTCTCCCACCGGCTCGCGCTGCGGGACGTCCGGATGGTCGAGGTCACCCACACCGCCGACGACAGCACCAACGCCGCCAAGACCCCGCAGCCCCTGGTCGTCAACCGGGCCTCGCTGGGCGACCTCACCGGCCGGGACGTTCTCATCGTGGACGACGTCGCCGGCACCGGCGACACCCTCGCCGCCGCGGTGCGCCTGGCCACCGACGCCGGTGCCGGGCGGGTGCGGACCGCGGTGTGCGTGGTGAACGAGGACAACTGGACCGGCCGCCGTCCAGCCAAGGCGACCATCACCTACATCGGCACGTCCACCCGCGCCTGGACGGTCTTCCCCTGGGAGGGGCAACCATGAACACCAGCACTGATCAGCTTCCCGAGCAGTTCCGCACCCGGCCCGGGACCCCCATGATCGGCCCGTACAGCGTCAACCAGATGGACGACTTCTACGCGGCGCTGCACCGCGGCGAGGCCAAGCCGTCGGGGCTGATGAACCTGATGCAGCACCTCATCGTCGCCGAGCGGTGCACGCCGGGCGCGACGGTGCTGGACGTGTGCTGCGGCCGCGGACTGGCGCTGCCGCTGCTGCACCGGTACGCGCCACAGATCGGACGGTACGTCGGGCTGGACATCAGCCCCGACAACCTGAACGAGGCCCGGGAGCGGATCGCGTTCGTGCGCGAGACATACGGAGAGCTCTTCCCGATCGACCTCGTCGAATGCGATGTGGCCGAACCCTGGCCGTCCCTGCCCGCCTTCGACGTGGCGCTGTACACCTCCGCGCTGGAGCACCTGCCCTTCGACCTCGGCGCGCGCAGCCTGGCCAGCACGGCGCAGGCGCTCGCCCCCGGCGGGGTGCTGTACCTGTCCACGCCGCGGGGGTTCGGCCCGCACCCGCGGCCGCTGCAGTACCGCGTCCACGTGTGCGAGTGGTCACGGGAGGAGGTGGAGCAGGTCGTCAGCGAGGCAGGCCTGGTCATCGAGGACGTGATGGGCCTGCTGCCACCCGAACCCGACACGGTGGCCGGCGAGCTCGCCGAACGGTACGGGCCAGCGGCGGCCGGCTGGTACCGCGACCTCGCCGAGCGCGTCCCCGCGGCGCTGCTGGACACGATCTCGGCAGTGTCAGCGCCGAAGTCGGCGACCGAGCTGCTGTACGTGTGCCGGAGGCCCGCATGAACGCCGCCGCCCTGCCCGCACCGCGCCGCGACAGCGCCTCCGCCCGGCCGCTGTGGGTGACCATCGAAGGCATCAACGGCGTCGGCAAGACCACCGCGGCCCGCGCGGTCGCCGCCCGCCTCGGTGAGCGATGCCTGCTCCTGGACGAGATCACCGACCAGGCCAGCAACACGCTGACCGGATGGGTGATCTCCGCCCTGGCCGCGCAGGACCCCGTGTGCCTGCGCACCGGGCACCCGGTCACGGAGACCCTGGCGCTGCTCGCGCTGAAGATCCGCGAGGCCGAACTCCTCGCCGCCCTGCCGATCACGCCTGAGGTGGTCATCGAGGACCGCGGCGTCGACACCGTCGCCGTCTACCAGGCCGCGATCCTCTGCGAGCAGGTCGCCGACGCCGATCCCGCGCACGTCGCCCGGCACATCCTCTCTACGATGTCGCCGTGGCTGCCCCGGCCCGACGCCACCGTCCTGCTGACCGGCGATCGCCAGGAGTGCATCCGCCGCTTCGCCGACCGGATCGAACGGACGCTGGCCCCGCCAGACGTGCGCGTGATCGAGCAGGCCGACGCCCTGTACGCCGGGCTGGCCGCCACCGAGCCCGGCCGCTACACCGTGATCGACACCGCTGGACGGACGGCTGAGGCCGTCGCCGACGCGATCGCCGCGGTCGTGCAGGACCTCGCCAAGCAGAGGGGGGCCTACCGTGCCGCCTGATGAGTTTCCGCCGCCTGACGCGCGCCGGACGCCGGATGCGACCCTGTTGTGGGGCCTGCGCTCGCCGTGCGCCTTCACCTGCCCCCACTGCTACTTCGGCACGATCGAGGAGCACAAACAGCAGGGCCTGCCGACCGAGGCCGGCGTCCTGTCGCACCTGTCGCGCACCGACCTGCCGCCCCAGGTGCTCAAGGCGTTCGCGCGGACCTTGGCCGGCTCACCGGTCGGCCGGGTGGTCATCGCCGGCGGTGAACCGCTGGACTGGCTCCCCACGCTGGACGTGATCGACCTCATCAAGCAGGCCGGCTGTCAGGTCGTGATCGCCACCAACGGGATCCCGCTCACGCGCCCGCCGGTGGTTCAGCGGCTGGTCGATCTCGGCGTCGACGGCGTTTCGGTCTCCCTGGACAGCGCGGACGCGGCTGTCAACGACCGGCTGCGCCCCTCGCGGTCGGGCCGCTTCGGCTACCACGATGTCGTGGCCGGTATCGGTGCCCTGCTTCAGGCTCGGGGCGACCGGCACGTGCCCCGGGTGGGGATCTACACCGTGGTGATGCGGGAACGCTCGCAGGAGATCACCGACATGGCCGAGCTGGCCGGCCAGCTCGGCGTGGACTACTACGTTCCCCAGCCGATCTCCCTGGCGCCCGATCACCAGCTCTTCTCCGTGCTGACCCACCGCCCCGATGACGTCCCGGCCGTGGCCGGGCAGCTCAGCCGCCTCTACGACGAGTCGCAAGGATTGGCGCTGCCGGACCCCTCCTACGTCCGGCGCTTCATCGACGCGATCTCCACCCAGGACAGCGGGCACGTGCCCGACTGCTTCGGCGGCGCCCGCCTGTTCTTCATCCAGCCCGACGGCTCGGTCTGGGACTGCCCGTCCGACCGCCGGATCGCCGCCACCCCGGCCGCGCGCCGGCGCACCATCGCAGGCGCCGACGCGCGCCTCCTGTTCGCCGACCGGCCCGCGTGCACGAACTGCACGCTGTTCAGCCGAGACTGCGTGAACATGTGGCCGCTCGTGCTGGACATGCCGCGGCTGCTGAACACGAGGGCCGTCCGATGACGCTCCCCCAGATCGGCGGCGGCGCACAGCTGGTCGGCGAGCAGCTCGCCGCCGTGCTCGGCCAGATGCCCGACCCGAGCGGCGGCCCCGCCGCCGGGCAGCTCGAATGCGAGCTGGCCGAGGCGTTCGGCGTCCCGCACGCGGTCGCGCTCTCCTCCGGCACCGCGGCCCTGCACGCCGCACTGTCGGCCTGCGGCATCGGCCCCGGCGACGACGTGCTCGTGCCGGCGCTGACCGTCGTCATGACCGTGGCGCCCCTGGCCGCGCTCGGGGCAACGCCGGTGTTCGTCGATAGCGACCCGGCCACCCTGGACCTGGACTACGACGACGCGGCCCGCAAGGTCACCGCGCGGACCCGGGCGATCATCCCGGTGCACCTATGGGGCCGGATGGGAGACCCGGCGGCCCTGGCGGCGTTCGCAGCCGAGCACGGGCTCGCCGTCGTAGAGGACGCCGCACAGGCAGCCGGCACCGCGCGCGACGGGCAACGGGCCGGCACGGTCGGCACGGCCGGTTGCTTCAGCATGAAGGACGGCAAGATCCTGTGGAGCGGCGAGGGCGGCTTCCTGCTCACCGCCCGCCGCGACGTGGCAGAGCACGCAGCCGCGTTCCGCAGCCACTGGCAGCCGGCACCTCCTGGCCAGGCCGCACAGAGCCGCCTGGCCACCAACGCCCGCCTCGCCGCTCCCCTCGCCGTGATCGCCCTGGCCAACCTCCGCCGCCTCCCCGACCTGGTGGACCTGCGCCGGGCCCAGATGCGCCACCTGCTGCACGCCCTGGAGCAGATACCCGGTCTGGCCGCCGTCACCCCCGCGCCCCGCGAGGAGTGGAACGGCTTCGCGGCGCTGCTGCGCATCGACCTGCCGAACCCCCGGGGGCTCGCCGAACACCTCGCCCAGCGGGGAGTGCCGAACTCCACCGGCAGCTTCAGGCTCGTGCCCTGCGACAGGCGGCCCATGTTCACCCTCAGCGACCCGCCGTGCCGCGGCGCCGCGGAGATCCTCGATCGCACGCTCGCCGTCATCCTCACCGAACGCGACACCGAGGCCACCCTCGACCGCTACGCCGCCTTCATCGCCCGCGAAGCCACCGCATGGACGGCATGCTGCGGCACCCCGCGCGCAGCACCGGCCGGCACGCCTGGAACGCCCCTGCCGGCGCCGCCCCGCCTCAACTTCTGAACGGACCCTGCCACATGACGATCACACCGGTACGCCACTCCTGCACCCGCGGCCCGCTGATCGCGGTCGAGGGCATCACCGGAGTCGGCAAGACGTATCTCACCCACCGCGCCCTCGAGGCGCTCGGCGACCAGGCGCCCGACGACACTGCGCCCGGCGCCAATCCGCTGCTGCTCGACGGATTCTCCCAGCGAGCCGACGGGCGCCCCGGCCTCGGCGACGCCCTGCTCCGCGCCCTGCGGGAGGCCAGCGCAGGGGACCCATTCCTGCGCGGCGGCACCCCGTTGGCCGAGACCTGGCTCCTGCTGGCCATCAAGCGCTACGACCTGGACACCGTCACCGCTGAGCTGTCGCACGGGCGCGCCGTCGTTGAGGGCCGCAGCGTGGACACCACGGCGGTCTGCCAGGCTCTGCTGCTGCACCCCGACGCTCCGGACGCGGCCCTAGAGACGGCAAGGGCCCTGCTGGACTTCGCATCCGCCTACCGGCCCCTGCCCGATCTCACGATCCTCATCACCGACGACGCCCGCGCGGCCATCGCCCGCACCCAACAGCGTGACCAGCGCGTCCTCACCCAGGAGCAGGCCACGTTTATGGGCGAGGCGTGCGCGCTGTACGAGCGCCTCGCCGCCACCGACCCGGCCCGCTACCGGGTCGTCGACCGGCGCACCGTGGACGAGCACCAGGCGGCCGAGCTCATCCGGGCCTGGATCCACGACGCCAGGACCGGCCTGGACTGCGTGCGCGAGCCGTGGCAAGGCCCAGAGGCGCGGTGCATGTGCTGCGGCCGCCGCGCGGACCTGGCGCCGGCATGACCGAGGCGGCCCGTCCCTCACGCCACCTGGGCCAGCCCCGCACAAGGTGCTGTGTGTCGGAGATCCCCGACGGCATCGAGGCCCTGATCCTCGACTTCGACGGGACCCTCGCCGACACGACGCCCCGCCACGAGCAGGCACTGCGAGCAGCGCTGCAGCCGCACGGCCACGACCTCGACCACGCCTGGTATCGCCGGCACGTCGGCCTGCCCATCCACGACCTGCTGGCCGCGCTGCCGGGCGGCCGGTCGCTACCCCACGACGAGATCGTCCGAGCCAGCCGCGCCCACCTGCTGGCCACCATGCACCACATCACCGCCATCGCGTGCGTCGCGGAGCTCCTGTACGCCGCACGCCGGGCCGGGCTGCGCTGCGCCGTCGCCTCAGCCGCCAGCCGGGTCCTCGTCCATCCCGGGCTGGAGGCTCTGGGACTGAGGCACGCGTTCGCCGCCGTCGTCACGCGCGAAGATGTCACGCTCGGCAAGCCGGCTCCCGACCTGTACGTGGCGGCCGCCCGACGCCTCGACGTCCCGCCGGAGCGCTGCCTGGCCGTCGATGACGCTTCCGACGGCGTCGCCTCCGCCCGCGCCGCCGGCATCCAGCACGTGATCACGTTGGCCGACGGCCACCTGGCTCCCGCCGACGAAGGCGCGACAGCACTCGCACACCGGGTCGCTTCAGCCGCCGGAGCGCCGATGCCGCGCGGGACACCGCAGCACCGCGCGTACGGGCCGGCCGCCGCTGGGGCGACGACCGCTGCACCGCCGGACACCGAGCCGGGCACCGGGCCCGGCAGCACGCCGCCACGATGCCCAGATTCCGCCCGATGACGGCAAGAGGCCGTCGCATCAGGGGAGCATGATGCCCGTCCTCCACTCGACCAAGAACCTCCAGATCGTCGAACCTCCCACGACCACGCGGGAGGGGATCGGTCGCTTCGAGTACACCGACACCTACACGGTGTTCCACTACGGCCGGATGCCGGACCTGATCCCCGGTAAGGGGGAGGCGATATGCCGCATGGCCGTCTTCAACTTCCGCATGCTGGAGGAGGCGGGCGTGCCCACGCATTTCCGCCGGTTCATCCCTCCGAACGCGATCGAGTTCGACCTCGCCCGCGTCCCGGATCCGGCTGCTGGGCCGCCCGCGCCGGTCGAGCGCAGCTACCTCGTTCCCGTGCAGATCCTGTTCCGCAACGAACTCCCGCAAGGAAGCTCCGTGCACCGCCGGCTGGCCGCCGGCGAGCTCACACTGGACGGGGTCGGGCTCCGCGTCATTCCCGTGGCCGGCGAGAAGCTGGAGCGTCCGTTCATCGAGTACGCCACGATGCTCCATGACGTCAACCGGTTCATCAGCCGGGACGAGGCGCAGCGCCTGGCCGGGCTGACTGACGGGCACTTCCAGGCGATGCATGACACCGCCGTCAAGGTCAACGAGGTGCTGACTGGGCACGCCGCCAAGGTCGGGCTGAGCCACTGCGACGGCAAGGCCGAGTTCCTGATGTCGAGCGATGCGCGCATCGTGCTGGCCGACAGCCCCGGCACACCTGACGAGAGCCGTTTGATGTACGACGGCGTGCACTGCGGCAAGCAGGTCCTGCGGAACTGGTATGTGGCCAACGGGCTCGACATACCAACCCGCCAGCTGATCGCCGACGGTGTGCCCCGGAGCCGGTGGCCACGGCCGGCGCCCCTACCACCCGAGTTCCTGCCGGCGATGTCGGACCTCTACCGGTCCCTGAGCGAGACCTGGACCGGCGAGCGCCGGTGGAACGCGCCGGACCTGCGGGCCGCCACACAGGCGATAGCCGACCTCATTGGTCAATGACGGCACACGACGACCAGCACTCAGGCATGCTCTCCTCGATACGGCGGGCGCGGGCCGGCACTGCCGCGCCCCCTGGGAGAACGGTGGACACATGGGCGGCTTGACCGGCGACCTCGCTTTCGCGGTGACGACGTTCGTGGTCATCGACTTCGAGGCCACGACCCCAACGGGCTATCCGGCCCAGCCCATCGAGGTCGCCGCGCTCGCACTCCGCTACGAGGGCGGCGCCTGGACGAGGGCCGGCAGGCCGTTCTCCTCGCTCATCAGGCCGCCCGCGTTCGCCCCGGTCACGCCGGCCCTCACGGCCCAAACGGGATTGACCGCCGAGCAGGTGGGGCAGGCCCCCAGTCCGGCCGAGGCGCTGGGGGCACTCGATCGGCGGTTCGCCGCGGGCAAGCAGTACCTGCTGGTCGCTCAAAACGCCGCCACCGAAGCGAACCTTATTCACAACCAGCGTGAGCACTGCCCGGCGCTGGCCCGCATTGACCTCCTGGACACGATTCCGCTGGCCAGATACCTCTTCCCGGGTCTGCCCAACTACCGGCTCGACACGCTGCTGGCGCATTTTTCCATCAAGCATCCGGCGGATCGTCACCGAGCCTACGCCGACGTTCAGGTCACCGCCGAGGTGTTCATCCGGCTGGTAAGCGCCGCAGATGAGATCGCTGAGCTCAGCGATCTCGCGGCTCTGGTGAAGATCGCGGGACGCACCGCCAAGTGCAACATGCCCGCCCAAGGCGAGCTGTTCGACGTCCCTCCTGCCAGCGAGCGAGGGTATGGCGAACCGGTCTAAGACAGGACGGTAACCATCATGATCAAGCAACAGGTGGACCGCGAGCAGGTCCCGTTCTGGTTCGATCCGCTGTGCCCCTGGGCGTGGGTCACCTCACGCTGGCTCCTGGAGGTCGAGCAGGTCCGTCCGGTGCATGCCGACTGGCGACTCATGTCGCTGGCCCACCTGAATCTCGTTCAACGCAAGGGCGAAGGGCTCAGCGAGGAGTACCGCGGCCTGATGGAGAAGGCTTGGGGTCCGGTGCGGGTCTGCGCGGCCGCCGCTGAGCACGCCAGCCGCAGCGTCCTCGGCCAGCTGTACACCGCCATCGGTACCCGATGCCACAACCAACGACGTCGCGACGACCCCACGGTCATCACCGAAGCCCTCGCAGAGGTGGGCCTGCCCGATGCGCTGGCGGCAGCCGGCAGCAGTGAGGAGTTCGATCAGCTCATCAGGGACTCCCACGACGAGGCGTTCAACGAGGTCGGGCTCGATGTCGGGACGCCCGTTCTTCGCATCGGCGGCACGGCCCTGTTCGGCCCCGTGATCAGGCAAGCTCCCCGTGGTGAAGCAGCCGGTCGGCTGTGGGACGGCCTGGTCCTGGTCGCCGGGACGGAGGGCTTCTTCGAGCTCAAGCGGAGCCGGGACCGGAGTGTCAAACCATGCTTCGACTGAGCGGACCCCACAACTCGGACAACGTCCGCTGCGGCTGCGACCGTCGAGGCTTCCTTGTTCGGCCGGCCCATGGGCCGAGCGGCTGCAGAAGCCTCGACGGGGCCTTAGCCGATTCGGGCCGGTACGGCTCGCGCGATGCGATGCCCTACGAGGCGCTCGGCCTCGGCGAGTGGATACCAGGCGGCACCTGTCACCTCAGACTCCTGGAGCAGCCCCATGTCCGCATCCGTTACGAACGCGTACCCGATATCGAGATGGTGGTGCTCCGGCTCGCCCTTCTGCGGCCGTGCCGGAACCCTGCCGTACTCGATGTAGACGGGGGTCTGCGACGCAGGGATGACCTGCGCCGGGTCGATCCCGGTTTCCTCCGCCAGCTCGCGCACCGCTGCCTCGAGCAGTGAGGTGTCGTCTGGTTCGAGGTGGCCTCCGGGCTGCAACGGGATCCCGTACGCGCGGTGCTCGACAAGCAGGACTTCAGAGCCACCGCGAACCAGCAGCGCGCCGGCGGTCACGTGCATCCGGAAATTCCGCCGCGAGGCGAAATCCCGTCCTTCGGACAGAAGCTGCACTGGCTCAGACAGCAGTGCGGCCTCGTCCGGGTAGCGCCCGAGGTAGGCGGAAACGGCGCTGGAGATGTCCGCGTCACTGATCGCCACAGGTCACCCCCGCACCTGCCCGAGAGCAGAGCTCTCCGTGACCGACTGCTCGGATGAGGTGAGCGATGAGCACTGACACAGTCCACTCCTTTGACGCGTGTGGCATACGAGGAAGGAGGTTCGCACCTTACAGGTGGGACCGGTCAGCGCGCGCCTGCCACGCCGAGCAGATATGGCAGGGGCCCTGGCTCGTTCGGGACGTACGGCCTGAGCTGGCCACGGATCAGTGATGCGGGACCGACTCGGCGCCGCCGTGGAACTGCTGCGCCAGAACCGGAACTTCCGTCGCTACGCCGTGGCGCGTACCGCTTCCGTCCTCGGCACCACCACGGCCCCCGCCGGGCTGGCCTTCGCACTCATCGAACGGGATGGCGGGGGTACCGCGATCGGCGTGGTGGCGACCATCAGCATGATCGTCTTCCTGACCGTCACACCGAGCGCTGGCGTACTGGCCGATCGGCTGCCCCGGCTTAGGATCATCGTGACGTGTCAGATCGTCTGCGGCCTCAGCCAGTGCCTCTCCGCCACGCTGCTCCTGAACGGCTCGGCCACCGTCTGGTCCCTGGGCGGCCTGGCGGTGCTGACTGCCGCGTCCGCCGCGTTCTTCGCCCCCGCGGCGAAAGGCTTGATCGCCGGAATCGTCGAACCCGATGCCCTCATTCCGGCCAACGCCCTCCTGCAGATCGCCGGGAACCTCGTCGCCGTCATCGGGCCCACGATCGCCGGGTTGGTGATCGCCTTCGTCTCGCCAGGCTGGGTACTCGGCTGGGACGGAGTTACCTACCTGCTGTCTGGCGCGGTGTTCCTCATGGTGCGCATCCCGGCCGCAATCTTGTCATAATCCGACGCCCTTTACTTAGTAGATTTCTGGGAGGCTGGAGCGGATGTCGCTGAGCCCACGCCAGCCGGCGAGAGCCTCAATCGCCTTGAGCACCACCCGCTCGACCATGTCCGACCATCCCTGGGCACCCGGGGTCGAGGAACGACGGGACAGCCATTAGCGGTGAGATGGATCATGGGGCAGATGTTTGCTGTGACCTGCAGAAACACCCGAGATAGCGGTATCTCTCCGGACCGTTCCCTCCGCGTTCGAGCTTGAAATCTGACTCAACGCCGTTGGTCGTGTACCGCCCTGACCTGCTCGAACAGCCCATACCGCTAATCGCTGTACCAACACAACCCGTCGTCCATCGTTATCTTGGGTTGTTGCCCTATTCTCGCAGGTCATCGAGAGATGATCTTTTCCTTCACGTATGGCACGTTGGCTGATCTTCACAGCATGTTGCTTTGAAGGTGTGCCCACGGGGCTGGCGATGGCGGTGAAGGCAATCGGGACGACCACCGCTGTCTTTGAGGCCGCCTCGATCCTTGGCGTGGATGCTTGCCCACTTCGACAAAGATCGCCACTGACACGGTCCGCACGGTCGCCAGTGAGCTTGTGGTCTTCTGCGCCATCCCCGTTGATGTGGAGCGCCCGGCATGCTGGTGGCGGGTTGGTCTGGCGGGCGTCGACTCGTGATGTTGCGTTGCGTCGGGTCGCTGTACGTGACCTTGTAGTCGCATTACCGTCGAATCACGCGGGTGTACGAGACGAAGCTCGTCGTCCAGGTGGCGTAGCGCATCCAGTCGGACGTCGAGCTGGTTGACGACGTCGGCTCCGATACGGCGGCCGGTCACCGTGCTGGCCGATGCTGTCTCGGTGGTCGCCCACTGCGCGACGATGCCGGCCTGTGTGCCCGTCGATGCGATTAAGAAGCCCCGTCGATCCACCGGGCCCTCCAACTTCGCCCAGTACTGTGACGCTACCCGCGGGAGTCCATGGCGACTCCAAAACGACCCGATCGTCGCGGAGCACCAGGAGCAGCCAGCCGGGCCATCCTCGAGTGTCGACCTCGTGCTTGGGATGCTCAGCAGGTCGGCCATCGCGTACTGGGTGGTGATCCCGGGGACGGCCACGCCGGCGCTTCCATCGCGACACTTTCTCCTTCCGGCACGCCATGCCGCCGTATCCCAGCCCGCCGTGCCGCTCGGCCACTTTGCGCAGGAACGCGGCAGCAGTCCAGCGCCTGCTCTTCAGAAGCGCCGTCAGCGGGTGATGCTCGCGTGCGCTGTCCACGGGGCTTGCCCCCCGGGGTCGGGTCGCCCTTCAGTGTGGTCCTGCCGCCGGGCTGCTGTGAAGACCCCGCCACCAGAAAGGCAACCCAAGGCAACCACTCGGCAACCGAAGGCAACGGTCAGACTCTTCACCGGCGTTCGACGGCGAGTCACGGTGAAATGTGAGCCGCCCTGCTCCGCCCGACCAGACAGCAGCGGGGCGGCGACCATCCTCACCCCAGGAGGTCCTCATGACGGCCACCACCACATCCACGGAGCGGTACCAGCCCCCGCCCGGCGGCTGGCGTGACCCCCGCTCGTTCGTCGACCCCGACGTGTGGGAGCGGCAGATCCAGCTTCTCGTCCGCGATCACCTGTGGGACACGGTCACGGCCGAACGGTGCTTCGGCCAGACGATCGCCTACCTCATCACCGCGATGGAGAAGTGGGGCCAGCGCCTGGAGATCAGTTGCGGCCCGCTGATCGACAGAGCCGTACACAACTTCATCCTCGACACCCGGAACTATGCCGCCTTCTGCGCCAAGTACTTCAACGGCGAGTTCCTGCACCACGTCCCCGAGATCGAGTTCAAGTTCGACGGCTCGGTCGAGAAGACCGCCCACGTCGTGGCTGGCAACGGCTTCGAAGTGGACTGGTCGCTGTGGGAAGCGGGCTTCAACCAGTGCACGCCGTGCGCGCCTGGCACCGACTGCCACTGACCGAACCGTCCTGCGCGAGAGGGCCGGGGACGCTGCGTCGTTCCCGGCCTTTCCGCTGTGCCGGGTAAATCCGTGCGCCGTTCTCCGGTGATCACCGCAGGTGGGGCGCTACCGTGACGCGGGTCTTGTCCCCCGCGCCCCAAGGTGCCCGCCATGCCCAACGTGCCCGCTGTCACCGACCGCACCGCCTACTGGGACCGCTACGCCGCCGGCGTCCGCAAGAACGACACCTCGCCCGAACTGGCGCTGAAGGACGCGTTCGGCTGGACCCAGTACTCCGACCACGGGCCCGGCGATGAGCTGCTCGGCAATCCCGCCACAGCGCTCGAACTGGGGCCTTGCCGCGGACACGCCGTTGCGGCGCTGGCCACCAAGGGGATCGCGGCGACCGGCGTGGACCTGTCACCCGTGCAGATCGCGAACGCCCGCGAGCGGTGGGGGCACCTGCCGAACGCCCGCTTCATGGAAGCCGACGTGATCGGCTTCCTCACCGGCGCCGCCCAGCAGTGGGACGCGATCTACTCCGTTTTTGGCGCGTTGTGGTTCACCGACCCTGAGTAGTGGATGCCGCTGGTCCAGGAACGGCTGGCGCCGGGCGGCCGGCTGGTGTTCACGTCCGCGCCGGCCGTGCCGGGCGCCGAGGGCGTTCAGGGCATGTACGGGGCGGGCTTCACCGGCCCTCAGGTGTGGATCTACCGGTGGACGTACGAGCCGCAGGTGTGGGCGCAGATGCTGGCCGGGCAGGGGTTTCGTGATGTGCTGGCCCGGGTGGAGCCTGCCCCGGAACCTGGCCACGTGGGCACACTGATCGTGGAGGCCAACGCCTAAATTGGGCGACCTTCGGCGGCGCGGGCGATCTCCTCGCGCGTGCTGATCCCGGGCAGCTGCGCTCATGCGAACCCGTGGCAGCACGACATCGACGCCGCCCTGCGCCACACGTGCATGGATTCTCCGCGGCTCTCGTCGTTCGGGGGAACGCCATACCCGGGGGTCCTCTCTGGCAGGGGAGAGGGAAGGTAGACGATCCCGACGCATATGTCTTGACCGGTGCGAGACGGTCACGCATCAGCAGCCGGACCAGCTTCCCGCCGGCGACGAGGGACTCCAGCTCACGCGCGTACACGAACAGCCGGTCCCCGATGTCGTCGCGCGGACGGGCGGCCCTGGCGAGTTCCGCCGCCCGCGCAGCACGGGACCGCCTCTTGGACGGGATGGCCCTGGCCATCGGATGCTGCCGGGCCAGGCTCTCGTCGACCTCGTGCAAGCCGGTCACGGGGACGTCCGGCGCCCACGGCCACTCCACCAGGCCCGGGTCCGCCTTCACGCCGGCGGCCGGATTGGTGCCCGCCACCACGGCGTTGACCACCGCGGTGGCGGCGGCCGCGTACCGGACGGTCGCCTGCCTGCGCAGGCCGGTCAGCTCGGCCGCCTGCTCCTCCAGTACGGCCCGGTAACGCTCGGCGGCTCGCTCCATCGCTGTGTCGTACGCGGCGGCGGCCTTGTTCCTCCGGGCGGCGACCCGCGCCACCGGGCTGCGCTCCTGCAGGGCGGTCACCGTACGGACGGCTGGCCGGTCATCGAGAGCTGCGAGCTCAGCGCGGATCTCCTTCAACAGCGCCGCTGACGGCCAGGTCGCCTCACGCAGCCGCCGCAGCTCCTCGTCAACCTCCAGCGGCCACGTAGTGCTCGCGGCCAACATCGGTAAGCCGCAGCAGCCACGGCCCCCAGTAGCCGGCTGAAGATCGCGACCTGGATCGCGGACTTGTCACGACATCAATCGCAGGCATAGCGCCAACGACGGGCTGCCGCCTGTCACATTCGAACGTCAAATGATCGAGAAGCGGCAAGCATCAACGGCCCTGCTGAGGGCCGCTGTGGCATAAACCCTCTCTACGGTTTGACGTTTGAGGGGATTGACAGGTCTCGACCTGGCCATGTGACGCTTGCTGCCAAATGGCAGGATCGGAGCGCACATCGGCAGCTTCCGGCCTGGACGGCGCAACCATCATGTGGCGAACATTCTTCAGGTAGCTGATACGAGGACTCGGAGGACTCGATGAAGCGTATTTTCATGGCGACGGTCGCGGCTGCGCTCGTGGCCGGAGGTGTTGCTGTGGCGGTCGCTGCCCCCGCGGGCGCGGACAGCGTGCGGATCGCTGTGGGCGACGCGATCGACAACCGCGACATGTAACGTCACGCGTACGATGGCCGTCGCATGCACGCTCTCCGCGGCCATGGGGGCCGTGCTCGCTCGTGACGCTCATGCAGGACGACGGCACTTAGTGCCGCGACCTTCTCCCTAAGCCCGCATCATCGCACCGCTCGAGGCGTCGGCTGGGCTTGTGTCTTCATCGTCGACGGCAGGCCGGTATAGCCCGCCGAGGCGGACGTCATGGCGGGCGCGGGCGCGCCGGGAAGAAGATCGATGGGAGAAGCGGCACATGGTGGTCGACACGCGTGACCTGTGGCTGGGCCCAGGTGCGGATGCGTTGGTGCCCGCTCGCGCACGGGCGGCTCCCCAGTGCCTGCGCCGACTCGTCCTGCGCCGCCATGGCGACGACCCTATGCTGGAATCTCGCCGCCCGGGTAGATCGTTCCTACCGAAGCTAGGAGCCTAGTGACAGGACGCGCTTGGAAGATCGACCTGGGCATGTACCGGCTGCGGGAGATACAGCGCAACGTCGTGCTGGTCGTGCTCGCCGGGGTGGGGCTGGGTGTGTGGGCGGCGGGGCCTACCTGGAGGAGCCTGGGTCTCGCGGCCATGGAGGCGTTAGGCCCGCTGGTGGGGGGAATTCTTGTGGCGCCGCTTACCGCCACGGTCTTCAAGGGCCGGCCCCCACGGGCGATCAGCTCGGCGATCGTGTGCGCGCTGGCCGAGATGCTCCGCCTCGGGCTGGTGACCTGGGCTGGCCTGGGCGCGGTGGAGGCGGCCTGGATGGGGTTGGGGACCGCCTTCCTGACCGCAGTGACCTCGCTGGCGATCTTCAAGGTCGCCTACATGGCCAACGCCGTCAAGCCGGACGGCAAGGACATGAGGGGGGAGTATCCCGGCTCCCTACTGGGCCCGCGGCGCCTGCTCCCGGCCGTGGCAGCCATCTGCCAGGAGGTCGCATGCTGCCTGCTCGTGGCGTGGAGCCCGTGGCTCGTACTGGTGACGTTCGCCGAGGGCGCGTGTGAGGGGTTGTTCCCGGAGAAATCGACCGCCGGGCGATGGTTCAAGACCGTGAGCGGCTGCTCCGTGCTGGCCCTCGCGCTCGTTCTTTGGCTCAGATGAGCGCGTGCGGCCCCGCCGACCTGTGCCCGACCATGTGCGTGGCCCCCAGAAACTGGATCGGCCACCGCGCCGGAGTCCACGTGGTCAAAGACCGTGACAATGCGGCGGCGGGCCTGGCAGCCTCTCCTGCTGGCAGGCCGGTTTCTGGCCTCATTCCACCTCGTCCGACTGCGTGCTCATCGCGAAGCCCTGGTGGCGGGGCGCAGCTCATGTCAGCAACTACAACCGGCCGCCACGTCAGCACGGCGATCATGAGGGCGACCCTTTGGAACCTGTCAAACCCGGTGAGACGTCAGGCTACTTGCGTGCTTTGTGGTGAGGTGTCGGTCTCGGGGCCGCGGGTGGCTGGTTGATCCACACGTTGGTCGGTAGTGCCGGTGGGTAGGGCCGCCGGCCGCGGAACCGTTCCGGATGCGCCTGGA